>NZ_WLUN01000017.1:0-187212 GCF_009706645.1 Providencia sp. wls1914
TAACCATCGATGTGTTGGCGAACGACACCGACTTAGACAACGACATCAACCCAAGCACGCTGGTGATCAAAACCAACGGCAGCAAAGGGACGGCAGAATTTGTTAACGGTAAGTTGGTGTACACGCCAAACAAAGGTGAAGTGGGCACGGATACCATCACGTACCAAGTCAAAGACAGCAAGGGCAACGTCTCCAATGTCGCCACTGTGACCATCGACATCGACGCGGCGCCAGTGGCTATCGATGATAAAGCGACTACCAAAGAATCGGTGGCAGTAACCATCGATGTGTTGGCGAACGACACCGACTTAGACAACGACATCAACCCAAGCACGCTGGAGATCAAAACCAACGGTAGCAAAGGGACGGCAGAATTTGTTAACGGTAAGTTGGTGTACACGCCAAACGCGGGCGAAGTGGGTCAAGATACCATCACCTACCAAGTCAAAGACAGTAACGGTAACGTCTCCAATATCGCCACCGTGACCATCGACATTGATGCGGCGCCAGTGGCTATCGATGATAAAGCGGCAACCAAAGAATCGGTACCCGTGACCATCGACGTGTTAGCGAATGACACCGATTTAGACAAAGATATCGACCCAAGCACACTGGTGATCAAAACCAACGGCAACAAAGGCACCGCGACCATTGTTGATGGCAAGCTAGTTTATACCCCGAATGCCGGCGAAGTGGGTACGGATACCATTACGTACCAAGTGTTCGATAAGAACGGTAACGTCTCCAACGAAGCAACGGTGACAGTAGATATCGACGCGGCACCAGTGGCGAAAGACGATTCAGCAAAAACCAACAAAGCGACACCTGTTGAGATTGATGTACTCGGTAATGATACTGACTTAGATAATGATATCGATCCAAATACGTTAGCCGTTGTTGAGCAGCCATCACAAGGTACCGTGAGTATTGTGAACGGCAAATTGGTGTACACCCCGAATGCAGATGCGAAGGGTACGGACACCATCACTTACACAGTGAAGGATGCTAACGGTAATATTTCCAATAAAGCAACCGTGACCATCGCAATCAATGAGCCACCGGTTGCTGGTGATGATCATGGTCAAACTAAGCAAGGTGTTCCGACCGTTATTGATGTGTTGATTAATGACAAAGATCCTGATGGAGAGTTGGATAAATCAACCCTGCATATCGAAAAGAATGGCAGCAAAGGTACCGCGACGTTTGATGCAGATGGCAAACTGATTTATACACCAAAACCGGGTGCAACAGGCCAAGATACCATTACTTATACCGTAAAAGATAAGGATGGCAGTATCTCAAATACAGCCACTGTCACTATTGATATCACACCAACGCAGACGACACCGACCGAAGTCTTCGAGAAAGGCTTAAGAACGGATGGAACCGCGGGTGATAAATCGCCAGTGACTGTGCATGGCGTTATTGAGTTATCCAACCCAACGGATAAACCAACAACTCCAAGCGATATTAAGATTATTGAGCCGACAACCAAGCTGACTTCAGGCGGGGAGCCTATTTCATGGGAACCGATTGATAATGGTTTTGTGGGTAAAACACCAAATGGAAAAGAAGTGATTTCCGTTAAAGTGACAGATACCCCAACCGTAGATGGCAGCACAAAGGTTAATTATGAAGTTAATCTAAAAGGCCTTGTCGATCACCCAGCAGGCAAAGATTCTCTGAATATTGAGTTTGGTGTGAAAAATGGCACCGATGAAGTGAAAACTGAAATCGTGGTTCATGATGATAAGCCTGAGGCCTCGAATGTTGAGTTATCAGTAGAACCGCCAACAGAGAATACATTCTACGCTAACCTGATAATTTCGTTAGATCTATCCAGTAGTATGGGGATGGATGACAGCGGTATTCAAAATAGTAATTCATCAGGAATGAAAACGCGATATGACGCTGCGTTAGATTCAATTGACAGTGTGTTAAATAGTTACGAAGAGCGTTTAAACAGTGCAGATGCAGGAGAAGTGCGCGTTAGCATTAATGGTTTTGCTAAGAAAGCATCGGCAATTGGTGGAGCGCAGGGTTACCCGATGGATCAACCATACTGGTGTACCATCTCTGAAGCGAAACAAATTATTGAAGGCTTACGTGGTGCTCAGGCGCTACGCCCAGACTGGCATGTTATCGGTGTAGATACTAACTATGATGCGGCATTGCAGCAGGTGATTAGTATTTTCCAAAAAACATCCAGTAGTGGCATGGAACCGATTGATGCAAAAGATATTAATGGAAAACTAGATAACACATTGTTTGTGATTACTGATGGTATTCCGAACTTTGGTAACCAAAGCAGTAGCCAAGATCCTGCTGCTGGAAATGGTATCGCACCAATATCGCCAAATGGTTTTGTACCGGGTAGCCCTTATTCAGACATAGGTGAAGATAGCTGGAAGGCCTTCTTAACGGAAAAAGGTATTCGTTCCGTAGCGATTGGTATTGGTAAAGATATGCTCAATAGCGTGGGTGGCAAAACAGGTGAAGAGTTTATCAAGCCAATCGCTTTTGATGGTCAAAAAGGCGAAAACAACGATGCTAACGACGTTATCGTTCTGAAAGATATGAGCTCTTTAGGCAACATCCTGAGCAAATATGTTCCTAACGAAAACACCATCGAAAGTAGCTTCTCAAAAGCGAATGATGGCAAGGAAACCCTGAGCTTCGGTGCGGATGGCATGAAATCCATCAGCATTGAAGTGGATGGCCACACGTACAAATATGATCCAACAGCTAATAAAATTACGTCGGATAACCTTGATAAGAGTATGTGGGTTGATTTTGGTCAGGGTGAGTTAGCAGTCAAAACAGACGCGGGTGGTTTACTCTCTATCTCTTTAGGCGAGAAAAACTTCGGTCACTTAACCTATCGTCCGGGGGCAACACGCCCAACAGGAATGGAAAAAGAGACCTTTACGCTGACGTTAACTGATAACGACGGTACCAACGGTAAGTCATCAATTACAGTGGATATCAGTAAGTTAAAAGAGTCTGGCAACACAGGCTTAAATGATACTGATTTAACAGCGCTGAAATTGTTCTCACCAGAAAGTGCAATGGAGTTACATGGAGTAGACACCGATGTCAATGCAACATCAAGTCACTCTACTGGTTTCATGAATTCATCGTTAGATGCATTACAAGAAACTCAGAGCGCCATTATTTAAGGCTAATTATTGAGGGTTACCATGGGTAGCCCTCAATATTTTATTTCGCCAACACCAGTTTTATTTACTTTGTGCCAACTTTATGAAATCTCTAATTAATAGCATCTTAGCGTTATTCTTCGTGAAGATGCTTTCCCTTTCTGCTGTGGCAGATGTGGTTGAATTAAAAAACCTATTAAAAGATTCTCTCGATAATGCCCCAGAAGTCCAAGAGGCTTATGCCAATTATCAAGCGGCACAAAGCAACGTGAGTGCAGCGGAAGCGGGGCATTACCCTGTCATCAGTTTAATGGGAACCCAGCCTCTTGCGCAGCAACACAAATACGAAAGTAACGCGATGGAATCGGGGTTTCACCTTGGTACCAAAGCGACCATGAACATTTATGCTTGGGGCGGAATTGAAGCGGGTGTCGACCGCGAACAGTCCAAGCAAAGTTACTATGAAAACCAATATATTCTTTCTCAAGAAGATATCAGCGTGCGCATCAGCCAGCTTTATTTGCAGGTTTTACGCCACAAAGAAACCCTTGATGTGATTGATGAAAATCTCGTTCGCCATCACCAAATTGAAAAGCAACTGACCACGATTGTTCAGCATGACTCCGGTCGAATGAGCGAATTAACGCAAGTGAAAGCGCGCACCTTAAAGGTAGAAATGAGCCGCGCTGAAACAGAGAGAAACCTGAACTTAGCCCTGAGCCAATTATCGATTTTGACTCAGCGCCAGCTAACCGTTGACCAATTTGTTGACCCATTTAGAGCCACGACTAGCGGTGCGATTTTAGCTAAATTTCAAGAAGATAATCTAGAAAATAACCCAAGTTACAAAGCCCAAGTGGCCGATGCTCAAAGCCTTGATGCCGAAGTTAAAGTCGCTAGCGCCATGAGAAAGCCAGCACTGAATTTAGAAGTTAATGCAACGCCAGATAATAGCGAAGTGTTCTTACGTGTTTCTTGGAATATTTTCGATCAAGCGAGCTATTACAGCCAAGCACAGAAAGAGTACGCCCTGTCCGCAGCGAACGAACGTATTAAAAAGACATTCCGCGAAATCAAAGAGATGAGCCAATCTGCGGCGATCAATATGGCGCAAAGTGAAAAGCAAGGAAACATTGCGAAGGCGTATATCGCAGAGCAAAAAGTGGTGATCAGTAACTATGAAAAACAGTTCACCATCAACCGCCGCAGCTTGATTGACTTGCTCGATGCGTATAACGAGCTGGCGAGCATTCAAACCAGCGCTGTTATCTTACAGAACGACTTCCGCGACGCGACACTCAATTACCTCAGTGTGCAGGCAAAAATGTCTGCATGGATGAACCAAGAATTGGCTTCCAGATAAATTATGAATATTATTAATAACCTATCATTAGTTACCAAGCGTTTGGGTTATACCCTTTCACCGGAAATTTTATTAGCACAAACCAAGCGTACTGAGTCGAAGTCTTTCGATTATGCCTCGTTGGTGAATGTGTTGAATTCCCATCAATTTGATAACCAGATCATTGAAATCGATCTGCATAAGATCCCGACGATTGCCGCGCCTTTTTTGGCACTTTTGGGGAACAATGAATCGGTGGTGATCAGCAAAATTGAAGACGGTGAAAATGGGCGTCATTTTGAGATCTTAACGGAAGAAGGCTTACGTCAGACATTGAGCGTGCAAGATCTGGCAGTGAATTACAACGGCTATAGCTGGTTTATTAAACGCAATATTCGCTCAGAAACCCGTTCGGAAATTGATAAATACGAAACCAGCGGATTTTGGAAAGTGATTTGGCGCTATAAAAAATATTACTACCAAGTGATCATCGCATCATTTGTGATCAACTTATTAGCGTTAATCAGCTCCCTGTATGTGATGAACGTGTATGACCGCGTAATCCCGAACCAAGCTTACGAAACCTTATGGGTACTGACCATCGGTGTTGTGCTGGCCATTGGTTTTGAATTTCTCGCTAAAATGCTGCGATCTTACCTATTAGATATCGCAGGGAAAAAAGCGGACATCGTGATCAGCGCCATGCTATTTCATCGCGTGATGGGAATTCGCCTTGATAAGCGTCCAGCCTCATCGGGATCGTATGCGAACAATTTGCGTGACTTCGAATCCATTCGTGAATTTATGACCAGCGCAAGCTTATTAGCCCTTGTCGATCTGCCGTTTATTTTACTGTTTATCGGCGTGATCAGCATGATCGGTGGTTACTTAGCATTGGTGCCATTGACCATTATCCCAATTGTGGTGATCGCGGGTCTTTTGATCCAAAAGCCATTGGCGAAAGGGATCAACGCCTCAATGAAAGAAACGTCTCAACGCCAAGGCTTAGCGGTGGAATCCATTGAAGGGATCGAAACCTTAAAGCTGAATAATGCAGTGAATTGGGCTCAACAGCGCTGGGAAATGCTCACAGAGAAAACGGCATTTTCATCCATTGCCGTGCGTAACCTGACCAACTTTATGGTCAACTTCAGTGCGGCGATGCAGCAGCTGAATACCGTCGGGTTAGTGTGTTTAGGGACTTATTTGATCCACGCGAACGATGTGAACTCGCGTATTACGATGGGGGCGCTGATCGCCAGTGTGATCTTATCCGGTCGCGCGTTAGCACCGCTTGGGCAAATTGCAGGGTTGGCAACACGTTTTCAATCTGCGCGTATGGCATTAGCGGGCGTGCGAAATATCTTTAGCCGTCCTATCGAACGCGAAGATCATAAAAAATACATTTCACCGACTTCTGTTAATGGCGCATTACGACTGGCCAATGTGACTTATCAATATAATAAAGATGGGCAGCCAGCATTAAACAACATTAACTTAGAGATCAAAGCGGGAGAGAAAGTCGCGATCCTCGGCAAAATTGGTGGCGGGAAAAGTACATTACTGAAATTACTCACCGGGCTATATGAACAGCAGCAAGGGAATATCAGCTTAGATGATCTCGATATTCGCCAAATTGACCCGATTTTCCTCAGAAGCAAAGTCGGCATGTTGACGCAAAAGCCGCGTTTATTCTTCGGAACTCTGCGTGAAAACTTGGATTTGGCGCGTCTTGATGGTTACTCCAGCGATGACGATTTAGTGCGTGCACTCAAGCGCTTCCAGCTCGATAAAATCATTCGTCAGCATCCAGCCGGACTTGATATGCCACTAGGGGAAGATGGTTTAGGGCTTTCAGGCGGACAAAAACAGATGGTGGCACTGGCGCAGTTAACCCTGCACAACCCAAATGTGGTGTTGCTGGATGAGCCAACCACGGGCATTGATGTGGATACCGAAAAACTGGTGCTCGATGCGCTAGAAGCGTGGACGAAAGACAAAACGCTGATCGTCGTCACCCATAAATTGCCAATTTTACGTTTAGTTGACCGCATTATCGTGATGGATGAAGGCAAAATCTTACTTGATGGTCCGAAACAAAAAGTCTTAAAAGCGTTAGGACAAACGGAGCAAACCACAGGCACAGTCACGACAGATAAACCCGCTCCACAACCTGCGCCACAAGTGCGAGTCGTTTCACAGGTTAGACACGTAATTAATAAAGAAGAAGGGGCGATTTAAAATGGATCAATATGGTAAAGCGCCAAAAGAGCATCGCACTTTTTCCAGTGACTTTTCTCACGATTTAGAATCGGTAATGAGAAAAGAGCGCAGTAACTTACTGTTTTTACCTATTATCTTTCTGGCGCTGTTACTGACGATTTTTATCGTTTGGGCCTATAACAGCAACTTAGAAGAGATCATTCGTGGGCAGGGAACTATTATCCCAAGCAGCCGCGAGCAAGTTATTCAAAGTATCGATCCCGGCAATATCCAAGAGATGTACGTCAAAGAGGGGGATATTGTTGAGAAAGGGCAAATTTTACTGAAACTGGATGATGCGCGCAGTATGGCATTACTGCGTGAAAGCCAAGCGCGAGTGCAAAACCTTGAAGCCATTTCAGCACGTTTACAGGGGGAGTCTCGCAACGAAGTTCCTGATTTTTCAAAGATAACGGATCAAGAATTAGTAGTGCGTGAAACCAATGCTTATAACGCGAAAAAAACGCAGCGTGATCAAGCTATTGCAGGCTTACGCCAAAGCAAAGGGTTACTGGACAGAGAAATCGCTATCACTAAACCATTGGCGAAAGAAGGGTTAGTTTCCAATGTGGAAATCCTGCGAATGGAAAGACAGTCCGTTGAATTAGCGACGCAAATTAATGAACGCATGAATAACTACCTTGCGGAAGCAAACGCTGAGTTGGTGAAAGTAGAATCGGAACTGGATCAAGCGGAAGAGACCATGAGCATGCGTGAAGATCCTGTCACTCGCTCAGAGATCCGCGCGCCCGTTCACGGCATCGTAAAAAACATTAAGATCAATACCATCGGTGGCGTAGTGAATACGGGGCAAGACATCCTTGAGATTATTCCCCTCGATGACAAATTGATGGTAGAAGCTTATATTCGTCCGCAAGATGTGGCTTTTTTAAGACCGGGAATGCCCGTGGTGGTGAAAGTGACCGCCTATGATTACGCTATTTATGGTGGCTTAAATGGGGTGGTGAAATTAATCAGCCCTGACACGCTGAGTAATGATAATCGCCGTAGTGAATTGAAGCTTAATCCGGATGAGACGTTCTACCGAATTCTTGTCGAAACGGATACCAATTATTTGTTAGATAAAAATAACCATAAAATGGAAATCATTCCGGGTATGGTGGCATCGGTGGATATCAAAACGGGTGAGAAAAGCGTCTTTGATTACCTGATTAAGCCTATCACGCGGATGAAACAGGCGATGACAGAACGTTAATCGTTATAAAGAAAGCAATGTGAAAACAAGGGCGCAAAGATGAGCGCCCTTGTTGTTTTGTGCGGGTTTTCCAGTAAAAAATTTGCCAAATATCACTAATATTGCGGCTAATTACTCAAGAAGCATAAATCACCTTGATCCTAAGTGGTGAACTCAGGTTTAATAAGGTTAGGCAATTGCGCAAAACGAAGAACTCAAAGGGATATTTTGCGCAATGGAAAGGATTCAGCTTGACGGTTGCGATAAAGATCCGCAGTCTGCTGTCATATTGTTTCAAATAATTGCTGTATGGATGAAATTGCGCTAGTTTCGTAGGGTCTCATCGCCAAACTTCAAGTTGTGGGTAGGTCTAATAAGCTTTTATGCACCTGCGGCTCGAATTATTGAGGCTAACTCTATAAACCGCAATGATTCCCTATTGCGTTGTGAATATTGGTTTAAGTACGTTCTATCCTACTTGGAGTATACTAATGACGACTCGTAAAACCCTTGCTAATGCTATCCGCTTTCTAAGTATGGATGCGGTTCAAAAAGCAAAATCAGGGCACCCTGGCGCACCAATGGGCATGGCTGATATTGCTGAAGTTCTTTGGCGCAACCATATGAATCATAACCCAGCAGATCCACATTGGGCTAACCGCGACCGCTTCGTACTGTCTAACGGTCACGGTTCAATGCTGATTTACAGCTTGCTGCACCTGACCGGTTATGACTTATCTATTGATGAGTTAAAGAACTTCCGTCAATTACATTCTAAAACCCCGGGTCACCCAGAATATGGTTATACACCAGGCGTTGAAACCACGACCGGTCCTTTAGGTCAAGGTATTGCAAACGCAGTGGGTTTTGCGATTGCAGAACGTACTTTAGCGGCACAATTTAACCGCCCAGGCCACGACGTTGTCGACCACCACACCTATGTGTTCATGGGTGACGGCTGCATGATGGAAGGTATCTCCCATGAAGTGTGTTCATTAGCGGGTACCCTGAAATTAAATAAACTGGTCGCATTCTACGATGACAACGGCATCTCTATCGATGGTGAAGTTGAAGGCTGGTTTACCGATGATACCGCAGCACGTTTCGAAGCATACGGCTGGCACGTTATCCGTGACATCGATGGTCACGATGCAGACCAAATCAACGCTGCAGTGAACGAAGCACACAAACAATCAGACAAACCAACGCTGATTATGTGCAAAACCGTTATCGGTTTTGGTTCACCAAACAAAGCAGGCACCGAAGCGGTTCACGGCGCACCTTTAGGTGATGCTGAAATCGCAGCAACTCGTGAAGCACTGGGCTGGAAATTCGGTCCATTCGAAATCCCAGCAGATATTTACCAAGCTTGGGATGCGCGCGAAGCCGGTAAAGAAAAACAGCATTCTTGGAATGAAAAATTTGCGGCATACGCAAAAGCACATCCAGAATTAGCGAAAGAATTCGAACGTCGTATGGCGGGTGAACTGCCAGCGAACTTTGATGCAGAAGCGAAAAAATTCGTTGAAAATCTGCAACAAAACCCTGCGAATATCGCAAGCCGTAAAGCATCTCAAAACGCGTTAGAAGCATTCGGTAAAGTATTACCAGAATTCATGGGCGGTTCTGCGGACTTAGCGCCAAGTAACTTAACCATGTGGTCTGGCTCTAAACCTCTGAACGAAGACAAAGCGGGTAACTACATCCATTACGGTGTTCGTGAATTCGGTATGTCCGCTATCATGAACGGTATCGCTCTGCACGGTGGCTTCATCCCTTACGGCGCAACATTCTTAATGTTCGTTGAATACGCACGTAACGCGGTACGTATGGCAGCGCTGATGAAAATTCGCAGCATCTTCGTTTATACCCATGACTCTATCGGTCTGGGTGAAGATGGCCCAACGCACCAACCAGTAGAACAACTGGCAAGCCTGCGTGTGACTCCAAACATGAGCACATGGCGTCCATGTGACCAAGTGGAATCTGCAGTTGCATGGAAATATGCCATTGAGCGTAAAGATGGTCCAAGCGCACTGATTTTCTCTCGTCAAAATCTGGAACAGCAACCTCGTACCGCTGAGCAATTAGCAAATATCGAGAAAGGGGCTTATATCCTGAAAGATTGCGCAGGTACGCCTGAGCTGATCTTTATTGCAACCGGTTCTGAAGTTGAATTAGCGGTGAAAGCGGCTGAGCAACTGACTGCGGAAGGTCGTAAAGTTCGCGTGGTTTCTATGCCTTCTACAGATGCATTCGACAAGCAAGACGCGGCTTACCGTGAAGCAGTTCTGCCTGCAAACGTAACTGCTCGTGTGGCTATCGAAGCGGGTATCGCAGATTACTGGTTCAAATACACTGGCCTGAATGGCGCTATCATCGGTATGCACTCATTCGGTGAATCAGCACCAGCTGATCAGCTGTACAAAGAGTTCGGCATTACGGTTGAAAACGCGGTTAAAGCTGCGAAATCTCTGCTGAAATAATTCATTTAATTGCTTGAGGTGTGTTCCGAATAAACGGCCGCACCTCTGAAAATAAAGTGAATTAACTTAATTTACGCCTCAATATCAAGTTTGGTATTGGGGCGTTGTTTTTTTGTGCACCGTTTCTTGTTTTTCTATTGCGTTCTCTAAATATATCCCTTAATCTAAAACTCAATAAGCTGAACCGTTTCAGTTGCATTTGAAATAATGTAAATAAATTTTAAAAATGTCGAGTGAAGCACACTTTTGATGTTTGACAGTTAAAATGAGCAGTAGAGTTGGTGGTAGTCAGTTATCCTTAGCAACCGTGTGATTTTGCTCAGATACAAGGTGTAGAATGGCAATCAGGGTAGCAATAAACGGCTTCGGTCGAATTGGTCGAAGTGTTCTCAGAGCGTTATATGAATCAGGTCGCCGGGCAGAGATTGTCGTTGTTGCGGTCAATGAATTAGCGGAACCAGAAGGTATCGCTCATTTGCTGAAGTATGATTCAAGTCACGGACGCTTTGCGTGGGATGTTCGTCTCAATGGCGACCAGCTACAGGTTGGAGATGACAATATGCGTCTTTTCCATCAAGCGGATATCAGCAAGCTACCTTGGAAAGAGTTAGGTGTGGATGTGGTGTTAGATTGCACGGGCGTTTACGGCTCTCGCGAAGATGGGTTAAAACATCTGCAAGCCGGCGCGAAAAAAGTGCTCTTTTCCCATCCGGGAACCGATGATCTCGATGCGACCATTGTGTATGGCGTCAACCATGACAGCCTACAAAGAAGCGATAGTATCGTTTCCAATGCATCTTGTACCACCAACTGTATTATTCCAGTCATCAAAGTGTTGGATGATGCATTTGGTATTGAGTCGGGCACAGTCACCACCATTCATGCATCCATGAATGATCAACCTGTGATTGACGCCTACCATAAAGATTTACGCAGAACGCGGGCAGCGAGTCAGTCGATCATTCCTGTCGATACCAAATTGGCCGCGGGGATCACACGAATTTTTCCAAAATTCCAAGGCAGCTTCGAAGCGATTTCTGTACGCGTTCCAACCACCAATGTCACTGCCATTGACTTAAGCGTCACTGTAGATGCGGATGTTTGTGTTGATAAAGTCAACAAGCTATTACAGAGCGCCGCGCATGGGCATTTTCGTGGTATAGTAGACTATACTGAACTACCGTTAGTCTCGATGGATTTTAATCATGATCCGCACAGTGCGATTATTGATGGCACGCAAACACGAGTTAGCGGCAAGAACTTAATCAAAACCCTGGTTTGGTGTGATAACGAATGGGGGTTTGCTAACCGGATGCTAGATACAACTCTAGCGATGGCAGCAACAGGTTTAAACTAATTGGCGTCTGACAGACAGCGGGGCACAATAGATAAATACGCTATTGACCACCTCGCACAGTCGCTAATGAAAACTTTATAGAGAATCAACAAGAGGATTCACCATGTCTGTAATTAAGATGACCGATTTGGACTTAGCGGGTAAACGCGTTTTCATTCGTTCGGACCTAAACGTTCCTGTTAAAGACGGTAAAGTTACTTCAGATGCACGTATCCGTGCTTCATTACCAACAATTGAATTAGCACTGAAACAAGGTGCTAAAGTCATGGTTACTTCCCACCTCGGTCGTCCGACGGAAGGTGAGTACAATGAAGAGTTTTCACTGCAACCTGTTGTTGACTATCTGGCAGAAAAATTAGACAACCCAGTTCGTTTAGTTAAAGACTACCTGAACGGTGTTGATATCGCCGCTGGCGAATTAGTCGTTTTAGAAAACGTGCGCTTTAACAAAGGCGAGAAGAAAGACGACGAAACGCTGTCTAAACAGTATGCAGCACTGTGTGATGTCTACGTTATGGATGCATTCGGTACGGCTCACCGTGCTCAAGCGTCAACGCACGGCGTTGCTAAATTCTCACCAGTTGCGTGTGCAGGCCCTCTGTTAAGCAACGAATTAGAAGCATTAGGCAAAGCGTTAGGTAACCCAGCGCGTCCAATGGTTGCTATCGTAGGTGGTTCTAAAGTTTCCACTAAACTGACTGTGTTAGATTCCCTGTCTAAAATCGCTGACCAACTGATTGTGGGTGGCGGTATCGCGAATACTTTCATCGCAGCAGAAGGCAACAATGTGGGTCGTTCACTGTATGAAGCGGACCTGATCCCAGAAGCGAAAAAATTACTGGCTAACTGCCAAATCCCAGTGCCAACTGATGTTCGCGTGGCTACCGAGTTCTCAGAAACTGCAGAAGCAACACTGAAAGCAAGTAACGCTATCAAAGATGATGAGCAAATTCTGGACTTAGGTGATGAATCCGCAGAACGTCTGGCTGAAATTCTGAAAAATGCGAAAACCATTCTTTGGAACGGCCCTGTGGGCGTATTCGAATTCCCTAACTTCCGTAAGGGAACTGAAATCGTTGCTCGTGCTATTGCAGACAGCGACGCTTTCTCAATCGCTGGTGGTGGTGACACCCTAGCGGCGATCGATTTATTCGGTATCGCTGATAAGATTTCATACATTTCTACCGGTGGCGGTGCTTTCCTTGAATTTGTTGAAGGTAAAAAGCTCCCAGCCGTTGTGATGCTAGAAGAACGTGCTAAAGCGTAATTAATTTGTTCATACACAACAGGCAGCGTAGGCTGCCTGTTCACCACAGGACCTTTTCACATGTCTAAAATTTTTGATTTTGTTAAACCAGGTGTTATCACTGGTGATGATGTACAGAAAGTTTTCGCGGTTGCCAAAGAAAATAACTTTGCATTGCCAGCTGTGAACTGTGTTGGTACTGATTCAATTAACGCCGTACTTGAAGCGGCAGCTAAAGTACGCGCTCCAGTTATTGTTCAGTTCTCTAACGGTGGTGCTGCATTTATCGCAGGTAAAGGCCTGAAAGCTGAAGGGCAACAAGCAGCTATCTTAGGTGCAATTTCAGGTGCATACCACGTACACCAAATGGCAGAGCACTACGGTGTGCCAGTGATTCTGCACACTGACCACTGTGCGAAGAAATTACTGCCATGGATTGACGGTCTATTAGATGCGGGTGAAAAACACTACGCGAAAACTGGTAAACCACTGTTCTCTTCTCACATGATTGACCTGTCAGAAGAATCTCTGGAAGAAAACATTGCAATCTGTTCTAAATATTTAGAGCGCATGGCGAAAATCGACATGACTCTGGAAATCGAATTAGGTTGTACTGGTGGTGAAGAAGACGGTGTTGATAACACTGGCATGGACAGCTCAGCGCTGTACACCCAACCAGAAGACGTAGCTTACGCTTACGAAAAACTGAACGCTATCAGCCCACGTTTCACTATCGCGGCTTCTTTTGGTAACGTACACGGTGTTTATAAGCCAGGTAACGTACAATTAACGCCAAAAATTCTGCGTAATTCCCAAGACTACGTGTCTGAGAAATTTAACCTGCCACACAACAGCTTAGATTTCGTTTTCCACGGTGGTTCCGGTTCAAGCGCTGCTGAAATCAAAGAAGCAGTAAGCTACGGTGTTATCAAAATGAACATCGATACTGATACTCAGTGGGCAACATGGGATGGTATTTTACAGTATTACAAAGCGAAAGAAGGCTACCTACAATCTCAGTTAGGTAACCCAGAAGGCGATGATAAGCCAAACAAAAAATACTACGATCCACGTGTGTGGCTGCGTAAAGCACAAGACTCAATGGTTGTTCGTTTAGAGCAAGCATTCAAAGAACTGAACTGCGTAGACGTTCTGTAATTTACGAGTTTTACTTGTGAATAAATCATCCCCCAGCAGGGTAGCTTGCTGGGGGATTTTTTTATGTTTTCACTAAGGAGCCTGTCACTTGCCGTATTGATTGCGAGCGCCTTGCTTTTCTTGTAACCTTCGCGTGCTTTGAACACTCTGAAATGCCCTATAAGGTAATCCAAATGACTGAACATAAATCTAAAGACCCGTTACATGGGGTTACGCTTGAAATGCAGGTAACAGAATTAGTTAACCATTATGGTTGGGCAAAATTAGGCAGCATTATCAAAATCAATTGCTTCAACAAAGATCCCAGTATCAAATCAAGCTTAAAATTCCTACGAAGAACGCCATGGGCGCGGGCTGAAGTTGAAGCGTTCTATCTTGATATGCTAGAAGATGATTCAATGGATGAAGCTAATTTATCTGATGACCCGTGGGGTAATCACCGCGTTTAATACCTCGACGAAATGGAGCCTCTAATTGAGCTATAATGCATTGTTATTATTTGTTTTTTCTAATGAGTGGGTTAGCAGATTTCAGTGATGTAGAAATATCAGTTTAGGTTACTTTTACTCATAAAAATACCCTCTAAAAAGAGACTTAGAGGGCATGATTATGTTGCGACTAAATTAGGCTGTCGGTGGTATGAATACAGCGGCATTACAGATTAATCGGTACTGTTACCGAAGGATTTCTACGCTCTAAAAAGTAATTTAAATCACACTGAAGCACATTAGCAAAAATACATAATCGGTGGATCGTAAAATTTTGAGTTCCGCGTTCATAACGAGAGATTTGTTGTTGGCTTAAGCCAGTTTTTTTACCAAGAATACTGGCGCTCCAACCTAATAATAGGCGGCGCTTGCGAACTTTTGCACCAATATCGGTATTGGAGATTTGATTGTCATAGAGAGTCATTATGCTGTCCTCGTTTATCTTTTAATTTTCTCATTATGCAAATGAGAAAATATTGGTGTGAAAGAAAGATTGGCCATTAAATAAATTTAATCCAATAATAAAAACGCTTAGGCCAATAATAAAAGTGCTAAAGCTAAATAATAACGATAAGTGCTTGTTAATATAAAAGCTTGATTGTTCTTTTAATGGGAATGACGCATCTGAAAATGATAAAAACAGTATAATCATTCCCCAATGTAACACTGATTGTAAAAATGGGTGCTCTAAGTTGCTATTAATAACTACAGGCGTTAATGCCAATATTAAGGATATGGAATAACCGTTCCCATTTTTTTTGTATTTAATGATTGATTGGTAAATAACATATATTCCACCCGTTATTAGTAATGACATAAAAATAAGGTTAATAAACCCACCAGTCATAATCCAACGCAATATCTCATTATAAATATGTGGCACAATATAATTTTCAGAGCTTAAAAATGGGAGCTGGTTTTTCTCCATACTCGCATTAAGTATTAAAGGTTGTTCCCAAACTTCAGCTGGTGGGTAGATAAACAGTGAGATGGAAAATCGTAACATTTGCTTAAGGTGAAAGCGGTTGATTATCTCACTGTCGATATACTTTGGGCACAGCTGAATAAGGTAAACGCCAATAAATACAGCGAGGGCAATAATGAAATAGCTGGCGCTCACTCTTACTTTATTCTTTTGATAAAACAAACAGATAAAAACAAAAGCACACACTGCGAAACTCAATGTTGTGGTGATAGATTGCAGAACAACCAGCGTCACTGTAAACAAGAAAATGCAGAGACTTAATAGCGTTATACGGCATTTTTCTTGGGTAAGCGATGCAAGTTTAAATTGTGATAACACTAGGGTCATCAACGAAAACATACAGCTCATCGCCATGTTAACCGACAAAATGGTAATTTGTTGCGTCAAACCATATGACCGCATATCGGTTGCAAAATAAAAAATAGTAGTTTCAAAAAAGTATTGATAAATAGTAAATAAACACTGGATAACATTAATAGCAATAAAGCAATAAATACAGAAAGATTGAATTAACCACTTCTCTCGTATTTGCAATCCGACAATATACAGTACGACTCCTGCGCTGATGCCAGACCAATACCAAAATATAACATTATGACTTTCTTTTATATAAAAAAGATTGATGCTTAATATGGCTAGCGCTAAACAAAAACACATTGCAGGAATAGTAATAAAAATCCGATTTTTTCTATAAAACACTGTAAATGCAATGATGGAAATGATTAATGCAATCGCTAACCAGCTAATAATATTTTGAGGTAGCGATTGCCTTAAGCTACCTAAATTATCAATGTAAATTATGCTGGCGAGATTCCAAATAATAAAAATACTAATAAATACAGCACGAGAAAGCATAATCATAAAATTTTACTGCATGTTAATTATAAATAAGTCGCAATTAACCACGCGTTGCCAGTGTATTTTCCGGGCTCAGCATCTAATCCATAAAGGTGGCTTTCGATTTCAATATTTTTCACTTTATCAATGGTGGTTTCGATAGTTTTACCGCGTTGGTTACTCTCTGCATCGTACAGCGATAACTCGGAGTAAATCGTGTTATTACCTGACTTCAGTGGTACACGCTTTTGCGGATCGTTATCCATAACGTAATCTAAGGCGAACTTCACTCTAACTCCCTGACTTCTATCACATTGATAGGTCGCAGTACGGGTTTTTTTACTATCAAATTCAATGGCATCCAGTGTATTGTGATTGATATTTAAGTTATCAATATTGGATTTACAGTTTGATGGGTAGTTAATCACCGACTGAGTTAAATCCAGTTTTACACTCGCTTTATCCGCTGGCACAAACACATCAGGTGCACCCGGATATTGGAACATTCGGGTATAGCCCGCAATCATTGCTGGTGGAATAACGACCTTGCCATCTATCGGAATATCTTTCACATAAATGCGTACTTCAAATGGGAATTGAACGGTGAAGAACCCAGCGTCTAATGGCCCCATTTCTTCAGAAGAACATCCACGTCCAGAAATGTTTTTCCAACCCTGAGTAATTCCATTGTCTGAATACAGTGTGAAATAAGTATTCGCATTAATTCTATAAGCGGTGAGCCCTTTAATGGTAAATCCAGCTTCTGGCATATAAGCAAAAACACGATGAAAGGCATAGTTCCATGCCAGTCCGTTTTGGTAGTTACCCGCTAAAAAGTTCACCTTACAATACACAGTACCGTAAGGCTGTGATGAACTTTCATTAATCACAATACCTTCTTTATTTGGCGGAGCGACAGAATAGTATTTCTCGCCATTGCTTCCAATTGTCGGAGTGCTCGCGATGACCGAGTTATTGGAGACAAGATTCATTCTATAGCCACCACCACTGGACGAGTAGCGAGTTAACCCGTGAGACACTTGGCTATAGAGAAACAGTGACATCAGCATGGTCATTAATGAAATTAGTGAAGTTTTAGATGTTTTTTTCATTGTCGTTACCTAACTTTAAAGATAATCAATCATGACTGACAGTGCCGCACTAAACGGGCCGACTTCAAGTGTTTCAGGCACTTGATTCGTAACTAATTGTGACTGCAAGGTCAATGTGGCGGTGTCACCACTCACCGACGGGAAGATGGGCTCCCATTTCAGTAGATTGATAGCGGTATTTCTATTGGCTTGGGAAAAGCGGATCCCTAATCCTTGGATCGTGGTGCTTAATACCGTTTCGTTATTAATCGTGAGGGTTGAACCCTCTTTTGGGGACAAATAAATCCGTAAGTTTTTACGCAGATCACACTGTTTAATTAGGATCCCAAAGTTTTGCTTTTCTTCTGTTATGCGATCTAATGCGACATTTTGAAAATTCACATACAGCTCTTTATCACCATTTTCATTGGTGATCACACAGGATGGACGCACCAGTGTGGTTTCCAACGTAATTAAAATATCAGCCAGTGAAAAGCTGCTCATAAGCAGGCAAATCGCCCCTAAAAAACCGGATATTTTCATCTGCATTCTCCTACTGGTAGTCCAGATTGAATGTGACTAAGGATGAGAAACTCCCTGTTTTGAGCCGTCCGTTAAAGGGCTTTTGCGCATATACCCCAAATTGCAGCGGGTTAATGGAGCCTTTTCCCGATTCCGTGACGGTACTGATATCAATCGGGGTATTAAATTTCAAAGGTTGAGCATTCTTGCCATCCGTTAACGCCAGTAACACATTGGACTCGCCAGTTGTTTTCAAATAGGTGACGCCATTGTGAGTTTCAATATCTTGAGTATTTAGCGTAATTTTGATGGTCTTATTTAATGCCGCTGTCGAGCAGTCGACGATATCCAACTGAAAAGGTTGAACATCAGAACGCCCCAGATTTTCAAGTTCAGAAAAGCGCAGACCCGATAAGTAAACCGTTTTCTTCGTGTCATCGTCGGATAAGCGACAACCAATAGGCACTAGTGTTCCCTCAAAATAGACGGATAGACTATTTGCCAAGCTGCCGTAGCTGGTGAATAACAAGCTACTCATGCTAACCATAAGTGCGAATGTTTTAGTCATAAATCATCTCCAAACGGCGTGCTGAATTCTCGGCTGGAAGTAAAAAGGTCATACTTTTATTTGTCTGCGGCTTTGAAAAAACATATTGCTGCCCCGCAAATTTCAACGTGAATGGCGCCCACGTTTGGTTATAAGTGCGGGTGACACAATGGGCATAACTCACGGTAAATTGATAAACAGGCTCATTAACATGATTGACCGCTCTCGTCATCGTCACATTAGGCTGGCAAGGCGTTATGAGAAAACGCGCATGAATATAAACAGTGCCTGTTGTTTCCAATAATGAGGGTTGCGATGGCGTTTCTGCCAATACAGGCATGGCGAACATGAGCGATAACCCAAAGTGATACAGTTTCATGTTGATATTCCTGTTTATCCGTTACGTCTATGGTGTGACTGTGCACTGCGATGCTTGGCACTTAAACGCCAGTGATGGCTTTCCACCATAATCATTGATATAGGTGAGATATGGTGTCGCAAATTTTGCTGATTTTAGGTTATGGGTTGATTTCGGTGGCACCATAACGGCATCAAAGTCACTCTGCTCAGACTGCTTCTGGCTGTTACCAATGCCGATAATAGTCAGATAAAAACTTGTTGGGTTATTCAGTTGATAACCATTGGCTGTTGGGGTTAATGTCACCTGTTTTGTCCAATCTTTTTTGCTATCAGCCACAATCGCTTCTGGGCGATAAAACAGTTTTACACGGCTTTGCAGGGCGATTTGTAGAACACCTGCTTCTGTTGATTTTGGTGGAATTTCACGCAAGTTATAGTAAAACAGAGACTCTCTATCTTGAGGTAGCTTACTGATATCAGGAGCCGTGCTTAAACGAACTAAGCTGGTGGATTTTGGCTCCATACGCTGAATCGGTGGTGTCGCGATAATCGGGCCAGCTTCCAATTTTTTCTCTGACGCATCTTCTAACCATGACTGCGCTAAGTAAGGCAGTTCAGGGTTATCATTGCGAATAGTGATGTTAATAGACTGCTGATCACCATCAAAAATAATACGAGTACGATCCAGTGTAACTGCGGCGTAAGTGGCGCCCATTGCACCGATAGAGGTCAATAAGACACTGGTGCGAAGTAAATTAAAAAGATTTGATTTCATTTAAATTGTTTCCTAATGACAAATTAATACAGGGTAGCTTTCCGCACTGTTTTTAAACTCAGTGACTTGCGTGCTGCATTGCAATTTATTTCCCCAGTAAAGGTTAAGCAGGTCATTTGGCATCACGCCGACAATCCATGTGATCCCTTGCTCACCCACAATGCCGAGCTCAATATTATTTTTATTACGTACACTGGCGCCAAAGGGTGGATAAGTGCCGTCTGCCAGTTTTAAACGGGCAAAGGTTTTTTCCCCTTGGATAACATTAAGGCTGCGATAACCGATGGCTCCACGAGTTAATGTGGCTTCGGTAACGCTCTCTAACGCTTCGATATTGTTCGGTAATTTACTGGTATTAATTGATGCTGTTGTCTTGCGATAGCTACTTACGTTAGGGAGTACGGTTAAGCCAAAGCGGTTAGTTTTATAAACACCGCCGTTTAATGGCACGTTGCTCGCTCCCGGTGTTTCAACGACTAAGCGCGTTCCACCATAGGCTGCCTGATGCATCGCAATTCCTTCTTTGACCAATGTGATCCCGCCGTTAATCGACCCACCAATGGTGTGGTACTCATTGGGAACATAACTGGCATTGGCCGAGAGTGATGCCGTTGGGAAGTTCTGGCTCAAATAACCACTGAAACTGGTTTGTGAGTCTTGATACTGTCCCGTTTGGTAACCTACGTTCAGGTTATAACTACGCTGATCGTTGTAGCCGCTATAGCCCACGTTATGGGTTGAAGAACGGCGTCCATTTTGGTCACGTGTATAACCCTCAGAGAAGCTCATGCTGCTGCCCATTGTGAGGGGAACGGTGACATATAACGTAATGGCATCATCCTGATATCCCGCTCTTTTGGAGCGTGTCGCGGATGCGGTTAAGCTGATATTTTTTAACCCTAAATAGGCAATATTGAAGGCGGTGTTGATATAGGCTCCAAATTGCTCTTCCGTTTGGCTATTCCAATACGTGTTGTACTGGTAGTTTCCACCCAGTGAGAACGCGTCAAAATATTTATTGATATTGACCTGATAGCTCTCTTTGTGTGCCTGGGTTTCAATCCCTGTACGGCGTTCGTCCAATGTTTGTTGTAATGAACGATAGGTTTCATCCGAGAATCGATAGCCTGCGAACGTAATGTCCGTTCTCGCCTCATCAAACGATTTTGAGTAACTTAAACGGTAACTGCGTCCTGTTAAGGTATTGCTGAGTAATTTTGCATGAGACTGTGTTATGTCAAATGACAAGCTCCCGAAGGTAAATAAGTCACGCCCAAAACCGGCTGAAAATGCTTGGTAGTTTTTGGATAAAATCGAACCACCATAAATAGACCAAATATTATTAAGTCCATAAGAAAGCTCGCCAGATGCGGTCATATCCCCTTCAAGGTGACGTCCATCGTAACGCGGTTTACCAACGGCAAACTTATAACGAACTTGTCCAGGGCGCGTTAAATAAGGTAGCGCCGCGGTAGTAATGCTGAACTTTTGTTCTTCGCCATTTTCTTCACGTACCGTGACATCTAAGGTTCCACGGATTGAGCTATCCAACGTTTGGATCTGGAATGGCCCTGCGGGAACCGTAGTCTCTAAAACAATACGGTCATGGCTTTTGACGATGACTGTTGCGTTGGTTTGTGCAATCCCGATGATCTCTGGGGCATATCCCGTCAGTTTCGGCGGTAGCATATTTTCATCGGTCTCTAGTGACAGACCTGTGAACTGCCAAGAATCAAAAATGGCGGAATAGAAATAGTTTTCCCCCAACGTTAGAACCGAGGCGATATTCGCTAATGAACGATAAGCATATAAACGGCTGAATATGGCATCGCTATATTCATTGTTATAGTTACCCGATGATTTACGGTAGTTCGCTTGGTAATCTCCACGTAAACGCCACGCACCGAGGTTTAACCCTGTGGTACCGTTTGCGGATAAATAGGACTCTTTGGTTCCGCTATTTCGGTTGGTAAAGGACCCTGTCAAGGTGTAGTCGAGTAAGAAACCGTTAATACCGTCTTCCCAGCGAGAAGGTGGCACCCAGCTAGGGTCGGTATATTCCAGATAACTTTGTGGGATTAAAATCGTCAGTGTTAACGTGGATAAATCCACGCTCATGGTACTGCCTTCAAGCGCAGACAAATCGATACACTGATCGTTATCGCGATATTTAATTAAGCGAATAGCATCTGGTTTTAAGCCGAGCTGATCTGTAATGGTTGCCGGAACACAGACAACGCTAAATAATGAATCTTCAGCAGAAGTTGGTGCACCCACAGTAATATCGCGGGCATTACCCAAACGTTCATTATTGACTTTAATCGTTAGATGATAATTTCCAGGCATAACAAATCCGGCCTGAGAAAACTGGCTAAAGTCAATATTCTGAGTATCTTTGGTATCAAGCATATCTGTATTAAATTCAACAGAAAAAGCAACAGTAGGAATACTGGATAAGCAAGATATAATAATTAACTGGTGAAAAATATTAAATTTAGCCATAGTGTTCTTATCATTTAAAATATTTATTAGTCGTAACTCACATTGAATTTAATCGTGGCAAAGTAATTTCCGGGTTCAATCTCATTATTAATGGTGTCAATTTCTGTTTCATATTTCAAAAAGCTGATTTTTGTTTTGCTATCAAAGTAAATGGCGCTATTTGAAATAGAATACGATTTATTCGGAGTGACTAAATTGTTATTGGTGTCATAAATATAGACAACGACGCCATCCGTGGGGCCTGATAGTTTTATTGCATTGTTGTAGATATCACTATTAGCAAAGAATTTAATTTTTATGCCTTTGCTATTATCTTTGTCATATTCACTAATGCAGTTGTTTAATTTAATGTTGAATGTTTTTCTATTATTGTTTTTTGCTTCTTCTGTATTGATGTCACTTTTAGAAACAAGGTCATAATTAATATATTGATATTGACTGTCTGTTTCTATTGAACAGGGAGCTGCAACAATATATCCGCGCATAACAGTTTCACCACGAATACCACCATCAACTGTATATTCTGCATTAGAAATAAAAGGAGCTAATAATAGTGTTGACCATAAGAAAGATAAATTTCGCATAATGAACCTTTTTATTGGGAGGGTTACCCCTCCCATAAAAATTATTCGTAAGTGATTTTGAAGTCAGCGATAGAGTTGAATTCACCTTCAGTTACTGGAGTAGAAGCATCAACACGTTTTGCTAATGCAGTAAATTCCAGAACGTTTTCACCTTGTCTGTTACGAATTTGGTTCAGAACAGATTTAGCTTCATCAAATTTAAAATCTTTAATTTGAATACCAACGTTATTAGCAGTACCAGTCACGCCTAAGAACTCTTTATTAGTACCAACGTAGTTTTTACCACCGAAAGTGATTTTGATATCTTTAACTGCAACCCATTTACCTTCAGTATCCTTACTGAATTCGTCGAAGTTACACTCTTTTAATTTAATAGAGATATCTTTCTCTGCTGCATTGCCTGCTTCTAAAGAAGCACGTGACAGTTGACCAAATGGAACTTCTTGTTTGGTGCTTTCAGATTCGATATTACATGGAGAGTTAACTACTTGACCGCTGAAATGTAATTCACCAGTGTTGCCGCTAGCTAAAACAGAAGCAGACAGAGTAGAAGCTGCAAATAAAACAGCAACAGATAATTTATTTAATTTCATGTTATAGATCCTTAAAGATAAGTATTTTTTAGTCCCTAAAGTGAATGCAAATTGCCTAGTGCATCCATGCGTCGGCTTTTTGTGTAAGTCATTTCGACGAAAACAAGTTTATCCATCAGGAGAGTTTTTTGAAATAAAGTATTGGTATTTTAATGAAGTAAAATATTTAATTCTGATATTAATATTTTTAACGTGACTTTTAATGTTTTTATTTTGAGGTGATAATATATGGGGTTTTTAATCACTTTTGCTTTAAGGTAAATTAATAAGTAATTTTTAAAAATTAAAAAAATAGAGCATCAAATGTCATAATTCGATGCTCTATTTTTGTCATGATGAAATGTTTGCTGATTGAAATTAAATTGTGCAAATAAAAAGAGGGGAGAAGTTCTCTTCAAAAATATAGTTTTTTTTACTCAAACGCTTTATGTTCACAAAATAAATTTGCCCTTCTTGCGGAATACCCCGTATTTTTACTTTATTTTGAGCTTGGTCATTAGGATCAATAACAACTCGTTCGACTTGTGAGAAAAAATGCCCGCCTTGGTAGACATATTTCATATAAAATTTACGAGCGATAACATAACTTTTGCCATCATTGCTGATGGTTCCATTCATCACAAAAGTATGATGCTCAGGGTCATTCTCATTTGGAATAATGCTAAGTAGGTAATAGCCTTTTAAGTCTGAACGGCTGTCTGAAATATCAATTTTTAATGTTGCTCTGCAACTTGGGACAATGGCGGTGCTGTTTTTATAATAAACATAGCTACTAATGAAGACTAAGATGGTTGAAATAATCAGTAGCCAAAAAGCCCTGACAGATTTCTTATTTGACATAAAAATTCTCACAACTCACTGTGGTACTATCTTTGGGGGTGTTAGGACAATAAGATAAAAATAAAAAGTTATCATAGAGGTTTTTATCATTCGTGACGATACCAACATTGTAATAAAATAACGTAGCCGGTTTTTTGCAATCAATGTTTAACCGTGTTAACTGATTTTGTAAATCAGTAAAACTAATCGTCGTCATATCGGGTTTATGGTAGCTATTAATATAGCGTATGCTGCACTGATCAATGCGACCCACCTCAGGATATTCTGTTCGCGTAGCAAAAAAATAGCTTTTAAAAAGATAAAGTAAGCAAAAAATAATAATTACAACTAAGGCTAGCTCAATAAAACGGTTATTGAGGATGTAGCTTTTTTTCTTTACTGTTTGTGCTTTTTCTTTTGGTGCATCTTCTATAATGAGTGCTTCCTGATGTTCACTAAGTAATATTTCTACAGGTTCTTCTTGTTGGGTATCGTGATTTAATTCTGATGATAACGACTGCAATTGCGCATTAAGCTTGATGCCCACTTTAGGTATAGTTGTAATTATTTCATCCTCACAAAATGAGGACAAATGGCGGCGTAAAACAGAAATACTACTGTTGAGGTTATTATCAGATGCCACTTGGTTGTGTTCATCCCACACTCGACTTAATAATGTTTCACGATCTAAAACCTCACCATTATTTTGCACTAACACCAATAATAAGCGGTTTAGTGTGGTAGTTAGTTTAATTGCATCGTCGATATTATCGCGATATAACAACCCCTGATGGCTGTCATAAATAATATTATTAATAAGATATTTCATATTTTGTTTTATTTTATTTATTAGGATGTCATATAAGTATTTTTCCAGTGTATACCTCTAATTTGGTCGGTGTCAATTAGACTAAAATTGCCTGAGAATGGATTTGATTTAAGAAAGTTACATTAGATAGATATAATAAAAAAGCCCCTAAATGATGAATTTAGGGGCTTAGAATAGCGTAATAAAATGGAGGCTAAATTAGGCTGTATGCTCTAAGATTTTATGCAAAACGGGATGGAATTTACGTTTAAAATAGACTAAACCGTGTCCATCATCGCTAACAACAATCTTTTTCATCTCAACCATATAGACAGAGTGAGTGCCAATATCTTGTACTTGGGTAATTTCACCTTCAAGATTAGCAAGGGCATTTCTTAACAATGGTTGTTCTAAAATACCTTTATCCCACATGTCCCATCCAAAGCGCTCATCCATCGTCGAGCCTTTCATTCCCGCAAAGTGACAAGCTAAATCTTCTTGATCATGGTTGAGAACGTTAACGCATAGGCGGCCATTCTTTTGAAAAACCGCATTCATAGCACTGTTGCGGTTAACGCATACCATCAAAGTCGGTGGCGTATCAGTCACAGAACAAACCGCAGTGGCAGTAATACCGCAACGACCTTCTGGACCATCCGTGGTGACGATGTTAACAGCGGCACCGAGACTTGCCATCGCATCTCTGAAGCGTAAGCGATGTTCATTTTCTAAAGACATTTTGACCTCCTGCTGCCGATTACTTCAGCAGCGAATCTAACAGATTAATATCGTTGTTGTTGTGCAGGTGAGGGCGCTTCCAGCCGTGCTGATCATAGTCAGACAGGCAGCGGTCAACCATGTCTGTCATGGCTTTCATGTTGCCAGAACCGTATGCATGACGCAGACATTGCAGACGAATTTCGTCTTGGCTTCCCGCGTAGTTAATTTCATACAGCTCGTGGCGACCACCGAATTCACTACCGATAGCATCCCACATTAATTTTAAAATTTTAATACGTTCAACGTGATCCATCCCATTTGAACCGCGAACATATTTTGCCAGATATTTGTCAATCTCTGGGTTATTCATATCACGAACGCTTGATGGCAGATAGATCAAACCACTTGTTACGTTACTTTCGATGATATTCTTGATTTTGGTGTAGGCCATTGGTGCCATAACACGATATGTTTGGATGGCTTGAGTATCTGGCAGGAACGCGCCGCCTTCCCAAGCTTTTGCTTCTGAACACATAGCATCAGTCAGTGACCAGAATAGGTTACGCCAAGCAACCACTTCACCGAGATCCGCTTGAACTCCACGGAAATCAATAACACCCGTACATTCAAGGCTCTTTTGTAGAAGACCTGTAATGAAGTCCAGTTTGACGGCTAAACGTACACAAGCTTGTAATGGGAACAGGCGAGCAAAGCCACCTTGTACCGCCCAGTTACGAGCACGGTCGAAATCACGATAAATCAGTACGTTTTCCCATGGAATTAACACATGATCCATGACCAGAATGGCATCATTCTCATCAAAACGGCTTGATAACGGGTAATCAAACGGAGCCCCTGTTGCACCAGCAACTAATTCATAAGATGCACGGGAAATTAATTTCACACCGTCCGCATCCATTGGTGCAACAAACATCAGAGCAAAATCAGGGTTATCACCCATGACTTGTGCAGAACCAAAACCGATAAAGTTGTAGTGTGTTAACGCAGAGTTGGTTGCAACAACTTTTGCACCGCTGACGATAATACCTGCATCAGTTTCTTTTTCTAGCTTTATATAAACATCTTTAACTTCATCGGCAGGCTTATGGCGATCGATAGGTGGGTTAACAATCGCATGGTTAAAGTATAAGCCGCTCTCTTGAATACGTTTGTACCAGTTGCGTGCGTTGTCGGCAAACTGACCATAATATTCTGGGTTGGCCCCTAAACAGCTGGCGAATGCCGCCTTATAGTCTGGAGTGCGTCCCATCCATCCGTAGCTTTGGCGTGACCAATCTGCGATGGCGTCGCGTTGTTGGCGTAAGTCATCGGCACTTTTTGCGAAGCGGAAGAATTTGTGGGTGTACCCGCCGTTACCTGTATCTGTGCCCCAGCAAAGCTGGTCATGAGTCGATTTATCATGAAGCGCATCATATAACTGTCCTATAGAAGCTGCTGAGTTACGAAAAGCAGGGTGCGTGGTGACATCTTTAACACGCTCACCATAGATATAAATCTCGCGACCATCTTGCAAACTTTTTAGATATTCTTGGCTATTAAATGGGCGCTTAGCATCGGAACGAAAATCTTCTGGTTTCATGTCTACCTCGTTTTAGAACAAAGAGGGCTTGCGGGTTGTCGGCGTACAAAGGTTGCAAGCTTGAATAATGTTAATTTTATGTTTGTTTTGTGTTTACTAATTGAATCGTTTTCTGTGGGGTTTTAAAAGAGACTTTCCAAAGAAATGCTGGTACTTTTCGTTGGTGAGGTGGTTTTATGAAAGAAATGTGATCTTATCGATATTTTAATGTTAATGCTATTTCATTTATTTTAAATAAACCCTTATTTATCATTGCATTAATTTTCATTAAAAACTTAATGATTTTTATTTATTAATATTTTATTTGGTTGTTTTTTGAGCTCAATATTCACTTTTTGTTTGCGACTAATAGTACAAGTTGTAACTTTAAAAATAAAAATGCAAGACATCAAAAATGTTTGCATTATGTAAAATAATTTAAGGGGGATACTAAAATTTTAACATCCACGATTTAGTGGATATTTTGCTCGCGCCATTGGCTCGGTGAGGTACCCTCTGAACGATTAAAAAAGCGGGCAAAATAGGCAGGATCTTTAAATCCAAGTTGATAGGCAATTTCAGAGACGGAAATATCGCAAAAGAGCAGCATGCGTTTGGCTTCTCGTAAAATCCTATCAAAAATGAGTTTCTTCGGAGGGCGGTTGGCAAATCGCCGGCACATATCTTTTAAGCGAGATTCGGTGACGCCGAGTTTATCCGCATAATCAGGGACAGAGAGATGCTCGCGATAATGCATATCGATAAGCTGGTTAAAACGTTGGAATAATCGATGTTCACCACGCACGCCGCTAACATGGTGCTCGTCAAGGGGGACAGAGCGCAGTAAAAAGGTGAATAGGGCTTGGGCAAGTGAAGATAACACTTGGTCTCGACCAATATAGTTATTGGCAGATTCCCGCGCCATTAAATCCCAATAATGATTAAAAGTTTCAATATCTTGGGGTTTATCCGCGACAGATAAACAAATCGCCGGAATATCGACTCTGTCCAGGTTGGCAGAATAAAGTGATTCCAATAGTGGCGAAATTAAATCTTGCCGTACGGTTAGTACATGCCCGTCAGTATCTTCTTGAGTAAAAAACGCATGGGCGACAGAAGGGGGGGTTAAAATAAATAGTGGTGCCTGCACAGAATAACGGGACTCATCCAGCTGAAGCGTAATATGCCCAGTGACTAAATAGTGTAATTGAAAATAGCCATCGTGACGATGAGCAGGCATGTCGCGGCCGAAGAAGGCGGCGAGTTTGCCGAAGGTTTGGTAGTGGACGTCGTCGTTGCCCAGGACGTCATCGTAGTCCTTCCCAATATCTATGTTTGTAATGCCCGTCATAATTGCTCTTCATTCTTCAAGCTGCAGCGTTGTTGGCTACACAAGCTAATCCTAGTCACATACTTGTGTATGCTCCTAGGAATTAGCTTGCTTGCCGCCTAGCTGCAACTCGAATTATTTTGAGCAATGCTCAAGGTTATTGGAGTGCAGCACTCATTTCTTTAATTCGACTGTTTTACAGTTTGACAGTTTACGGTGTAGCTCTTGGTCTTGAGTTTTTCATTGGGATGGCGATGACCAGAATGGCACCGACGACCAGCAAACCGGCTACAAAATAGAGGCCAGAGTTGAAGCTACCCGTTTGATCTTTCAGCCAACCGATTAACAGTGGGCTAACCGCGGAGCCTATATTACCTGTTGCGTTGATTACGGCAATACCGATTGCTCGAGCGCGTAAACTGATCGACTGATCTGGCGTGGTCCAGAAAACTGCCATCGCAGTAAACGAACCGGTGGACGCCATAATGATCCCCAATAATTGGATCATCGGCTGATGAGTCATTGCTGCAATGATCCAACCTGCCGCCGCAAACAAATACGGCAACGCAGTGTGCATCTTACGCTCTTGCAAGCGATCCGAACGGCGACTCCAATAAATCATCCCTAAAATCGTACAGAACTGAGGGATCGCCGTTAATAGCCCAATCATGGCATTACTGCTGCCCTGATTAAAACTCTGCATAATTTGTGGCGTCCAAATATTAATGGCGCTCAGTGTGTTAGTTAGACAGAAATAGGCAACGGTATACATTAAGATCACAGGGGTGAAAATCTCTTTCCACAGGCTGCTATTTTGCAGTGCAGTCTGGCTTTTGGAACCGTGTGGCTGTACTAATTCTAATTGATCTTTATCCATCATCTCTTGCAGGGTGTCTTTATCTTCCTGAGTTAGCCATTTCGCTTTCTTCGGAGAATCATCCAGATAAAACCACACTAAAATACCCAGCAGAACAGATGGGAAACCTTCCAGTAAAAATAACCACTGCCAGCCTTTCAGATCTAAAACGCCATCCAGTCCCAGAATATAACCAGAAGCTAGCGAGCCAAATGCCATGGTGACAGGCATTGCAATCATAAATAGCGCGTTAGCACGAGCACGGAAATAAGCTGGGAACCAGTAAGTTAAGTAAACTAAAATCCCCGGTAAGAAACCGGCTTCAGCAATACCCACCAGCATACGCAAAATGTATAAACTGGTTGGCCCGGTGGCGAACATGGTGGCGGTAGAGGCGATACCCCATAACACCATGATAGTGGCAATCCAGCGACGAGCGCCGACAATGCCGAGCATGATGTTACTTGGAATACCAAAAATAACGTAAGTCGCATAAAACAGGGTGGCCGCTAGACCAAACATGGTAGACGTCAGACCGATGTCTTTCCCCATTGTCAGTCCCGCAAAGCCGATATTAATCCGGTCTAAGAACGAGAAAACAAACAGAACGAACAGAAATACGATCAGTCGTTTAAAAAGCTTATTGATCACCCGCTGTTGCGGTTCGGTAAGGTTCTTATGTTGCTCTGCAGGATTGTTACTAGCAACATTCTGTGAATGACTCATTATAATGCCCTCTAATTACAATTTATTATAGGTACAAGGGTCTACTAGGCAGTCATTTGGGCTGCCTTGTTGTGGTTGCGATTTTATTGCTTACTATCTAGGTCGCCCATGAGCGTAGGGTAAAATTGAACGACCTAGAGGAGTTCTGATTGTTTTAGTACACGCTAGATGCGCTGTTATCCATATCGGAAACCGTTTTACCGAATTTCGCGGCAAGGGCTTCAGCGGTGCGCGCTAATAATGTGGTATCCACACCAACGGCGACAAACAGGGCGCCTAACTTAATATAGTGTTCTGCGATATCTGGTGCCGCCATCAAAATTCCCGGCGCTAAACCTGCCGCACGAATTTGCTTAATGGCATCTTCAATCACCGCTTTCACTTCAGGGTGGTTTGGATTGCCAGAAAAGCCCATATCCGCACTCAGATCTGCAGGGCCGATAAAGACACCATCAACCCCTTCAACTTTGAGGATCTCGGGTAGGTTTTTGATAGCTTCGCGGGTTTCCACTTGGACAATCACGCACATTTCATCATTAGCGCGTTTTAAATAATCAGGAATACGATTCCAGCGAGAGGCGCGCGCTAAGGCACTGCCCACCCCACGAATTCCCGCCGGTGGATAACGAGTTGAGCGTACCGCTTGCTCTGCTTGTTCCGCATTTTGCACCATTGGCAGTAAAAGTGTTTGTGCGCCGATATCCAGCAATTGCTTGATAATCACCGGCTCATTCCATGCCGGGCGAACCACTGGTTGCGATGGATACGGAGCGATAGCTTGTAATTGCGCTAAGGTGGTTTGCACATTGTTTGGTGCATGTTCACCATCGATCAACAGCCAATCAAATCCAGCTCCAGCAACCAGCTCAGCGCTGTATGGGCTGCACAATCCTAGCCATAAACCAATTTGTGGTTTGCCTGTTTTCAGGGCTTTTTTGAATTTATTTTCTAACAGATCCACAGTGAACTCCTTATGCAAAGCGGCAGCTAATTGAGCCCATCACGCCGTAATCAACGTGGAAAACATCCCCTTTACGAGCAGGAACAGGGCGAGTGAATGAACCGCCAAGGATAATTTGTCCCGGCTGTAGCTCTACATTGTGTGGGGCTAATTTATTGGCTAACCATGCCACACCATTAGCTGGGTGGTTTAGCACCGCAGCCGCAACGCCAGATTCTTCAATCACACCGTTACGATAAAGCAGGGCGCTGATCCAACGCATGTCTAAATCGCGCGGTTTAATCGGACGTCCGCCTAAGATCACTGCGCCGTTTGCCGCATTATCTGAAATGGTGTCGAACACTTTACGTGGACGGTTAGTGTCAGGATCGATATTGTGGCAACGGGCATCGATCAGCTCTAAAGCGGGGATCACATAGTCCGTCGCGTTATACACATCAAATAAGGTGCAGTTAGGGCCGCGCAGCGGTTTTGCTAACACGAATGCCAGTTCAACTTCAATACGCGGAACGATAAAGCGATCGGTTGGAATATCACAGCCATCATCAAAGAACATGTCATCGAGCAGTGCGCCATAATCCGGCTCATCAATCTGGGAACTGGCTTGCATCGCTTTGGATGTCAGACCGATTTTATGCCCTTTTAATACACGCCCTTCCGCCAGCTTTAAGCCGACCCACTCTTTTTGAATGGCATAGGCATCTTCAATGGTCATCTCGGGATGATCCAAAGAAATTTGACGGATTTGCTGGCGGCTTTTTTCCGCTTGGTTTAGGCGTTGAGCGATTGTTGAAATAGTATCTTGTTGCAACATGCTTAAAATGCTCCTGATAACTCTTTGCCCTTCGCGCCATTGCGTTATTGCATTAACGCGAAGGGGGAGAGTATGGCTAAATCGGCTATAGTTAGTGGGATAACCCACCGAAACAGAGATATTTCACTTCCAGATAATCTTCGATTCCGTAACGTGAGCCTTCACGACCAAGTCCTGACTGCTTAATACCACCAAACGGAGCCACTTCATTTGAAATAATGCCTTCGTTAATACCCACCATGCCGCTTTCTAAGGCTTCAGCCACACGGTAGATACGTCCGATATCACGTGAATAAAAATAAGATGCCAGACCAAACTCAGTATCGTTGGCGAGGTCGATAGCTTCTTGTTCATCACGGAATTTAAATAACGGTGCTAATGGGCCAAATGTCTCTTCTTTCGCTACTTTCATGGATTCAGTCACATTGACCAATACGGTAGGTTCGAAGAACAGACCACCAAGGCTGGATGATTTACCGCCCGCAGCGATAGAAGCGCCTTTCGAAACGGCATCCGCGATGTGCTCAGACACTTTATCCACGGCAGCTTGGTTGATAAGAGGGCCTTGCTCTGAATCGGCTTGGGTCGCTGGACCAATTTTTAATGCGCTCACGGCTTTCGCGAGGCGAGCTGCGAACTCATCGTAAACACCTTCTTGGACTAAAATACGGTTTGCACACACGCAAGTTTGTCCGCTATTACGGAATTTAGCCGCTAATGCCCCTTGAACCGCAGCGTCTAAATCGGCATCGTCAAATACGATAAATGGTGCGTTACCGCCTAATTCCAGCGACATTTTTTTCACGGTATCTGCGCACTGTTCCATCAGTAATTTACCCACACGGGTAGAACCGGTGAAGGTTAGTTTGCGAACAATCGGGCTTGAAGTCATGACTGCACCAATCGCTTTGGCATCGGTACCCGGAACAATGTTGAATACACCTGCTGGAATACCGGCTTCTTCACCTAATGCCGCTAATGCCAGTGCAGATAATGGGGTTTCAGCCGCAGGTTTTAATACCATGGTACAACCCGCCGCGAGGGCTGGGCCGACTTTACGGGTGATCATCGCATTCGGGAAATTCCAAGGAGTGATAGCGGCTACCACGCCAACAGGCTGCTTGATGGTCACTAAGCGGCGACCTGGCAGTGGGGAAGGAATTGTCTCGCCGTAAGTGCGCTTACCTTCTTCGGCAAACCACTCGATAAAGCTGGCGCCGTAGGCAATCTCGCCCATGGATTCATTGAGGGATTTACCTTGCTCAGTACTCAGGATCTGTGCGAGTTCTTTTTGGTTTTCCATCATTAAACGGAACCATTTGTTCAGAATTTGGCTGCGTTCTTTAGCGCTTTTTGCACGCCATGCAGGCAATGCTTTTTCTGCGGCTTCAATGGCTTGTTGAGTTTCTGTGGCACCCACATTACTGACGCGAGCAATCACTTCTCCATTTGCTGGGTTAGTCACATCAAACTGGCTACTGTCTTGGGCATTCACCCATTGACCATTAATGTAAGCCTGTTGGCGGAATAATTTAGAATTGGTGTTTAAGCTCATTTTTCGTTGTTCTCCGAAGACACTGAATGAACGTGTGCGTGGACATTTTTAGCGGACAAGCGTTGGCTTGAAAAACTCAGTCCGGCACAAATCGCCATTACGAGTGCCATAGCAAATGGGGATTCATCTTGTAGTATGGACACTGCAACACTGGCAAGGGCTGCCAAGGCAAACTGAATTGAGATGGCGAGCGCACTGGCGCTGCCTGCGATTTTCCCGCGGTGTTGCAGTAACAGTGACAAACTGTTGGTGCCGATAGCATTAACCATCGATAGGAACAGAACCACTAGGATAACAATAATTGGTAGGCTTTGTTGATAGAAAATTAACAACAGAACACCAAAAATCAATTGGATACCGCTTTGCATGCCCAAAATTCGTGGCAGGCTATACACCTTGAGCAATCGGACGTTAAGCAGCAACATCGCAATCATGCCCAAAATATTGCAGCCAAACAGCAGCCCATAATACTGTTCAGAAACACCAAAATAATTGATATACACAAACGGTGAACCACTGATAAAGGCGAACATACCGGCAAAAGAGAATGCCATAGTGCCAATGATACTCAGTGCTTCTCGGTCTGTGAGCACCAACCGATAATTATGAAAGGCGACACCGACTAAATTGCGGGATTCACGCTGATGAGGCAAGGTTTCAGGTAGCAGTAAGAAAATCGCTGAAACAGAGCACAACCCCACGGCCGCGAGTACATAGAAAATTACTTGCCATTCAAAATGAATTAATAAAAATCCGCCCACTAATGGCGCTAATAATGGGGCTATCATGGTGACTAATGTCATCAGTGACAGCACTTTAGGCAGCTCGCTAGAAGGATACACATCACGGGCAATGGCGCGCGCCATCACTATCGCGGCACCACTTCCAAATGCTTGCAATGCTCTAAAGGTAATTAAGGCTTCCGAGCTGGTGGCTTGGGCGCATAGCAGGCTGGCGAGAGTAAAAATGACCAGCCCACTTAGCAACATTTTACGGCGTCCTAGCAGATCGCTCAGGGGACCATAAAACAACATGCCGACGCAGAAACCCGCAAAGAATGCCCCGAGGGTGTACTGCATCTGTCCTTGGGTGGCATTCAGTGCTTGTGCCATTTGTGGTAAGGCTGGCAAGTACATGTCAATCGATAGGGGACCGAACGCCACCAGTGAGCCCAGTAACGGGATCAACCAGCGCGGTATCGGTCTATTGGTAAATGAAATTGGCATATTGCCCCCTATCGATATCCATCAATGACAACTTAAATTTTTTATGGCTTAAACTTTCTATGACTTAAACAAGGCATGCACATTGTTCTGTTTGTAGTTCAGAACAGGATCGAGCTCTTCCATGGTGAAAGAGAGCGCCAAGTAACGCTTTGCCATTAAATCGGCAAAATGGGTTTTGATCAGATCAAACAGCATTTCCCCGGTTTTTTGGCGATCTTCAAGGGAGCGACCCGCACCAATTTTTAAAGTCATATGCACAAACGCGTAATCGTGTTTGCCATCCGCCATTTGCCAAGTATCCAGCCAGATTGCGCGGCTACGAATGCCCCCTAACGGGAAAATTCCTGTGCCAGCTAACGCGCTGTTTACTTTAGCGAACAGCTCGGGTAGGGCGGCTTCTTCACGAATGTTGTCGGTGCATTCAGCATAAAAATGAGGCATATCCGTTCCTTATGCGTTGGCAGCTTGTTTATCTGTAATAAACTTTGGCAGTGGGAAAATCGCGTTGATTTGCCCAGTTCCGGAGCTGGCGAACAGGTCAGTTAACACTTCGACTTTCTCATCATATTTATCCCAGCCGAGCAGACCCAATAACATCACGGTGTCATGCATATGACCTTCGCCATAGCAGTAATCCGCGTACTCTGGCAGCATTTTGCAGAACTCAGCGAAACGACCTTCACGCCACAGTTTGACGACGCGTTTGTCCATTTGCTCATCGAATTCGCGGGTATAGCTGTTCATACCGTCTTCCGCACGATGGTCATCAATAAAGCGGTGAGACAGGGAGCCACTCGCTAATACCGCCACGGTACCGTCATATTTTTCAATCGCAGTCAGTACGGCTTCGCCTAATTTACGGCTAGTTTCAAAGCTGTGTGAGGTACAGAATGCGGAGATGGAGATCACTTTAAAGTGGCGATCGCTGTTCATATAACGCATTGGAACCAGCGTTGCGTACTCCAGAGTTAGGCTTGGAATTTCATGAGCTTGAGCGCGAACGCCTAGCTTGCGAGCTTCTTCACCGATCATCTGACCCAATACGGAGTTGCCGTCATACTCATATTCCATATCGCGAATAAAATGCGGCAGTTCATTACTGGTATAGATGCCTTTGAAGTGATCGGCACAGTTAATGTGATAAGCGCTGTTGACCAGCCAGTGAGTGTCAAAAACAATAATGGTATCGACGCCGAGTTCACGGCAGCGACGACTGATTTCTTTGTGCCCATCAATGGCGGCTTGGCGACAGCCGTGGTTTTTGCCCGGCAGTTCAGATAGGTACATTGATGGGACGTGTGTAATCTTCGCCGTTAATGCCAACTTACCCATATTTATATCCTTACCCGTCATTCTTCAAGCTGTAGCGTTGTTGACTGCTCGCGCTAACCCTAGTCACATACTTATGTATGCTCCTAGGGATTAGCTTGTTTGTCGCCTAGCTACAACTCGAATTATTTAGGGTAAGACATCGAGTTTACCTAAGTTGTAGCTCTTCTAACGACCTGAAGTGACTTGGTTTATCAGTTTTAACGATGCTGAGTATCAATAGAATTCAGCGGAAAGTGCTGGAATATAAGGTTTCCAGCACAGAGCGTTGTAAACTTACACACCCCAGCGTGGGATGTTGTGGTCGCCGTAGGAGATACAAACGTTCTTCATTTCGGCGAAGACTTCGAAGCTATACTCGCCGCCTTCACGGCCGACGCCGGAGGCTTTTACGCCGCCGAATGGTTGGCGTAAATCACGGACGTTTTGGGTATTAACAAACACCATACCGGCTTCGATATTGCGAGAAAGACGCAGGATCTTGCTGACATCTTGAGTCCAAATATAAGAAGCCAGACCGTACTCCACATCGTTCGCCATACGCAGACCATCTTCTTCGGTCTTGAATGGAATTAAACAAGCGACGGGTCCGAAGATCTCTTCTTGGGCCACACGCATGCGGTTGTCCACATCTGCCAGAACCGTTGGGCGCAGGAAGTGGCCATTTTTCAGATGAGCCGGCAGATCCGTTGGTTTGTCTGGGCCACCCGCTAACAAGATTGCACCTTCTTCCATACCAATACGGATATAACCAGACACTTTGTTCCAGTGCTGTTGACTGATCAGTGCGCCCACTTGGGTTTTCGGATCCGTTGGGTCGCCGACGATCAGGCGATTTGCACGCTCAGCAAAGCGTTTTACGAATTCTGGGTAAATGCTTTCTTGGATGAAAATACGTGAACCCGCAGTACAACGCTCGCCATTGATAGAGAAAATGGTGAACAGCGCGGCATCCATTGCACGTTCAATGTCAGCATCTTCAAAAATCAGAACCGGAGATTTGCCGCCTAATTCCATTGAGTATTTTTTCAGACCCGCGTTTTGCATAATGGCGCGACCCGTTGCGGTGCCTCCTGTGAAGGAGACAGCGCGAACGTCATGGTGTTTCACCAGTGCATCACCCGCTGTAGCACCGTAACCTTGCACCACGTTCAGTACGCCCGCAGGGATACCCGCTTCAAGGGCTAATTCACCTAAACGGTTTGCAGATAGTGGAGATAATTCAGACATTTTCAGAACCGCGGTGTTACCTAGCGCTAAACATGGTGCAGTTTTCCATGTCGCGGTCATAAATGGCACGTTCCACGGAGAAATTAACCCGCACACACCCACTGGCTGGATCAGGGTGTAGTTCATCATTTTGTCGTCAACCGGATAGGTGCGACCGTTCATTTGCTGGCAAATTTCAGCAAAGAATTCAAAGTTATGTGACGCGCGAGGGATCAACACGTTTTTAGTTTGATGGATAGGTAAACCGGTATCGTTAGTTTCCATCTCAGCAATTTGAGGAACGTTTTCGTCGATCAGCTCACCTAAGCGGCGCATTAAGCGTGCGCGCTCTTTCATTGGCGTGTTTGCCCACTTAGGGAAGGCTTCTTTTGCCGCAGCAACCGCTTGGTTGATCTCGTCTTGGCCGCCGGATGCCACTTCCGCTAATACTTCACCCGTTGCTGGGTTAGTGGTTTCGAAATACTCTTTGCTTTCAACGTTTTTACCGTTGATCCAATGGTTAATCTTAGTCATCACACTCGCTCCTCATACTCTTTTTCGCTGATAATGGTATTGATCAGCCTGCCCACACCTTCAACTTCAACGATCACTTCATCACCCGGAACCACATCGGACAGCCCTTTTGGCGTGCCCGTTGCGATCATGTCGCCCGGTTGCAGTGTCATAAAGTCACTCAGGTAGGCAATTAAAAATGGGATATTAAAAATCAGATCCGCGGTGGTGCCTTTTTGACGCAATTCACCATTAACGTAGGTGTACAGTGCGAGGTTGTGTGGATCTTTAATATCTGACTTGTCTACCATCCATGGGCCGATTGGCGTCAACGTATCGCGGCTTTTTACGCGCAGGTTTGGACGGTAGTAATTCTCTAAATAGTCACGGATCGCGTAGTCGTTACATACGGTGTAGCCTGCGACGTAATCCATGGCATCTTCTTGAGAAACTTTGTGCGCCGCTTTGCCAATAATCACGACCAGCTCAGACTCATAGTGCATGTATTCAACATTGTCTGGGCGAACGGACACTTGTCGGTGACCTGTTAAGCTGTTTTCTGCTTTGATAAAAATCAGTGGCTCTTCAGGTGGCTTAAATTCTAATTCAGTGGCGTGGTCAGCATAGTTCAGACCTAACGCGAATAAAGTACCTTGTGCAGGTGGTAGCCATTCAACATCAGCGCTATCGCCAGCAATTACGTTGCCGTTTGGCAGCTTGATGGCTTCGTCGTCACCGACAGTGACGGAATATTCAGTGCCTTGATAACGAATTTTTGCGTGTTTCATGATTATTGTCCTCCTGCCGCAACAACGCTGTTCTTGAGGCTTGGGAAGCCAGCTGCTTGGATCTCAACCTGATCACCCGGTTTGATGGTGACGCGTTTATGAGGAGTACCCAGTAAAATCACGTCCCCTTGTTTTAGGGTTGCAAAGTCGCTCAGTGCAGCCACTAATTCGCTTGCGCTACGAACGAGATCCTTGGTTGACCATCTGTCCGCTTCTTGGCCGTTAATCAGTGTCACGATCTCAACTGATGAAGATAATGACGTTTTCACTAACTCGCCGATTGGGCAGAAAGTATCACGGCATTTTGCTTTAATCGCAGGGCGGTAGAAGGTGTCTTCTGGCAGGCTAACTTCATTCGCCAGCGCAAAACCAGCAATAAATTCCAGCGCATTCTGAGCGCTAACTTTGCGTGCATCTTTACCAATCACTAACGCCAGCGTTGCGCCACTTTGCACTTCTTCGCCAGCAGGATGCAGGATGTTATCCCCGGAATTAATGCGTGTATTACGCGGCTTAATAAACCACACAGGTGTTTTCGGTGGGGTTTTATAAGGGGCTTGCTGGAACGCCTCGAGCCAATGATCAAGCTGGCTTTGATGGTTGAGGGCAACGGCAAAAACAGTGCCTTTCATTGACAACTCCTTATTAAAGAGATCGATTCTGAGTAATTATTAATATATTAATAAAGTATTATTTTGTAATAAGCAATAGCTTTATGGAAATGTTAATTTTAATTGTGATCTTATTAACATAATAAAGGGGTGAATGTGTAACTGACTGTATATAATGAGTTTATTATTTTTTTAACTTTTAAAATTTTACAATATATTAACTTTGGATTTTTGATAAAATTTATTTACTCATTAATATTTTGGTGTTTTTCTTTGTGATTGTTAGTGCTGCATGCTACTCTTGCATTTAAGATAATTGAGTGTGTTGCAGTTACCCTATGATTTATTGCTAACCCTGAAGCGGCGTTAAAAACTGTAGTGTTAAAAAACAGCCGCATTAAAAATGGCAGCGTTAAAAATGGTAACCAGCACGGAGGCTGACTAACCCCCTGTCGTGGGTGTTTCATAACTTTAAATAGCGTGGTGAGTTTTAAGCTTATGCATGAATCATTGACAATTGCATTATTACAGGCGCGAGAGACCGCAATGGGCTTCTTTCGACCAATATTAAAGTCCTATAATTTGACCGAACAGCAATGGCGTATCATCCGCGTGCTAGCGGATAATCGCTCTATTGATTTTCATGAATTATCAGTGCAAACCTGTATTTTGCGTCCGAGCTTAACGGGGATTTTGACCCGTATGGAACGCGAAGGGCTTATTTTCCGTTTAAAGCCATTGAATGACCAACGTAAACTGTATGTCTCACTGACCCCAACAGGGCAAGAGTTGTATGACAAGGCGCGTCAGGAAGTTGAAGAGGGTTATCAAAAGATTGAACAGGCTTTCTCCCAAGAGAAGATGCAGCAATTGACGGCGTTATTGGAAGAGTTGATTGCGCTGGAAAGCCCAGATTACAGTAGTATTATGGATAGAAGTAAAATCGCATAAATACTCGTCATACTTTGAACCGCAGCGTTGTTGGTTGCGCTCAGCTACTCGGGTCACATACTTGTGTATGCTTCCCGAGATAGCTTCGCTTACCGCCTAAATACTCGTCATACTTTGAACCGCAGCGTTGTTGGTTACGCTCAGCTACTCGGGTCACATACTTGTGTATGCTCCCCGAGATAGCTTCACTTACCGCCTAGCTGCAATTCAAATTATTTAGAGTATGCATTTGGGGCATATTTTTAGCGGTTACTTGCCGAGCAAGTGCAAGAAGTGAATATGCTTTTCATACTGGTCGAGGATGTCATGAATGATCTGCTCTTTCGCCCAGCCCATCACATCATAATCCTGCCCACCTTCTTTTAAGTGAATTTCCGCGCGATAGTATTTTTGCTCTTCACTGCGCTCTTCATCATTTTCTGTTCCCATACCAGCAAGGGCAAAGGCCGGCTGAATATAGTAACGTAGGCGAACTTCGTATAAAAAGTTCATATCTTCGCCTAAATCCACCTCAAATCCGATCCTATCGTCTTTATCGGTATGGATATGGCAAACCGTCCCTTGCTTGGCGAGCTCCTCAGAAACCATCTCCATGGATGGCTTCACTGACTCTTCCATAAAGCGTTTTACATGGGCACGTTTCGGGAAATAGACAATATTACGTAAGCGGCGCTGCCACGGAATCGGGTTACGGCTCGCAGTTGGGGCGATGGTAGCTAATTGCTGGCTATCACGTTTATAGGCATCCACGCGTAACGCTTTGAATAACCCATAAATGGAGACAAGCAGAACCGCGGCGAATGGTAAGGCGCTAGCGATGGTTAAGGTTTGCAGAGCTTGTAAGCCCCCCGCCAACAGCATGGTGATCGCTACCACGCCCATTAAGCCAGCCCAGAAAATACGTTGCCAAACTGGGGTATTTGAATCACCGCCAGAGGCGAGGGTATCGACCACCATGGCACCAGAGTCCGCAGAGGTGACAAAGAACACTACCACCATCAGCATGGCGAAGAACGATAATACCGTAGAAAACGGGAAGTAGGTCAAAAATTCGAATAGCGCGAGAGAGACATCAGACTGCACGGTTTCCGCCAGTCGGGTTGCTCCTTGGTTTTTGATTAAATCAATGGCGGTATTACCAAAGAACGTCATCCACATCAGGGTAAAGCCCGCAGGAACAAACAGCACGCCAGTGACAAACTCACGAATGGTACGACCGCGAGAAATTCGGGCGATAAACATCCCAACAAACGGCGACCATGATAACCACCAACCCCAATACAGCAGCGTCCAGCCCCCTAACCAATCACTGGACTTCGGTTCGTAGGCATACAAATTAAACGTTTTGCTGACAATTTCAGAGAGATATCCCCCCGTGTTTTCCACAAAGGATTTTAACAGTAAGACCGTCGGGCCTAAGATCACTATCAACAGTAAGAGCAGGAAGGCGAGACCGAGGTTCAGCTCAGATAGAATGCGGATCCCTTTATCTAACCCAGAGACGACGGATAAGGTCGCAAGAGCCGTGAAGGTGATAATCAAACCGACTTGCACGGTCTCATTCACCGGTAAACCGAACAGATGGTTCATTCCGGCGTTAACTTGCAGCACCCCAAAGCCAAGAGAGGTTGCGACACCAAACACGGTACCAACCACCGCAAACACATCCACTGCATGACCTAAAGGACCATAAATTCGGTCACCAATAATGGGGTATAGGGCGGAACGCAGAGTGAGTGGTAAACCGTGGCGATAGCTGAAAAAGGCCAGAATTAAAGCGACAATGGCGTAGATAGCCCAAGCGTGTAATCCCCAATGGAAGAACGTCAGGCGCATGGCTTCTTTGGCGGCTTCTACGGTTTGCGGATCCCCCACTGGTGGGTTGAGATAGTGCATGACAGGCTCGGCAACGCCGAAGAACATCAAGCCGATACCCATACCCGCTGAGAACAACATAGCAAACCAAGAGACATAGCTGAAGTTGGGTTGTGCGTGATCAGGACCTAATTTTATCTGTCCATAACGCGAGAGTCCCAGATAAGTCACACTCAACAAAATGATGGCTACAGCGAGAATGTAGAACCAACTGGCGTTGTTAAATAGGTTCTTTTGAAGATGACTTAGATGAGATTCTGCCATTTCAGGCATTAAGGCGGCAAAACCGACGATAAGCAGAATAATGATAGCCGAACTGTAAAACACAGGAGGGCTGATTTTGGTGCGTACTTTTTTGTTTTCAGTCACGTTTTGACTCATAACGACCTTCTTTAATTTTTATTTTATTTTTTGCATACCAATATTAAGGGGGCATGCGGCGAGCTGTCCTTCTGAATGAAACAATAGGTTATTGCGAAAGGGTTTCCCTGTAGGAAACGAAATAGAAAGAACAATAAAATGGCTAAATTGTGGGCGTTGATAACGGTGATTTACGGCTGAATTATCAACAAAAATTGGTAAGTGGTGACCCCCTTTGAACCCTGTTATGAACAAAAAACGAAAGGGTATACTGCCATGGTAGCCATCAATGATCAACCTAAGTGGGAAAATGAAAATAAATAAAGGGTGTAAATTTCATGTTATTTATCAATTCATTGTTTATTTATCTTACTGTATTTTGGTGTTATTTAGGGGAGTGTAACCAAATGAGCAAAAGAGATAATTATGTTGCTAAAAATAGCCTTAAAGCGGGCTAAATAGCAAAATGAATTAATTTCAGTGCGCATAAAAAAAGCAGACAAGATCTGCCTGCTTTAGAATGAAAAAAGGGGAAAATGCGATGATTTATTTCTTCGCATCATTCTCTGATTTTAACGCCTCAGTTTTGTCTTTAGCGTCAGTGGCAAGTTCGTCAGCCTTGTTAATGGCATCCGTTTTCATGTCTTGTGCTTTTTCTGAAAACTCACTGGACGCTTTGTCATACTGTTCTTTGAGTTTATCGGCGGAGTCAGATGCATCTTGTTTCAGCTCATCCGCTTTTTTCTCACCTTGGTCCGCTAACGCTTTGGCTTTGTCTGAGAGTTCAGATGTTTTGTCAGAAACATCGTTTTTCACATCTTGCGCGGTGGCTTTTGCGCTATCAGATAACTCCGTGGCTTTTTGCTCAGTCGCGTCTTTTAACTGGGTGGCTTTTTCTTCGACTTGTTGAACCGCACTGTCTTTTTTTGATGAATCATCACAGCCAGCGACGAGAGTTAAAACGCCTGCAACAACAAGAGAAGAAATGATTTTATGTTTCATTATTAATTCCTTAACAGGTCATGTTAGAAAAATACTAATTAAACGGTAAATTCATTTGGAGCTAAAATACCGACATAGACAAATCAAAATGTAGCACACGAAATGGAAAAAGATCCATGTAGCGTCTGTAAAGATGTGTGGGAAGGAGCTTGTGTGGGAAGGAGAGAGCGCAAGTGAGTAAACACCCACTTGCGCTGATTGAGGTTTATTTCTTTAAGTCATCATACAGCATCATGGATGCTTTATTTTCTGGGTCACCAATCCAACGAGGCTGTGGTTGGTACTCATTGTTAATCAGACTTTTTTGTGGCTCAAACCCGGTGTACTTGAGACCCGCCAAATCAGACCATGTATAGATAAAATCCATATTGCTGTATGGGCGAGCGGTTTTATCTTTCAAGTCAAATTGATGAGTCTGTAACCATTCTGGCGACTGCCAGACTAAGAATGGTACGTTGTACATCACTTTGCTTGGCTTGCCTTCGCTACGACCTAACATTTCATGTGGTGGCGTGTCGTAAACATCTTCACCATGATCGGAGAAGAAGACTAAGAAGCCATTTTCTTTTGAAGAGTCGAAATCTTTGATCAGTGAAGAGACCACATAGTCATTGTAATGCTGAGCATTATCATAGGCATTGTAATCTTTAATTTGGTCGCCTTTTAAGTTGGTCGGCACTGGGCTATTGCTATCGGTGAAGATGGCTTTATCTTCAGGATAACGGAACTCATAGCGCATATGGGTACCAAGTAGGTGCACCACAATAAATTTCTTCTCAGCAGGATCGGCTAAGGCTTCTTTGAATGGGTCGAGCACCACGTCATCATAAATACGGGAGCTTTGCGCCATATCGTTGTTCAAATAATATTGCTTATCAGTTTGACGAGAGAACGCCGTTAACAGCGTATTTCGCTCAGTCATGGTTTGCTGATTGGTGATCCAGAACGTTTTAAAGCCAGCCTGTTTCATCATATTCATGATAGATGGGCGGGAATTAAACAGATCAGGCTCAGTTTCTGAAGCAAAGGTTAAAATTTGTTGTAACGCTTCGATGGTATAAGGGCGTGGCGTAACCACATCGTTAAAGACCGCCAAATTGTTTGGATACTGTTTTTCCAGTTGATCAAGCTCTGGCGTTGTTTGACGAGAATAACCATACAAGCTCATTCTGTCGCGGCTGGTGGATTCACCAATCACCAACACAAACGTTCTTGGGGTGTTGCCATTGGCATCAACAAAATTTTCTAACGGTGGAATTTTGCTGTTGTCGCGGATTAATTCTTCCATGTTTGCCAGTTGGTTCTTATACAGGAAGTAACCACTTACAAACTGCCATGGTGCGGCATACGCTAATTTACTGTTAACGTAGGAAACCACGTTTTCGAAAGGGCGCTGCTGTTTGATGGCTTTATTGTAGTAAGGCACACCAAATAGCACGATCAGAACGAGTGCGGACACAATCACACGTCCAGGTACTGGCAACGTGACAGGTTTTAAACGTGTCCATAGGAAAATAGCGCCAAGGGTATAAGCCAAAATCACCGCAATCACTTTAAAGCTCAGATATTGGCGTAAGAATTCACCCGCTTCGTTGGTGTTGGTTTCGAACATCACAAACATCACGCTTTGGGATAATTGATGCCCATACACCACGAAATAAGCGAGAGCGACAACCGAGGATAGCCATAACACAATCCCGATTAAGCCTGCCACAAGTTTGATTTTTCGAGGGAAAAATAGCGCGGGAACTAGCCAAAGTGAGCTATAGAGTAAAGAGTCTCTTAACCCGATGGTGTTACTTTGTCCCGTAACAACCACATACAGCTGCAGTAAAGATGAGAAATACCAGAAAAATATTAACAGCCAGAACAAGGACATCCAGCTAAACTTTCCTGCTTTTATCGAATTAACCATAAATTTTTAGCTCTTAATTATTAGTTTCGTTAAGTAACAATCAAAACATAGTCGAAAAATCGTTTTTTAGATAGATAGTTATCGAGTAAGTTCAAATTATATTAAGAATGTGTTTACTGTTTTATTGTTTATTGTAGATGCAGATAAGGACTAATTTATTACACTGTTTATCAATGATTTTTAAATCATTTATAAATTTTTCTTTTTGGCGCTCATTTAATGATTAACTCATTCAGAAATGAGGCTTTCCTTCACGCTTTTCATTTATTGCATAAGCAATGGAATTGATATTATTCTTTGTTAATCTATTAGCTAGAAATACTGATGGCATTTAATTGATAGGGGATGCGTAATGCGAGGCATAAACGATGCTAGATAACGCCTTTGTGGCTTTTTTGAAATCCGCTTTAGCCGTGAGAATTCTGCTCTCCATTTTGATTATCGTTGATGGCGGACTCATCTTGAAGCCCATCTTAAGTGCTTACACGGACTATATCGATTGGCGTCAAAGTGGATTTACCGAGTGGTTAAAATCCTTAGGGTTTATGAAATTGCTGGATATTCCCCGCTTCTTATTGGGTATCTCGCTGATCTTTCTTTCGCTATTTATGATCAATGGCGCGCGCATCGCATGGGTTTTCGCGCTTTTATTATTGGCAATCATTGCCTTTGTTGACTTAAAAGTGGCAACGGAACATGTACGACAAGGTTATTTCTCCTTTGGCTTGTTTGTCGCATTAACGCTCTTTTGGAAACTGTACCCTCGACACAGTATCAGTAGCGCAGGGTTTGTGGCGCTCACTTGTATTATTTCATTATTGCTCTATTCCATTTTCGGTACGCTGTATATCGGCGATGAATTCATGCCCGTTGTGAAAGATGGCACCACGGCATTTTATTTTGCGCTGGTGTGTATGACGACCGTAGGATTTGGCGATATTGTGCCTGTCACCTTGGATGCCAGAGTCTTTACGGTGACTGTAATTATTTTAGGGATCACCATTTTTACTACCTCCGTGGTGTATGTGGTGGGTGTATTAGCCAAAGGCACCAAAGAGATTGTTCGCAAGAGGTTTTCATATATGAAAAGTCATTATGTGGTGATTGGTAGTACCCCGATGGCAGTCAATGTCTATCAAGCACTGAAAAAACGGGAGCTGCCAGTGGCGGTGATTTGCCAAGAAAGCCACCGCAGCCACTATCCCGAAAAAGATAATATCGTGACAGGCGACCCAACGGATTCCGCGTTATTGGCGGAAGCCAATGTGAAACAGGCGAAATGTGTGCTGATCATGACCGATAGCGACTCGTTAAGCACCTTTGCTTTACTCGGTGTAAAAGCGCAATCAGGCAGTAAAAGCGAAGCAAAAACCGTGGTATTGGTTAACCAAGAGTCAAACATGGATAAAATCCGTTTGCTGAACCCGGATATGCTGTTTTCACTCTCATCCCTTGGCTCGGAAGTTTTGATGCAAGTGCTTTGCGGTGAAACAATTTCTAATGACAGCATTAGTGATATGCTGCTGAACAAAATCACAAAAAGCTAGCGACCTCACGGATGTTAAAAGGAACTCACCCCCATGTTAAGTGCGGATAAAATTACCTGCCATCGACAAAATAGAACGCTATTCCGGCTGCTGGATTTTTCGGTTTTGCCGAATCAAATTTTGCAGGTCGAAGGACCTAACGGGGCAGGGAAAACCACACTGTTACGCATGATGGCTGGGTTATTAAAGCCGGATGAAGGTGAGATTTTATGGCAGCAGCAATCTATTGAAAAACTTAAAGAAGAGTTTACTCGCCACTTGCTGTATTTGGGGCATAAACCGGCCGTAAAGTCGTTGCTAACCCCCTATGAAAATCTGAAGTTTTATTACCAAATGCACCACCAAGAACCCGAAGGTGACAAAATCTGGTCTGCGCTCGAAGAGGTCTCTTTGATGGGGTATGAAGATATTCCGGTTGGGCAGCTTTCAGCAGGGCAGCAGCGCCGAGTCAACCTTGCTCGCTTATGGTTAAGCGAGGCGCCACTGTGGATTTTGGATGAGCCATTCACGGCCATTGATGTGGCGGGTGTCAATAGGTTAACTGAGCGTTTTCATCAACATGCAGAACAAGGTGGCATGATTTTATTTACGTCGCACCAAGCGATGAAAGGACACTTTGGGACATTAAAACTGACAGGCGGGTACGAGTGATGTTTTGGCTATTAATAAAAAGAGAGCTCAAAATTGCCTTTCGTAGTTTCTCCGAATTGGTTAACCCACTGTGGTTTTTCTTAATTGTCATCACGCTTTTTCCATTGAGTATAGGCCCTGAACCGCAATTATTGGCACGGATCTCTGTGGGGATATTCTGGGTGGCGGCCATTTTATCGTCGCTGCTATCATTAGAGCGTTTATTTAAAGATGACTATCTGGATGGCTCGTTAGAGCAATTATTGCTGGCCCCACACCCTCTGTTTATCACAGTTTTAGCCAAAGTGATTTCCCACTGGCTAGTGACGGGGCTGCCGCTGGTACTACTTTCCCCTGTAGCGGCGGTCATGTTATCCATTAATGGCGACACATTATTGGTGCTAGCGGGCACGTTACTGCTAGGAACGCCAGTATTGAGCTTTATTGGTGCGATTGGTGCGGCGCTCACCGTATCATTAAAAAAAGGGGGCGTGCTGGTCAGTTTACTGGTGTTACCGCTATATATTCCGGTGTTAATTTATGCGACGGGCACGATGGAAGCGTACAGTTTTAATATGCCTCTTGGCGGATATTTTGCGATCCTCGGCGCACTATTTGCAGCAAGTATAACCTTTTCTCCGTTGGCGATTGCTGCCGCATTGAAGATCAACGTAAGTAACAGCTAGGGGAGATTTTTTCCAACTGAGCTGATACAGTCGGTGATGTGATGCTCAGCGTAAAAGGAAAAAACATGCCCGCCGTTCCCCTTATTAGTAGCGATAATTTTAGCCGGCTGTTATCTGACCCGATGCAGCCGAGCGGGCAATGGGCGTTAATCTATTTTTGTGCATCATGGTGCCAGCCATGTAAGACCATGCAGCCTATCTATTTACAACTCACGGATTACTTTTCTGATAATGGCCCGCATTTTGGTGGTCGTATAAATTTTGGAATAGTAGATATTGCCCAATCCCCGACGATAGCTCCTCAGTATGGAATTAAATCCGTACCTTCCATTGCGCTTTTCCAGGATTCTCGTCTTGTGGATTTAATGGCAGGGGAATTTCAACTTTCACCGCTAATTACTCAAATAGAAAATAGGCTGCTATGTTCACATTAATATTAGAAGGCTTGGTGATTGGCTGCCTATTAGGATTAACGGGCGCTGGTGGCGGTATTTTAGCGGTTCCTGCATTGATGACATCTCAAGGATGGGGCGTCGCACTTGCCGCACCAGTGGGATTATTGGCAATTACATTGGCGGCATTGGTTGGCGTTATTCAGGGGCTCATTCAGCAGAATATTCGTTATAAAGCGGCTATTTGGATTGCGTTAATTAGCATTCCTACCGCCAAATATGGCGTTTATTTAGCACAAATTGTTTCACCTCAATGGTTGACTTTAGCATTTAGCCTCGTGATGTTGCTGGTTGCATATCGTATTGTTTTTAAAAAAGTAATTGAAGATGATGATGCCCCGTGCAAAATAAATCAGCAAACCGGAAAATTTATTTGGAATATCAAAACGGCATCTATATTAGGAGGAATTGGATTAGTTGCTGGATTACTGACGGGACTATTAGGCGTAGGCGGTGGGTTTATTATTGTGCCTGCAATGAAAAAATTTACCAATTTAAACCTTAAAAGCATTATTGCCACCTCGCTGATGGTGATATTCCTCATTGGCAGCATTAGTATTTCAATTAATATATTGAATGGTTTTGAATATCCATTAGAGGTGAGTGCAACCTTTATTTTAGCCTGCGTTTTTGGGTTGGTTGTGGGGCGTTTTTTGATTAGCTACATCCCTGTTAATATTGTTCAAACTATATTTTCATTATTGGTTATTTTTGTTTCATTATATTTATTATATTCAATTTTTGTTTTTATAAATAATAATGGGATCCCCAGTTTGTTAATATAATAAATTCATTCCCATTACTCATTTATTAGTGGTTTTTCAGTTTTTTTACTTTTAAAACAATTTTTTATATTTGGCTTGATTCAAATTGAGAATATTAGGCATAAGATGCTATTGGTTTGATGTATAAGAAAGAAAACTGATTTATCTTCAATGATAAATAGGTATAATGGATTAATCGCAATTCTTATTCAGCAGCGACATCAACAGAACACGCTATACCCTACCAAATACAATAATCATTACAGGTTGACTAGCATAAATATGACTAAACAAGATAGTTCAACAACCATCATTGATATCGCCAAACGCGCGAATGTGACCGATATTACGGTATCTCGAGCTTTTAATCACCCAGAATTGGTAAAAAAAGAGACGCGAGAAAAAATACTCGCTATCGCACAAGAGTTAAATTATGTCCCAAATGTATTTGCACGGAATTTAAAAAATAAAAATAGCCGAATTATTGGGGTCGTCACGGACAGTACCTTTAACCCATTCTATGTGGTATTAATCCAGACGGTTTCCCGTTTAGCGAAAGAGAAAGGGTATCAGGTGATGATCTTTGATACCGATAGCGATGAAAAAGCCGAACAAACCGCCATTGAAACCTTAGTTAGCTATAAGGCTAGCGGCATTTTACTTTCACCTGTTCGTGACGATAAAGCCTATCAACCGAGTTATTTGTCATTGATTGATCAGCATAAAGTCCCATTGGTTTTTGTTGACCGTTCTATTTATGGTAAAGATTATCCTGGGCTGTTTTTGAAGAACTTTGAAATTGGGGCATTAACCGGTAAATATCTCAATCAGCAACGTAGTGAAAATACCTTAATTGTCTCAGGGCCTGAGCATTCTGAAATTAGCCTTTCACGCTTAGCGGGTATTTATGACCAATTTACCAACCGTAAAAATATTCATGTCCTGTACAGCAGTTATATTTTTAGTAAGAAAGATGAAGAGTATTTAAGAGAAAAAATAAAAGAGCTCTATACACCCAATATGTATATCGTGGGGTTAAACGGAATTATTACCGCGGGGATGTACAAAATTATTTCTGAACTCGGATTATCTTGCCGTTATTTCTCGGTGGACTTACCACCTTATGCTGATACTTATCATTTATCGATTTCAGGCGTTCACCATGACTCAGTTTATTTAGGTAAACGAACAGCGGAATTATTGTTTGCAGAGATAGAAGGTGGCTCCACCAAAGAAACGGGTTCCAAGCAAATTTTCGTCAATGGCAAACTCGTAACTTACGATTAAAAAAATAAGGATTTCATCATGAAATCCTTATTTATTATTTCTCATAACAGCGTGAAAATTAACGCTTCATTGAGCTAATTAAGGTTGCGCCCCAGATAATTAAGCCTTTTACAATATATTGAACGTACGGTGAAATACCCAATAGGTTCAAGCCATTGTTCAGCACACCTAAAATCATTGCACCGATCAATGTACCGATGATCATTCCGCGACCACCTGCGATAGATGCTCCACCCAAAACTACTGCTGCAATGGCATCAAGCTCAAAACCTACACCGGCATTAGGCTGACCACTCATAACACGAGAGGTAAAAATCAGTCCGGCAAATGCAGCAGTGAAACCACTGATGACGTACACCAACATTTTGTAGCGCTCAACGCGGATACCACTTAAACGCGCAGCCTCTTCGTTACCGCCAATCGCATAAATATAGCGACCGAATGGAATATGATTAAGCACTACATAAAAAATCAGATACAGACCCAGCATTAACAGGATAGGTACTTGAATTCCCATCAATTCTTCACGTCCCCAAAAAGCAAACTCTTGAGGTAAGCCAGAAATAGGGTAACCACCGGTGTAAATTAGCGCTAAGCCTTTCGCGATGATCATGGCGCCTAAAGTCACGATAATCGGCGGCATTTTACCGTAAGCAGTTAAAATCCCATTAATAAATCCAAATGCGATACCAGATAGCAGACCCAGTGCAATGGCAATGGAAGGGTCCATACCATAATATTTCATTAATCCAGCCATCAATGTACCGGATAGCGCCATCACCGCCCCAACGGAAAGATCGATTCCTCCGGTTAAGATGGCGAATGTCATCCCGATAGCAATGATTGCGTTAATAGAAACTTGGCGGGCAATAGTGGATAAGTTATTTACCGTTAAAAAATGTTCATTAAAAATGGACATACAAGCAAATAAAATAATTAACCCAACGAGAGGTAAAAATGCCGGTATCTTGGTTAATTTGGCAAAATTAAATTTATTCTTCGCCAGTGGAATTGTACTTTGGTTAGACATAGTCATGATCCTATATAATATTGCCGGCCGCATGTAACATAATTTGGGTTGAGTTAATCTCGTCCCCACTTAATTCAGCAGCAACTTCTCCATCTCGAAACACCAAAACACGATCGCTCACGCCAATAACTTCAGGCAGCTCGGAGGAGATCATAATAATTGAGATCCCTTTTTCGGTGAGTGAACGCATTAATTGATAGATTTCTGATTTTGCTCCGACGTCGATACCCCGTGTTGGCTCATCGAAAATAAGAATTTTGGCTTGTTTATTCAGCCAACGTGCAATCACCACTTTTTGCTGGTTTCCGCCGCTAAGCGTTGAAACCGCTGTATCTGCTTCTGGTGTTTTAACTTTGACCTGCGAAATTAAATCAAGAGATAACAAATGCTCTTTTTTGTTTTGAATTAAGAACAGCTTCTGGGCGTGGTTATTTAGCCAAATATTCTCTTTAACTGAGAATGGCAAAACCAACCCTTGGGTTTTACGGCTTTCAGGTAAAAGGCCAATGCCTAACTGGAGCGCTTGCGCCGCAGACTTCACTTTGACGTCTTTCCCCTCGAGAACCACTTTTTTCTTGTAGGCTTTATCTGCGCCTATCATGGCGAGAATATTTTCAGTGCGGCCTGAGCCGACTAAACCTGCAAGACCGAGTATCTCGCCTTTTTTCAATTGAATGCGGTTGGTTGGGCTAGAAGCAAATCGTTGAATTTGAGCATCGAGAATGACCTCTTGCCCATCAAAATGACGTTTTGGCGGGTAGATATTTTCGACTTCACGACCCACCATCATTTCGATGATCACATCAAGGTCGGTATCATCTACCTTGCGGGAGCCAATATATTGACCATCTCGCAATACGCTAATGGTATCGCAAATTTCATAAATCTCTTCCAAGTGGTGAGAGATAAAGAACATACCGACGCCTTTTGCTTTCAGATCACGCATCACATCAAATAGGTGATTGGCTTCTTTGGGGGTTAATGTTGCCGTTGGCTCATCTAATACCAATATTTTGGCATCAAGAGAAAGCGCTTTGGCAATTTCCACAAATTGTTGCTCAGCAATACTTAAATGGCTAATAGGTTCATCAATATCAATATTAACGCCCAACTCAGATAGAATTATCTGCGCTTTTTCACGCATGAGTTTTCTATCTAATAAGCCAAATTTATTTTTAATTTCCCGGTTTAAAAAGATATTTTCAAAAGCATTCAAATAAGGGATTAACGAAAACTCTTGGAAAATAATACCGACGCCCGCTTTAATGGCATCACGATAATTATGGAAGGTGTGCTCTTCGCCTTCGATAAGTATTTTCCCGCTATCTGGTTTATGAATTCCACACAGCACTTTCATTAGCGTTGATTTACCCGCACCATTTTCACCCAGCAGTGCGTGTACCTCTCCTTTTTCTAAAGAGAGATTAATATTATCTAGCGCCTTAACCCCAGGGAAAGTTTTACTGACATCTTTTAATGCTAACAATTGCATCATGTTGCTTCCCTTGTTTTCTTTACCGCTTAAAAATGGGTAACAAAGCGAGTTGGAAAGATAAAACGATTAAATAGTCAAAATAAGCCAATAAACAGAGTGTCATTTATTTTTATTAACGGTATTGCGCCAGTGAATAATCCACAGACGCAATACCGAGTTAGACTTATTTATTTACTTGTTGATTTACCGATTACCAATGGAAATCTTTAGCATTGGTTTTGTCGATTAACTTAACATCCAGAGGAACTTCTTTAGGTACGTTAGCTCCCCAGTGTTTTGCTAAGCCCATGGCTAAACCAATACGCACTTGGTCACGTGGGAATTGTGCAGAGGTAGCGATAAACGGTGAATTACCTTTGGCAATTTCAGCGACGGCTTCAGGAGAACCATCAACACTCACCAGTTTCACATCACGGCCCGCAGATTCGATGGCCGCTAATGCGCCTAAAGAACCCACATCGTTCACACTGAAGATACCATTCAAGCCAGGGTTAGCTTGCAGCATGTTTTCAGTGACGTTCATCGCAGTATCACGCTCTTGTTTACCGTTTAATTTGGTCACAATCTTGATATTTGGATACTCTTTCATGGCTGCTTCAAAACCACGAACACGCTCAAGGATTGGCACGACAGGGATACCATCAAGGATAGCAACTTCACCTTTACCACCTAATGATTCACCTAAACGTTTACCCGCCATTAGGCCCGCTTCGTAGTTTTTAGATCCAACGAATGAATCGATTGGACCGTTAGCTTGTGCATCGATTGCAATGACCACGACACCGGCTTTTTTCGCCGCTAATACCGCCGTTTCTGCACCCACGCTATCCGCTGGGTTAATCAGCAGGATATCGATTTTCTTCTGCAGCATATCTTCGATGTCGCTCGTTTGTTTTGAGACATCGTGTGCCGCATCAGCGATGTAAAGCTGAGCGCCCATTTCACCTGTTGCGCTTTCTAAAGCCTCTTTCATGGTCACGAAATATTCGTTATTCAGTTCTTGAAACGACATTCCGACAGAAACAGGTTTTGCTGTCGCGTTAAAAGCCATGCCCAGTGTTAAAACGCTTGCTGCAACAGCTAACTTTTTAAATTTACTCAACATAAGATGTTCTCCTAAAGAGTCTTTAGTGTTATAGGGTACTGCTAATATTTATGATTATTAATGACTTACTTTAATTATGCTGATACTGCATTTCACTACAACAGCATTATGGCTTGATAACGACTTTGATAGAGTCTGCCGATTTCGCCATAACAAATGCCTCTTCCCAATCATCGATTGAGTAGAAGTGGGTAACGATATCATCAGCGCATACTAACCCGCGGCTAAATAGGTCAATGGCAACCTCGTAGCTGTATGGGCCTAAGTGAGCACCTCGGATATCTAACTCTTTACGGTCACCGATAATTGACCAGTCTACGGTGGTTTCTTTACCGAAAACGCTGAACTCGACAAAGCGACCCAGTTTACGGATCATTTCTAACCCTTGAGTCACGCCGATTGGTGCGCCAGTCGCTTCGATATACACGTCGCAACCGTAACCTTCAGTCATCTCTTTAACCAGTTTGATGGCATCTTCTTTCAGTGGATTGATCACCACATCAGCGCCAAATTTCTTCGCTAATTCAAGGCGTTCATCGATAGCATCGATAACGACTAATTTTTTCGGGGTTTTGAGTTTTGCGACTTGGATCATGCACAGACCCAGTGGACCCGCGCCGGCGATAACGACAACGTCATTTAAATCGATATCACCGCGACGAACGGTATGGATGGCGCAAGCCATTGGCTCGATCAGTGCGGCATCTTTTTCTGAAAGCTCATCTGGAATTTTGTGAATAATGGCACGCTCAGAAAAACGCATATATTCAGCCATCCCACCATCGGCAACTTCTTTTTGGAAGCCGTAAATATCATGGGTTTCGCACATCCAATATTTGCCTGACTTACAGAAACGGCACTCCCAGCAAGGCACGATTTGTTCCGCTAAAATACGGTCGCCCACTTTCAGACCATATTTTTCACCAGAACCTTCACCCAGCTCAGCAACGCGTCCGTAAAACTCGTGTCCCGGTACGACAGGGGCTTTGATCCATGGGTTTTCACCCCAGAACATTTGAGCGCCATCATTCGCTTTACAGTCACCTGCGCAGATACCGCATCCGTCGACTTTGATGACCACTTCACGAAACCCTGGTGTTGGTCTTTTAATTGCTTCAAAGCGGTAATCATGGGGACCATGACATACAACAGCTTTCATTTTTTCAGGTAGGGTACTCATATTCTAATAACCTCATTCTGGATGTTGGCTATAATGTTGACGTCAACATTAAACGTCGCTTTTGTAACTAAACCGTTCTCTTTGTAACGCTTGACGGCTAAAAATAATAATGGTGTGAGAAAAGTGATGCTCTATTGTTATAAATAAATTGTTTAGTTTTTAATATGACGACGTCGTCATTTTTGAGAGAAGCTAAATAAAAAAGTGATAATTGTGATTCAAATCCTATTTTTTATTTAAGAACTCTTTTGTTTATGAGGTTTGTTTGACAGATAAAATGCAAACTATAGTGGATTCGATGATTTTCGAAAGAGTATAATTAGTTTCGTTATTTTCAGAAGTGAAGAATCTTTGAAAAAACATTTCAGCTAACACTTTAAGGTGAAATTTGAATTAGTTTGCGTCATTAATGTGATCGCGATCGATTTGGTGTGGCGTATAAATCTCTATTAATCCTTTTCTTTGCTATTTTTCCGATTGAATAAAAAGTGTTATATCGATAACTTAAATTAAATATCTCTGCATTAATGATTTTTTTAATTAAAAGGCATAAAAATGGCAACGACAATGATTGTTCTTCTGGTTTTACTGCTTATTTTAGCGGGATGGGGAATTTCTATTTATAACCGCTTGGTGAGTACTCGGAATCAAGTTAGCAATCAATTTGCCAATATTGATGTGATTTTAAAACAGCGCGCGGATCAGATTCCCCAATTAGTCACCATAGTTGAAAAAGCCATGGATCATGAAAAAGCGCTGTTTACCTCATTGAGTGATGCTCGCCAAAATTATTTCAGCGCTAAAAATGTGAATGAAAAAATTGCGGCATCGAATGAAATGGATAAGGCATTAAAAAGCCTCGTGGCGGTTGCTGAAAACTACCCAACGCTAATATCGGGTGAACAGTTTACCCAATTACAAATCGCACTAAGTGAAGTGGAAGATAAAATCGCTCAGCGCCGCGAAGGCTTTAATGACGCAACAACGGAATACAATACGGCGATCCAAATGTTCCCAGACAGTATTTTTGCCAATATTTTTGGTTTTACTGCGTTGCCTTTATTGGAAATCTCTGAGGCTGAGAAAAAATATGATGGTGTTCAATTCAAATCATAATCACCGTTAAAGGTATCATCTGTGAATATCTACTATTTTCTAGGTGCCGCATTAGGCGGCATTCTTTTTTATTTAGACCGAAAATATTCCAAAAAGCGTAGATTAAACTGGGGCATCATTCCTTTTACTGCGGTGCTATTTGGGGCATGGGAAACTATCTCGCCGAGACCTGGCGAATATGAACGCTACTTTTTCTATGCCGTGGCTGTAGGGATGGCTTTTGCGGCTAGTCGTATTGTCGTTGGAATAACGGAAAGTGCTTATGACCGCTATCAACGCTTACAAAAGGAAGGTTCCTCAAAATTTACTGCATTATTAAAAACCCTTGTTGGCACGGCATTAGCCGCGTGTTTAACCATGGGTTTTTTCATCGATATTCGCCTCTTTTTTGTGGCTTTCGTCTTACTGTTTGTTTTCAGTTTTATTCAAAATACCCCCGAAAAACGCTTTCTAAAGTTTCAAAAAAACCTCGCGACTTCAAAAATTCGCTCAATTGCGATGGGACTCGTAGAAGTAGAAGGGAAAATAACATCAGGAAAGGAAGTTAAAAGTAAGTTGGGTAATCGCAGCTGTTATGGTGCTTTCTATTATGAATATTCTATTTCTACCGATAAAGAAGGTAAAAAAAGTTATACCCTCAGAGACAGCAGTGTTCAGCTACATGATTTCACTATTACGGATGATACTGGCTCAGTGAAAGTTATTTGTGAACCTGACTATTTTGTCCATATCGGATTAATACCCCATCAGGATTTTGAGAGTGGTAACCGGCGCTATAAAGAGTATTTGCTTGAAAGCGGGAAGAGTTATTTATTGATTGGTTCAGCGGACAGTGAGAATGGTAAAGTGGTGATCACCCGTAAAGCGCCACACATGTTATTAGGCGTTTCGCCATCAGATTATGTGACTAGCTGGAATAAATCTGCACCAATGCGCCGGAACATCGGGGTGACTGCAATGATTGCAGCTATTCTGATTGCGTTAATATTAATGACGCCAGTGAGTTATCAAGATGGATATTTAACGCTTCATTTTAACCAAATTTCGTTATCTGACAGTGAATGATATGAATCAGATTATCTTTTGGATTTTTGTCGCCGTGATAGGCACTATTTTGGTTCGCTATATTGTGGGGATCTACAACAATATTATTTTCTTGAAAAATAACTGTGAAAAAGCGTTTGCCAATATTGATGTGCTCCTAAAAAAACAGGCAGATTTAATGCCTCAATTAACAGTCATAGCGGAAGGGGCAATGGCCCATGAAAAGCGTTTAATTAGCGAATTACTACAAAGCCGTCAGCATTATTTATCCACGGAACAGCTCGACGTTAAAGTGGATTCTGCAAACCAATTTCGCTCACATTTAAAGCCGATTTTTTTACTGGCAGAAAAATACCCTAAACTGATTAGCCAGCAGGCGTTATTAGCATTACAAACATCAGCGAAAGGGCTTGAAGATCAAATTGCGGATCGCCGAGAATTTTTTAATCAAACGGTCACGTTATACAACACCAATATTCGTCTTTTCCCGAATCTTATTTTTACGCTCTTATTTCGTTTTAAAGATATTCCCTTGCTGTATGTTCAACAGGAGTCTGCATCATGATCACCATTCCTTTTTCATGGTTTGGTTTCACCGATTGGTTGGTGAATAAAGGGGAGCCAGGGTTGATCGTGATGTTTGCCACGTTTGGCATGATCCCCGCCTGTATTGTTTTCACGTTGGTAATGAGAATGGTTGGGATGAAGAAATTTATCGCTCCTGTGGTATTGGGCATGATGAGCTCGATGTTTATCAGCATGATGGTGCTTATTCCGCTGTTATTAATTTTCCGCTTCGATAATATTCCAAAAGCGATGTTAGTTTGGATGGTAGTTCTAGGAAGCTGTATTGTCTTTTTCCTAATGAATATGAATTACATTGAGATTTGGTCATCAAGCCGAGAAGACAAAAAGAAAAAGAGTGTGACGGCGAGAAAGAAACGGAAAAAATAAAAGGCGTTTTTTACTATTGCTTACATTATATTTGACTGTTTTATAGAGTAGATCAAAAAATAAATTATTAAACTGTAGGATAATGGCTTTATAATCCACCAAATAAAAATGAGTGACTAGGATAAAACACAATAGGTAAGTTGTATATATCATATTAAGATAGTCATAATATGACTTTTAAAAAGGATGGCTAGATAAAGTCACTATTATTACTCTTCATCAGTGTAACAACTTGGTTATGATTTTGGTGTAACTTCACAGTTTTGTATGGTTTCGTTAGTTTACTGTTTATAAGTGTGAATGGTTTACTTGGTTATTTGTTCGTATCATTTTGATTTATAATCAAATAAAATCCATTCTGTCTTTTTTTGTCAATTATCGACCTTTTATTTTTACTCTGTATGTGTGTTAAATTGTAATTGTTCGCTAATCGGAATAAATAAAAAGTATATTTGATATAAAATACTGTATTTGTATTCTTTTTATGATGATTCTAGGTTTAAATATATTCAACAGATAATCCTAAAACGAGTAATTGAGTTTACTTGTTTGTTTTCTATGATGAAACATGCTGAAATACTTTGTAATAAAGCAAAATTAAATAATTTGCTTTATTTAGGCTAATTCAAATTCTAAAAATATATGCTTATAATGGCTCCATCGAGTTAATTAGGCTGATGAGGTTTATTAGCTTTAAACCGATATTGAAAATAAATAAAACCAACTAAATATCTAAAATATTCTTGTTGGAATTTTAATTTTAAAATTCCAATAGGAGGGGTTTTATTCGTTTAAATATTATTATTATTTTATAGGATTTATTTCATGTTTAAGAAAACCATAATTGCATTATCTTTAATTTCTGTTTCAAGCGCGACATTAGCAGCGGCACCCGTGGCAAATTTAAAAGTGTCAGGTTCAATTACACCACCAACTTGTACTATTAAAGGGCAGAATGAAGTTGACCTAGAATATGTATTTGATGTGTCACCTGGAATGTTTCCTGTTTCTGGTAATTTAGGACTTGATGCAAAAACAAATAGCATTGAAGTGATTTGTGATGCTGCGACTTATTTAACTTTCTCCTCTACTGATAACCGTGCGAGTTCTGTATTAACCGCGGGTGTATATAACTTTGGTTTAGGTCTGTTTGATACCGATAAAAAAGTTGGCTTCTATACAATCAACATGAAGAATGCGACAGTCAAAGCGGATTCTTCAAGCGCTGCTCAAACTGTCGGTATTTCGAATGGAGCCACATATGGCACAACAATGTTTATTGATAAAACGAAAAAAATGGCATGGGCAACAGCTGCAAGCACATTAAAAGCAGGGCAAATTTTTGCAGCAGACTTTGATGTAAAACCAACGCTGAGTTCTGAATTGAAAACAAGCTCGGGTGATGCAGAATTAGATGGTCATGCAACATTAGCCTTTGCTTTCTCTCTCTAATTTTTTGATTGAAATGAATAGATATAAATTTATATCTATTCATTATGGAACGGAACTATGATTAAAAAAATAACACCATTAATACTATCGACAGTGTTAATATCTCCAGCTGTATTTGCCAATACAACTGCAAATATAAAAGTATCCGGCAAAGTTGCAATGCCAACCTGTTTAATTAATGGAAATGAACAGTCAGATGTTATTTTTGAATTAGCAAAAACATCACCAAGATATTTAAGCCAAACATCCTATACGGTATTACAATCACCGGTTAAAAAGAATGTCACTGTGACTTGTGATGCGGAGACATATTTAACCTATCGTGCAACGGATACGTATCAAAGTACACCATGGCCTACAGCATCTGGTGATAGTTACTTTTTCATGGTGCATTCGGATAGCCCAGATAAATCTGTAGGTGCAGTGATGTTTGCTGTTTCTGATGTCACCATTGATTCTAAAACCGCTTTTATTGCAAGTGATGGTGTTACAACAAATAATGATATCATGACTAAAAAAATACTTAATGGTTTTGGTACAAAGAGCTCAACAATATTCGCTAATAAATTAACAGCAGGAAAAGTATTCTCTGCGGATTTTGTAACAACTAGCGTTTATATTAGCTCAATCAACCAATTAACGGCAGCCGGTATTGATTTAACATCTAACGTTGATTATCAAGCAGAGGCTGTGCTGGCGTTTAACTTTGGTATTTAATTAAATTCTAATGAGATTTATTTCTTGGGGAATATATGCGTTTATTTGTCACTCCAGTAACTAATAAAACTATATTGTTATTTATATATTGTAGTCTGTTTTTTAGTGAAGCAGTTTATTCGCATACTTTTCAAAATAGAAATATTATTGAACAGGTTGAGTCACCCCCTACGTGTGAAATCGTTATCCCTGATGGCGGGCAATATCAATTTAATCAATTGCATGCTCGCCAGTTTAATGCAGTTAAAGCAACGGAAATACCGGAGATCACCAAAACATGGCAAGTGTCGTGTAATACGCCAACTCAATTGCTTGTTCAGTTTTCGGATAACCGAAGTGATTCATCACAGTTGGGAAACGAAGATTATTTTGGACTAGGGAAAGTGAATAACCAAGGACGATTAGGGAATTACCAGCTGATACTTAACCAATCTAAAGTGGATGGTCAAGCGGTTGGAATCGGTGCTGTGGAAGGCTCTGGGCCATTTCAACGCACTCAAGGAGCGGTATTAAAAGGAAAAAAATACGCATGGTTTACAAATGAAAACGTATTATCCAGTGGAAAAAACTTCACCGTTAATATAGCCGTTAAGCCTATATTAAACAGCCTTAAAGAGACCAATGGTCCAATTATTGATGCTGTGGAATTAGATGGTAGTGCAGATATTATATTTTCATTTGGAATATAGTTTTAATTCTTAGTAATTTATATTGGAAATAAAAATAATAATGAATAAGAAAAATAAATTTTCTTATTGCCAGCTATTTTTAATTTTTGTCGTACTGCATGTAAATAATTCCGATGCATCTGAATCAGTAAAGGGTGGAGCAGGATCGTCAATTAATTTTGATATCGACTCTTTAAAATCACTAGGGTATGGGGCAGAGGTCGCTGAATTCTTTATGAAGGGTAATCAGTTTTTACCTGGAAATCATGATGTCACCATAAAATTAAATGGCAGTAATGAATATACTGCGAATATTGAAATCAATGAAAACGGTGAGCTTTGCCTGACTGACGGATTAATGAGTAAGTTGAGGTTAAAAAAAGTTAACTTAACGGATGGATGTAATACATTCGAACAAATTTACCCTGAAGCAAAAATTGCATTACATCCTAGCTCCTACCAAATAGATATGGTGGTTGCCGAAGAGAATTTAGACCCAAAGTTACAAGGTAATGAGTTAACGTACGGTGGGTTTGGTGTTGTCAGTAACTATCAATTATATGGTATGCATATTAACGGTAATTACAGCCAGCGTTTCTACCAAGGAGAGTTTGAAACAGGCATTAACTGGCAGAATTGGGTTTTACGAAATAACAGTAGCCTTTCTGCTGGAGACTCAAAATCACAATATCAATTTAATGAAACTGTACTGTCAAAAAGCATCGAACCTTTGCAGTCGTTATTAGATATCGGGCAACTTAATACACAAGGCGCATTTTTTGGGGGAACACCGCTGGATGGTGTGCAAATTTACTCAGATAGCTCTTTGCAAGGTTCGAATGTTTTAGTTGTTCCGGTGACTGGCTTTGCAAGTACACCGTCAACGGTTGAAGTTCAGCAAAATGGACGGCTGCTATATCGAACGATGGTGCCAGCGGGGCCTTTTGAGTTAAATCGTATTAATAATGTGGTGATTGGCTCACCTCTGGACGTCACTGTTTTCCAAGATAATGGTGAAAAACAGCAGTTTCAGGTGGTGACAGCCAATCAGCAAACTGCGGTTTCGCCCATGAGTTATCAATTTTCAGTGGGACGTTATCGTAGCCAAAGTGATCTGCGAACGGATAAACCCATTATTGGCAGTGCAGAAATAAGCCAGCAATATGGCATGTCAAATTATGGCGCAGGCGTACTTTATTCAAATCAATTTCAAGCGGTGAGTGGACGACTTAACTCTTATTTTGATTTTTCAACGCCGATTTCTACGGGGATTGGTGTTCAAAGTGCGAGAAATAATGAAAAGCGTGGGGAGCAGATCGATTTCAATAGCAATATTGCATTTGAAAAAATGACATTCGGGGCATCTGTTTTATATCGTACGAATAAGTTTCCAACCTTGGATAGTTCATTATTAAAAAAGCAACCCGCTCAGGATGAGCAAGAAAATACGAATAGATGGTTTAGTGGAGAATTACAAACTACCTCTTCGTTATTTGCAAGTTGGGGTGATGTTACATGGGGGCGCTTTAGCGCTAACGTAAACCATAATCATTTTTATGGCGATAAATCTGATACCGTTTTTTATTCAGCAGGCTATAGCCGAAAAATTGCAGATATTTCGATGAATGTGAGTTACCAAACGGGTGATGACCGAGATAGCCGAATTTTTATTAATGCATCGATGCCGTTAGGTAAGAAAAAAAATGTCAGTATGCAGAGTCAATATTACCAAGATAAAACCATGGTAATGGCAAATTACAATCAGCAAGTCAGCGATAATTTAAGGTATTCCGTTGGCGCTGGTCGTAATGATGGCTCGAGTGTAGTGAATGGCAGTATTAATAATGCCAATGCGTATAGCAATATTTCGCTGAGCGGTTCGATGTCCCAGAATAATACGCACTCAGTCACGGTCTCTGCATCAGGCGGCATGGCGTATTCCGATGGGTTATTTGCAACATCATCGGTACCTATAGGAGACACCTTTGGCATCGTGTACGTACCGGATGCACCAGGGGTTAGAGTCAACACGATGGGCAGTGGCACCACGATAACGAATCATTTTGGGACGGCAGCGATTTCATCGTTACCAAAGAACCAAAAGTCTACGGTGCACTTAAATACAGAGAAACTGCCCCTGAATGTGCGTTTGGATACGACGTCGTTTGACGTTGCGGCGGCGAGAGGGACTGTCATGACGAAGCGCATTCAGGCAACCACAATGCGCCAATTATTGTTGAGCATCAAAATGGCCAATGGTGATGACGTTCCTTTTGGTGCCAGTGTACTTAATAAAAAAGGTGATTATATGGGCGTCATCATGGGGGAAGGTAATTTATTACTCAGTAATGAGCAAATTGGTGATGACATTATTTTACGCTCACCTAACTCTGATGATTGCATTATTAAATATAACGTGCCGGAATTTTTTTCCGCTGAATCACTTTATGAAGAGGCAGATGCTATCTGCCAATAATCTTAATATTATTTGAATACAAGTTTGAGGTTTCAATGAAAAAGTTAATTTATATCGCATTTTTAAGTTTAATGGGCTTAATGAGTGTATCTGCAAAAGCGAGTTTCCAATTAGAAACGATGACTGTTATTTTAGATGCAGGTGAAGAGCGCAAAGTATTTAGTGTAAAAAACACATCGAAAGAGCCTATCTTATTATCAACAAAAGTCTCTGATTTAGAGGGTTCGCAGCCTATGGCTAAAGATATTATGGTATCTCCGCCAATTGTTAGAATTGAACCAAATGAAAGCCAGCAAATTAATTTTGTTTTAAAGAAAGGGTTAGATTTAAAACAAGAACAGATTTTGCGTGTTTCTTTCCAAGGTGTCGGTGCCGTTAAGCAAAACTCTGCAAAAATGCCTATTCGCCAAGATGTGGCCATGTTGATTACGCCTGCAAATGGGGTATTAAGCCAAACGCCTTGGAAAAATATCACCGTTAATCAAAAAAATAATCAACTGATGTTGACGAATACAGGGGATCAAGTTATTCGCTTATCACCTTCAGTCACGACATTACCGAGCAATGACGCTTATACCATTGATCAATTTTATTTAAGACCGAATGAAAGCAAAACTATTAATGTGAAAAACACAGTACAGGAGTTAGTGATTTCCCCATTAAGTCGTTACGGTTTTAAAAATCAAAATAATGAAACCATCAAAGTCACTCATAATGGATAACTTTATCTATCAGTAGGATCGAAAATTAAATTTTTAATTTAATCGTTCCAGTACAGGGAGATATATAAAATATGAAGAGCGAAGATGAAGATAGTAAACCTGAAAATCATGTTTACTCCGTAATAATCGGTAGAGAACTGAAACGAATTCGTAAAAAGAAAGGTTTCTCAGGCTCTAAGGTAGCTAACCAATTAGGTATTTCACAGCAGCATTATTCGCGATATGAGTGTGGAAAATGCCGTATTTCTGTTGATACATTATTAAGTGTTCTCTTTATTTTAGATTTTGATTTTGGGGACTTTTTCAGTGAGTTAAGATTTCAGCTGAATAATGATTATCATGGTGAAATTCCAAATGTGAAGCTAAGTGATACTCACAAGGATATTGAAAGCTATTTTGATAAAACAAGTTAGGATATCAATTTGATATTATTAATATCTTTTCTTTATTTATACTTTTCTACATTTATTTTTGATTGTAAATCCGCCATTAGGCGGATTTTTTATATTAATGAGTGACTAATAGAATACGAGTTCAAGCTTACTGAATGGTCGTAATATATTCTGCATTCCAAATATATTCTCCTGCTTGACTTGGGCATGTTCCTTTTAGGTGAGTTTCAATCTGTTTCTCTTTTTGCCCTGCTGGCATTTGAATGACTTGGGGCTGAGTATTAAGAATACTTTGGTTATCAAGAACAATATCAAAATCATCAGGCAAATCATGAGATCTTACGGTTAACTCCATTTTTTTACTTTGTCCCATATATCCCACAAAGCCTACCGTTAATGGAATAACCGCTTCTAGATTGTCATTGGGTGAACAGGTTTTTAAATCAACAACTGCAGGTGCGCTGATATGTGGATATGCCATACTTGATGCATGTAAATTTACAATCGTATAGGTGAGAGTTGTTGGTCTAAACAGTATCTGGCCCCCGCTGTAATCATTTGTCACTATGCTACAGTATAAAACCCAGGTTTCATCATTAAATCCTGATAGGCTCGTGACATATGTAAGTCCATTAATTGAATTATCACCCCCAAAAAAATCGAGTACGGTAGCACTTCCATTAAGTTTAATTTTTCCATCATTAAAGGTCTCTGCATAGATCCCCAATCCATGACTATAAAAAACGGTTTTCATTTCCTCTAAGCTTGACCAGCATGCAGATCGTAATGGACCTGATGTGCCGTTGGGATTACTGTAATCTACTGCAAACCTAAACAATGTACTTCTATCTTTCGAGGTAATTTCTTCAATATATACATCTTTAGTTTCTTTTAGAATAAATGTCGTTTCTGCATAAAAAGATAGCGGAAATAATGAAATAATAAAAATAAATAACTGGCGCAATGTTGTTGACCTTACTGGTTAATTTGCAATTTACATCGGCTCGATAGTGACAGTAATCTGTCCATTAACGTCACCAACAGGGGTACTTGAAGTAGAGGCTACCTGCGGAACGACAGTGATTTCTGTCTTATCCCCATCTTTGGAGCTGTCTCTTTCCAAAGTTGCTGTTGTCGACGATAAATCAAGATAGTTTTCATCGAATTTTAAGCAGTAGCGCATAAAGTCAGCGTCCGTTTTAATACAGGAACCATCCGCTTCATTTGCTTTGAAAGTGTATTTATATTTGTCGGTTCCTGAGCAAGTAGCGGTCAACGTGAATTTTTTAGAATAAGCGTCTAAGTCATTTCCGGTTAATTTACCATTGAATGCAGAACTCGGAATTTTATCTAAAGAAACCATCTCGGGGGCATCAAGTGTGCAGCCTGCCAAAACAGTCGCTTTTATTTTAACTAACGCACTTGCACTTTCCGCGCTGGCTAAGTTGATATTTGCGCCACCAACACAGGTGACGACCAAAATTAATTTTACGAGTTTATTGATAATTAAATTCATATTAAGCCTGTTATTTAAATAAATGATTAAAATAGTTTTGTTATTGACCAATGGTTATTGGCAATTAACATCGAATCGAATTAATGATTGCAGATCTGCATTTTCAGGTAACGAGTATGTGGCTTGGCACTGGTTTTCATCGTCATGTCCCCATTTAGCGGTTAATTCGCCAGAGGATTCGAGCCCAGATAAATAAACCTGTCCATCATCATTCACAATTGCTGTTTGGTGCCCAATCGAAACCAAGGTGCCGAAAGGCAAGCTTTTGCCATTTTTTACGATGTGAACTAGTGCGCGAGCACCTTGGCGAGTCACAAAGTTTGCTTTGACGATAGCGCCACGAGTAGGCACCGTCGTAAGAACGCTGTTTTCAATTTCCGTCTGTTCATCTAATTCGCTGCTATCTAGTGCAATGCGATTTAAACGATATGGCGTTGCGTAAGGCTTGATGGTGTAACCGAACCAATCTGTTTTCACACCACTGGTATGTTCAACAGGAATATCGCTCGCCCCCGGTGCGGAAATTAAAATGTTAGTCTCACCAAGGGGTTGGCTAAAAATGATACCGTCAGAGTGCAGGGTCACTGCACCAGAAATACCCGTTGAAACTTTACGGTAATCCTGGCCATAGCTATAACCGATTTGAGTATTTCCATAGCCGCCTTGGTAGGCTAAGTTGATATTTCCATCATTCCCATTACTTGATGAATACCCTTGAGCAACGTTCCAATTCAGGTTTTGCTGAGCCAGTAAACTTCCGCTTAAACTGGTCTGCTGGACTAACTCTCCTTGGTTATCGTGGTTAACACTATAAGAGGCATACATTGACGGCGCTCCTTGAGGTAACCACTTCTGTAACGGGATGGATACCGTTAAGAAAATATTCCTATCCGTTGTTTTTACGTCGTATTGATCAACATTTTTATTTAATCCATACGAGAGCGTGTAATTAATATCGCCAATCTGGCTACTTAGCCCCGACTGTATGGAAACCGAACTGCCATTTCGCTCCCAAAAACTCTGGCGGACACCGGTTAAATAAATGGAACCAACCCCCGTTATCTTTTGTGAGATATTGGTCTGTATTCTTTCACGCTTATTATCGTAAAGATTAAAATAGTCGGTATTGTTGGTTTTCAGTTCGCCATTGGTATCAAGGGTTTCATTTTGTGATAGCCAACCAGACATCCGGTTTAGCGAGGTTTCTTGTAGGGTATAGTAGCCTCGGGTTGAGTAGCGATACCCTGTGAGTTGGAGATTTGTGCCGGTTTCAGGGAAAGCTCGTGCGTATAGAAAACGCAGTGACTGCCCTTGATAGCGACTTCCATCGGTTAACTGGCTATTGGCATGGGTAATATCTGCTGAAAATGCCCCCCATGTCCCTAAGTTAAAGCCTGTACCGACTGCCCCTGCCAGATAATTTTTGGCATATTGAACGCCGCCATAAAGCGTTGTTAATGAAGATGCTCCCCAGATAAGCGTTGTTTCTCCAAATTGAGTCGTATCATAGTGGCTGTTATCTGAGCGAAACTCACCAGCAGTTAGGCTATAACTCATTCGACCTTCTCGTAATAACACGGGAACAGAGGAATAGGGCACGATAAATGATTGAATATCGCCGTTAGCTTCAAGAATACTGACTTGCAAGTCACCACTCGAGCTCATGGCGTTTAAGTCGGTAATCGCAAACTCACCAGGTGCCACATTAGCTTGGTAGATTAAATAATCATTCTGGCGAATTTCAATGGTCGCATTGCTGTTTGCCACACCGCGGATAATCGGCGAAAACCCCTGTTGACTAGACGGATACATACTTTCGTCTGTTCGTAATTGTGCGCCGCGAAACGTCAGTGAATCGAAAACTGTGTTATTGGTTGAACTGTCCCCTAATACTAAGCGGCTTCGCCAAGGGATGATCCCTCGCTCGACATAGCTGTTGAGATGTTGCCAATTATTTTCTTGATTATGTTTGCTTTTATAGCTGGTCCATGTACGGTTATCACGGTATCTCCAGCTCCCTAAATTGACGCCATTTCTTAGATTCAAGTAGATGTTTTTACTAAAATCGTGCTGATATTGGTTATCTGTGACACCTAATGTATAGCTGGTAAATAGTGCATTAATTCCTTCATCCCATTGGTTAGTTGGAATTTCATCTTTGGCTAAATTATTTAACGCTATCTGCGGAATACTGATGTTTAATTTCATTTTCGGAAAATCAAATTCAGTGCTCGCATTAGGGATCAATTGCGCCAGAGGAATACATTGATGGTTGTCTGATTGCAGCAATGGAAGGTTATCAATATTGACTCCCAGCTCAGCCAGTTCATGTGGCGTTAACAGTGGAATTAACCCTGTTTGGTCTGCTACGAATTTAGGTAATTGGTCATCTTGTTTTTGGCAATCTTGTGCTTTGACAAAGATAATATTTCTTCTGTACTTGAGATTGCCATTCAATGAAACATCAACGTCATAGGTTCCGGGTAATTGTGAACCTTGGCTTTCGAAAGTACTTAAATCAGCAATATGATCTGAATCGATAGAGATCAAAGAAGGTGGAAAATAGTAATTTTCTCCCTCTTGGGCATGAGTGCTTTGTATTACAAAAAGGCAGATAAATAAGTATGAGGTGCTCAAATGGTTATTGATGATTTTTTTGTATTTTTTTAGTGAAACGAACATAGAAAACCTTATTTCCATTTGAAATAAAATAGATCAATTCTTAATTGAAAATGGCTGGTTTTGGCGAAGTGATCCCACCAAAGTCATTAATTGAACTAAACATCAGTTTACTGGTGTCAAATCCTGCTGGTGCATTAACCTCAATATGACTAAATGGCGCGATCATCGTTGATGGTAATTCATTATTTCCTGAACGAAGGTCAGTTAAGGTCATGTAATACGGCGATGGATTTGATATTTTAATTTTCTGGTTATCAATCTTGCTAAATCGGATAAGGTTTTCAGCTTCCTTTGGTGTGATTTTTAATCCTTTGGGTCTAATAAAAAGTTTAACTCGAGTTACAGCGGCAAGGATTAATGCATTCTTATCAGCTAATTCATTTCGATCAATGGATGGAATGGCTTTTACATTAAAATAAAATAGAGATTCTTTATCTTTCGCTAATTTTTCACCCACATAAACTAGTCGAATGGTATTTTCATTTCTTGGTGCACTAGTAAATAAAGGTGGCGTGGAAATAAAATCGCTTGTTTTATTTCCTTTGGAATCCTCAATCCAAGTTTGAACTAGAAAAGCTGATTTATCTGAGGTATTTCGAATACTGGTAGTAATTTGCTTACTTTCTTGCGGGTAAATAATTCGGGTACTATCAAGTGTAATTCCACCCGCTAAACAAAGTGAAGAAAAACCAAAATAGAATAGTGAAACCAGCCATTGATAATAATGACTTGCTTTAGGTAACGAAAACATAAAAACTCCGGATATAAATAATGCGCACCCGCTATGACACGGGTGCAAAGACAGAATTATTACTGATAAGTAATCGTGAACTTGGCAGATGCGTTAGCAGAACCCGCAGTCACTTCATTTGCTAATGCGATGTACTGTGCTTGGAAGCGTAATGTACTGTCACCTTCATTCAGCTTAATAGCATCCGTTGCTTTTGAGCCATTAACAGTTACTAACTTGTTGTTTTGTAAAATTTGGATACCCACGCCAGTTGCGGTTGTTTGCCCACTTTGAGATGCTACTGGAGCAAGGATTTTTTCTTCGTTAAGAATGGTAGTACCATCAAAAGTCAGAGAGGCGTTTTTAAATGTTTCAGTTGCACATCCGGTTAATTTAATATCAAAACCAACAGGTGATGACACCGAATCTTTGCCATCAAAACCATCTTGGCGGTATTGACCTAAATTAACTGTTTGTGAAGCATCGTCGTTATCAATAACACAAGGTGTGTTCACAATTGTACCAGTAAAATTAACAATACCACCGCCAACAGTCACAGGAGTTAATTCTTCTGGAGCACTAGGAGCTTCTTCTGCTGCAAATACATTTGCAGATAAAGCTAGAGAGATAGGTAATGCGATAGCGATTAACTTAAGTTTCATTATATTACTTTCCATTAGATAAAATTTTAAAAGGGTTTATTTCTTGTTTGGTGCTTGCATTCAAAATAAAGCATGCACTCCGAAAAATACATTTATGTATTTTTGAGATTGCCTACATGAATTACACCGTCTGTTTCTAGCTCATCAATTAGCAAATTGAAAAGTCTATTTTGTTCTGGCTTTATTACCTTGCTACTGAATTCATCGAAGGGGATGTTTAATACATTTAAAAGTCTTAAAATATTTTCAATACTTAATGTCGATATTCCTCTTTCATATCTTGATATTTGTTGCTGACTGATTGATATTAATGATGCTAATTCTTTTTCAGATAATCCTTTGCTTATCCTTGCATTTCTAATAAATATTCCTATTTTTTCATTTAGTTTCATTATATTGATAATTAGTTAATTACCTAGGTTGGTTAAATATGAGTTGTATAATTGGATGATTTCAAAACGAGGCGAATTGTAGATAGGTTAAATAATGATGTAAATACTCAAAATATGATGAAATATAATGTTACATTCAAATGAAATAAAAAACCTAGAATATCGGCTAGTAAATTACTCTTTTTATGAGTTAAATTTTAAGTTAAATAAAATAATTTTTTGATAATGACGCAGATCAATAAATAAAATCTATTTATTAATCCTGAAATGAAACAAAATGATACAATATATAATATTTGCTTTCATTTTGCTCTTTTGATTACTCAATATGAGAGTTTTTATGGTGTGCAGTATTGCGGTGTCGTTTGTTTTTATAAAGAAATAAACTATTCAAATTTTAATTAATACAATACATTAGATGAAAATTAACAGTTGTAAGTAAGTATTTTTCGTTAATTAAATGAAAACAAAATCCCCACGGATTAAATAATGTAGAGTGGGGATTTATTTAATTATGAAACTTAATGATGAATGAGAAGCATTAATTGTTGTTGAGCTTTGGTGAGTCCTGCCTCATAACCTTCGGGTTTCATATCTAAACCTTCTGCATAGACAAACTGAACATCATTAATACCCATTAACCCTAATACAGAGTTTAAATAAGGGGTAATTGCATCGGTCTCTTGCCCATAATGAATGCCGCCTCGAGCACTAAACACCAGCGCTTTGACATTTTCTACTAACCCCAGTGGGTAGGTTTCGGTATAGCGAAAAGTTTCTCTAGCACGAACTACTAAATCAAACCAATTTTTCAATTCAGTTGGTACATTGAGATTGTACATTGGCGCACCAAGGAGAAGTAAGTCACTCTCTTTAAGCTCTGCAATCAGTTGGTCAGAAAGCTCTGCTGTATTTTTTAAATCAGGATTGCTAATTTCCGCGCCTCTTAATGCTGCGAAACGGGCTTGATTGAGAACGGGTAATGGGTTTTCCGCCACATCACGTTCGATAACACAGTCTTGATAGCCTTGGGCTTTACGTTCATCCAGATATTGCTGAATTAAGGTATTGGTTTGCGATTGTGCGCCGTTAATACTGGATTTGATAACTAAAATTTTCATCGAATTGTTCCTTATCAACTTAGGATGTGGCCAGTATATCTGGCTTGATAAGTTGACAATGAGTGATATTCTTTCCTTATATTGTTTCCAATCGAGCACCAATATGAACAAGTTAGATTTGAACTGTTTACCTATTTTTATTGCTGTGGTTGAAAGCGGAAATTTTACCGCGGCATCTGAACGGCTACATGTAACGCGTTCAGCAGTGAGCAAAAGTATTTCGCGTTTAGAAAATAGCCTAGGCGTTTCATTGTTTCAGCGGACTACCCGTCAGCAAACATTAACAGATGATGGAATGGTACTTTATGAATATGCGAGTCATGCGCTGAATTCTCTGCAAGAAGCGTCAAATTTCTTGGAAAGTGGCAAACGTAATGTTGAAGGGAAAGTCTGTATTACCGCGCCTCGGCTATTGGGAAACTTATATGTTGTCCCGCTGCTGATTGAGTTAATGAGCCTTTACCCTAAATTGGAAATTGAGACGTTATTGAATGACCGGAATGTGGATTTACAGCAAGAAGGGGTTCATGTTGCAGTGCGAGTGGGGCAACTGGCTGATTCAAACCAATTGATTGCACATGAAATTGGCCACCATAAAATGATTTTTTGTGCCTCCCCCGATTATTTAACGGCAAATGGTACGCCGACAGCACTTTCAGAATTAGAAAAGCATCAACTTATAGCCTACACACAAGGCGGACACATTTTGCCTTGGCAAGTGTATGACAGAGCTCAGCAAGAGCACCGCTATTTACCCACCAGTAAATTGGTTATGGACGATATGCAAACAATTATGTTGGCGGCAATTCAAGGGGCGGGAATTGCGTATTTACCACAGTGGTTGGTGCAAGAAAAAATAGACTCGGGGCAGCTTGTTGAGGTTTTATCTGACTATCAAAGTGTTCGTTACCCAATTTCTGTCGTGTGGGTCGCAACGTCCTTTCTACCGCTAAAAATAAGAGTGGTTATCGATGCGATTCGTGAAAAGTTAGCCTTAAATTTAAGGTCAGAATAGTGAAATTATAAACAGTGAGCCTCTTCACAATGTGAGGGTTTTTATTGAACATGCCTTGCTCTTGGTGAAATTTTAATTCTATATTCGTTATATGTTATGAAATTTAATTTCTTTGTGGTTGTAAAGAATACTGTCATAACGATTCCGTTATAAAAAACACCATGATGTTATTCGCACATTATAAAACCGATAAAGTGAGGCAAGGCATGAAATTAACCACCCTATTTGCAGCAACAACCTTGTTAGTGACCGCCAGTGTAGCGGCAAAAGAGTACCCCATTCATCATACTGTGCAGATTAATTCCCTTGAAGATGCTCAAAAAGCAGCGGTTTGGGAGCAGGCTGAAGTGCTCACTGACTTTATCTATCCGTGGGAAAATGAGACACCACCAAAAACCGATTTCCGTGCATTATGGAGCGATAATGCGCTCTATTTTCGCTTTATTGCGGATGATAAAGACATTCAGCTAGGCAAAGACGCTGATAAAGATCAGGCGGTATTGGGCTCAGATCGCGTGGAATTATTCTTTGCAACCAGCCCTGAATTAAAACCTTATTACACGGCTGAAATGGATCCATCAGGTCGTACATTTGATGCGAAAGCCAATTTTTACCGCGAAGTGGATCCAAGCTGGAATTGGCAAACACTGAAAACGGTTGGGCAAATTACCCCTGAAGGTTATGTGTTAACGGGGAAAATCGATCTGGATGAATTCACTAAACTGAATCTTTGGCAAGATAATGACAAGAAAACCTTGATGTGCGCCATTCTGCGCGGCGAGTTTAGTGCTGGTGAGCCTAAGCAAGTGCGTAAGTGGATCAGTTGGATCAAGCCAGATTCAGTGAAGCCAGACTTCCATATCCCTTCCGCTTTCGGAAGCTGTAAGCTCGTCAAATAACCCTCATCCGGTGGTAGCCTTAAACGGTTTATAACGTTGCCACCGGTTCTTTCACACTTTTTCATGTTGTTGTTGTGAGACCAGTCACGTAAATCATCACAAGTGAATAACTTGTTATGATTAGGATTGAAATTAAAATTCATAGATAGTATTTTTTAATGAAATATAGTTTCAGTTGAGGTGTGCCATGTCAGTAACCGAAAATACGCTTAGTGATTGTTTGAACAATGAACTTAACCAGGACACATTGCAGTTTTCTCGCTTAGATACCTTATCGATGTTAACGGTGATCAATCAGGCTGATAGCACGGTCGCAACGGCATTGCAGTCTGTGCTGCCGGAACTCGCCAATGTGGTAGATGTGATTGCGGATCGTTTAAAACAAGGCGGGCGGATCTTTTATGTAGGCGCTGGCACCAGTGGGCGACTGGCGGTATTAGACAGTGCAGAGTGCCCACCAACATTTGGTACATCGCCAGAAATGGTGCAATCGATTATTGCGGGCGGTCATTCAGCTATGTTGAAAGCCGTTGAAAATATTGAAGACTCAACGGAAGCGTCGGTGAAAGAGCTACAGGTACGCGGCGCAACGGAAAAAGATGTGATTATCGGCATTGCGGCAAGTGGACGAACGCCATTTACCCTAGCTGCGATTGAATATGGTAATCAAATCGGGGCATTAACCGTGGGGGTAACCACCCGTGGACACGGTTTGCTCAGTGATTTAGCGCAGTATGCCATTGCGCCGGATGTGGGGGCGGAAGTACTTTCTGGCTCCACGCGCATGAAAAGCGGGACTGCACAGAAAATGATTTTAGGCATGCTAAGCACCTGTGTCATGGGGCGCTTAGGGCGAATTCATACCAATTTAATGGTCGATGTGATGGCGAGTAATATTAAATTACTGCGTCGTGCTGAACGTATTGTAGGGGAAGTGTGCGGGATTGATGTAGACACTGCAGCAGCATTATTGAAGCAAGTGGATTACCACCCGCGTCGTGCCATTTTAATGAATGAATTGAATATTACTGCACAACAAGCGACAGAGATTGTTCAGCGCAACCCGAATACCAGCTTGGATTCGATGCTAAACAGTCACAGTGAATAGCGTAAAACATAACATAAACAGAGTCATAACTCAGTCGACACCGGGGAAATCCTATGGCTAATAAGATAGAACATCTGGAAGTGCTCGCCAGAGAAATAGAAAAATATGCGGGCGGGTTTGAAAACGTGGGTACCTTAACCCACTGTATGACGCGTATCCGTCTGGTTTTAAAAGATAATAGTAAATTTGATGCAGATGCACTCAAGCAAGTGGAAGGCGTGAAGGGCGTTGTCTTTAACGGTGAACAACAGCAAGTGATTGTGGGCATGGGGACGGCAGCGAAAGTCTTCTCTGTGATGAATAAAAGAATGCAAAACAGCGGTGTAGCGAATGATGAAAGTACGCCATCAGCGCCAGAGAAAAAATCGTTCTCTATCCGCCGTATGCTGAATACATTAGCCGCAATTTTTGTCCCAACCATTCCTGCGCTAATTGGTTGCGGTCTAATTATGGGGCTGATTAATATTGTGCGTTTAGTGGCGCCGGGAGTGGTTGAGCAGTTCCCAGAGCTGTTTAAGTTATTAAAGCTGATCGGTAGCGCCGTGTTTACTTATTTATCTATCATGATTGGGGTAAATACCGCGAAAGAGTTAGGCGCATCTACATCAATAGGTGCGGTGATGGCAGGGCTTTTAGCGATGCCAGGCTTGGCCGATATCACCTTATTTGGTGAAAAACTCCAACCAAATAGCGGCGGAATTTTCGCGGTGCTGATGGTGGTGGTGTTCTCCTCTAAATTTGAAGTGTGGTTTAGAGGTATCATCAAAGAGAGTTTGGATCTGATTGTGACGCCATTTGTGACGATTTTAGTCTCAGCAATGGTGGCGTTAGTCGTCTTCCAACCTGCGGGTCATTATCTGAACCAAGTGTTGGCGCAAGGGGTTTCTGTGGCGTTGCTGAGTAGTGGCGGCGGGGCAGTCGCAACGGGCGGTATCTTAGGTGGCAGCTTCCTGTTCTTATTATTAACTGGTCTGCACCAAGGTTTGATCCCCATTCACGCGGAAATCCTACAAACTTTTGGTTTGAACTATTTATTCCCGATCTTAGCCATGGGCGGAATGGGACAAGTCGGTTCATGTTTCTGGGTGTTCCTGAAAACCAAGAATCAGCGTTTAAAGAAAACCTTAGTGGGGGCATTACCCGTCGGTATCTTCGGTGTGGGTGAGCCATTACTGTTCGGGGTTTCCTTACCGCTGGGTAAACCGTTTATTGCAGGCTGTATCGGTGGGGCCGCGGGCGGTGCGCTGATGGCGTTCTTCCATGTGGGTATTATCATTCCATTTGGTACCGCGGGTTTATCCTTAATTCCGCTGGTGGGTGATGGGCAAATTCTGGATTTTCTGATTGCGGTAGCAGGCGCATGGATTGTCGGTTTCATTGCCAGTATGATAATAGGCTTCAACGATCCAGAAAAATAATAAGAAGGTATAGCCATGTCAGCACTGACAGTAAAATTGGAAAGCTTATTGACGAGAGGCAAAGGCACAGAGCAGCGTATTGCAAAGTTTTTGCTGGAATATCGCGATAGCCTTGTGGCAATGAATGCCGCTGAATTGGCTCGTGAGGCTGGCGTGAGCAGTGCATCCGTCATTCGTTTTGCAAGGCAAATGGGTTACCGTGGCTATCCTGAATTTAAAGTCGATTATTTATCTGACGAGAAGCAACACAAAGCGGAAAGTTTGTATGGCAATCTGAGCCGTAATGATGATACGGCTCAGATTATCGCTAAATCTGGGCAGTTATTTATTAGCGCCATTGAAAAATCCTTAGAACTGTTAGAGCCCGCCGCAGTTGATGCCGTCGCGCAAAAATTGGTTGAAGCCAAGCGCATTGTGCTATTTGGTATTGGCTCGTCAGCGATTGTGGCGAATGATATTTTCCATAAACTTATTCGCGTTAATAAATCGGCGTTATTTAGCCCTGACTTACATGTGCAACTGAGCTATTCAGCAAATTTAGGTGAAGGGGATCTCGCCATCGCCGTGACAGCAAGGGGCAATACGCCAGAAATTAACCGAATGCTGAAGTCGGCACATGAAAATGGCTGTACGACGATTGCTTTAACGCGCTTTGGGCAAGATGATGCGGCGCGTCTCGCGGATTTAACGCTGCCATATTACTATGATGAACAACACTCTCAGCTGGGAGTGATCACGCCTCAAGTGTTGCAGATGGTGATATTCGATACGCTATTTTTCAAATATTTAACCCTTGCCAATGAAGATGCAGACATCGCATTGCAAAAAGGTCGACAAGCCGTTACTCAGGCAGGATAAACCACCATGATTGTCACAGAGTTAGCCATCGGCGCACTGATTGGCTTGATTATAAGCACAACCGGTGTGGGCGGCGGTGTGATTGTTTTACCCATACTGACTTACTTTTTTGGGCTTAATGCCTTAGCCGCAGTGGCAACTGCTAACTTTCTCTCTATGTTGATGAAGGTCTCTTCGTCATACATGCATTTTCGCTTAGGCAATATTCCACTAAAAGGGGCATTGATAGTTTTGGCGATTATGTTGCCAAGTACGTTTTTATCCAGCCTGTTTGTGACGTGGCTAGGCAGTATCCCTGCTTATGAAAAACAGGTGGAGTGGGGCATTAATGTGTTGGTCTCCGCTGCCATTATTTTTTCATTGTATTTATTTATTCAACGGATGTTTTTTGCTAATCCGCGTAAAAAAGTTGCCGTGAAAGAAAATCAATTGAAAGCGATGGCAATCCCAGCGGTATTGGCGGGGATAGTATTAGGTGCAACAGGGGTTGGCGGCGGAGTCGTGGTTCTGCCAATGTTATTGCGTTATATGGATTTAAATATCAAGCAAGCCATTGGTACATCGATTGTGGTGACGACCGTGTTATCAGGCTCTTCGGCGCTAGCTTATGCGCAAGATGGTCACACGGATTTAAAACTGGCATTAATTTTGTGTGCAGGGGCACTGTTAGTGATGCCGCTGGCAAAATATTTACTGGTGAAATTGTCTGAACGGACTTTCCAATATATTACGTTACTGCTGATTTTATGCAGTGCGGTGATGATGACTTGGAAAGTAATTATGCCGTAAAGATGAAATAATTATTTTTCTTGCTCGCCAACGTTCTTTCATTAGTCTGAAATTGATAGTTTAAATATGGTTATATTTAAACTATCAATGTTATTTTTCATTTGCTCCCCATCTAAAAAAGAAAATCAATTTTTAATATAAAAATAAATATAATTGATTTTTTATTTGTTTAATTGAAAAAATATTATCATTAATAAAATGTTGGTCTATAATCAATTTTGATTTATTAATAATGAGTCTATTTTTGATTTTCATGGAGTGGTTTTTATTATTGAATTTTAATTCATGGCGCTATCTTTTTTGTATGTGTAATAATTGATGTTGTTTCTTTGTTTTAAACAATTGATATTGAATTAGATGCTCTTATAAAGATACGGTTTTTAATTAATTTAAAATTGCGATTTGTATTTTGGAAAACATGTTATTTATTTTTCAAGAGTATTGAAAAGCATCAATCCCAAATGATTATATTATGAAATATCAGTTAACCCATACGTATAGCCGTTCAACACAGTTTTATGGTGTTGAAACAAATTTAAGCCTAGATCAATTTCAACAAGCTTGTGCTTATATTCAGTTAATTAGAGATAAGCTCCCGAGTTTTTCATCTTCGGATGATTGCCTAGTTGAGTGTGAAATTCTTTTTCTTCTTCAGATGTTTTATGGCGTCATGCCATTATATGAAAATAGTGAATTAGATGCGATTGTTGATGTTCACCATAACTGGGAATGTTATATCATTGGTGGGAATTTGGCGTTAATAAACCAATATGCGATATGTAATGCAAGCATTATTATGCTGGAATTTCTTCGCTATAAATTACAGACAAAACTCAATATTGATTCTAATGAAAAAATAAAAGTTGATTTAGCTCGGATAGATTCCTTATTAAGCGGCCATTTTTTAAAAAAAGAATGGGAATTGAGAGATGTTTATGGAAATGATCTTACGGGTATTCAATTTTTAATAAGCGATAAAGTTGAATTAATCTCTAAAGAACCGACAGAAGCTGAAATCTAGCCAGATGAATTTTTTAGTTTACGGAAAGTAAAAAAGCGTCACTCGATGAAGTGACCCCCAATAGTTGAATAACCAATTGCTGGGGGGCTTTTTATGCCAAAATACAATCGTGATGTAAAAATTATTATTTCAATAGATGCGTATCAGAGATTCTGAGTATTTACCTTGTTGAGGTAAGCTTTATCTCAAAGAGTTAAAATACGCTCTGCAATTAAAGACATCAATTTCGATGCATCGACATCAGTAATAATTTTACAATTCATCGTTTCTAAACCGTGATGAGTAACATTAGGTGTGGTAGCAAAACTATGGCCAAATAATCTTTTGGACTCATATTCAATAGTGATTGAACCCTCAACACCTGAAAAAATTTCAGGGTGAATTAGGTAGGCAATAACGCAGGGGTCATGAAGGAAAGGATCAAATTCGGCATATCTTCGGCACATTTCTGCCACGGTCTGAGCAATAACACCCCCTTTTTCCAAAGCAGTACACAAACCCGCTCTTATATCAGCTTTGCTTGTTACATCCAAACCAAGCATAGTGATATGCCGCGCACTATCAAAAACAATATGAGCAGCATGAGGATCGACATAAAAATTAAACTCAGCGGCTGGTGTTATATTTCCTTGTGTAAATGCAGCGCCCCCCATGACAACAATATCTTTTACATTATCAACTAATTTTGGTTCTTTAATGATAGCTAAAGCAATATTGGTGAGGGAGGCTATTGTGCATAATGTTATTTCACCAGGATTTGACATGACAGAATCAATAATAAAATCTACCGCGTGACCAGAATCATTGTGGTGCTCAGATTCAGGTAGGAGTACCCCAGCTAGCCCATCTGAACCATGAACATTAGTTTTATTTCCGGTTTTGCTCATTAATGGACGATCACAGCCTTTAGCGAGAGGAATATCTAACCTATTCGCTAATGTCAGTAATTTTTTTGCATTACAGTGAACCTTTTCTAACTCTACATTCCCAGCGACTGTCGTTATCCCGATTATTTCTATTTCAGGTGATGCCATAGCGAGAAAAATAGCCACTGCATCATCAACTCCAGGATCACAATCTATTATTATTTTATGCATTTTTACTCCTTGATTTATATTTTATTAATTAGAAAGGTGAAAGTATTAATAATTAAATCTAAAGGTTATATTTAAATAATCTGGTTTTAGAACGTATGAAAGCTAAAGATAGAAGAGTTGCAAGAATCAAAATAGAGAAAATCTACCTAATGAGATCTTTTTGGTTAAAATTGCGACTTTAATAAGTTATATAGATTATCAGAAATTGAAGTTTAAAATTAACGTGTTATTGCGTAAATAATTGCATGAATGATTAAAATCTAACGATATTGAAATATATTAATCTAAAAGATGCTGTTTTGTTGATCATTTTTTAATGGATAACCCTAGAAATGTGAATTTCATCGCATTTATCAACTATTTATCGGGCGGGGTTATTTTTTTCATGAGGAAATAAAACGTAAATCAAGAGAAATCAAATAGTATTATATTTTGTTTTTAATGGCTGATTTTAATTAATCAGCTGGGTATTTTTATTCAAAATAGGGAGGCGTTGTCTATTTACCTGTTTTCTACAAAGAATACTCTTTTACATTCATGTTCGTGTGAACAAGAATAAATAGCATGTCTTTTTCTGCTTGATTAATCGTAATAACTAACAAAAGGCTATTTTCTTTTCACTATGCTCATCTTGGAGGTTTGCGCTAGAGTTAACCCTTTGGTTTCTGGCGCAAATAGGATAGAAACCACTAAGCCAACTAACGAAACGCCTGCCCCCATGAGTACCACATGGCTAATGCCATATTCGTGAATAAAGACAGGCAGTGCCCACGTTGAAAAAATGGTTCCGATGCGGCTTATGGACATAATCACGCCAACAGCGGAAGCGCGAATATCGGTCGGGAAAAGTTCGTTCGGATATAGCCATTGTAATATCCCTGGCCCGCCAGAAAAAAAAGCGTAGATACCGAACATAATGATCACCAAGCAGATCCCTAGGTTGGAGAATAAACCGAGGATCGCCAGTGCGCAGGTCATAATCGCAAAGCTGCCTATCAGTAATGGCCTTCTGCCCATTCGGTTGAGCCAATACATTGCAGGTAAACAGCCGAGCATAAAGAATAGGCTAATGACGACATTGCCGAGCGCGGCATTTTTCCCTTGATCCCAACCAAGTTCCCCGACAATTTGTGGGCCAAATGTGTAAATGGCAAACATAGGGATCACTTGGCAAGTCCAAATCGTCGCGGTGAATAAGACAAAGGAGAAGTGTCGTTTGGTAAAAATATCGATAAAGCGGGTTTTCTTTTGTTCTTCTGCCTCAAATACCACAGGTTGACCAAATAATTTGGTCATCATCTTTTGGCATTCTTGATGTCGGCCTTTGCGGATCAGCCAAAGTGGCGATTCAGGTAAATCAAAGCGACCGATTAAAATCACGATGCAGGGGATTACGGCACTACCGAGCATCCAGCGCCAGCCACCTTCAATATCATATAAAGCATAACCCACAAGGTTGGCGCAAGTGGCGCCGACGTACCACATTGCCGCAATAAACCCGACAGCAAAAGCGCGCTGTTTAGTATTAGAGAACTCGGTGATCATCGACGTGGCTATCGGGTAGTCAGCCCCGATGACAATGCCAATTAAAAAGCGCATTAGCAGAAGCTGTAAAGGCGTTGAAACAAACATCGTGGCGACGGAGATTGCACCAATGGCCACAATATCAATCAGGAACATTTTACGGCGACCGACTTGGTCGCAGATATAGCCAAATAAAGAGGTACCGATAAACAGCCCCGCTAACGTGGCCGCACCGAGTAAACCAATCCACTCATTACTTAAATTAAGTACTGGAGTGAGCTGCTCTAAGGCAACGCCAATGAGGACTAATACGTAACCGTCAAGAAAAGGCCCACCGCTGCCCCACAACATAATGCGGCGGTGGACTGAGGAAAACTGGATGTCATCAAAGCTTTTAGGTTGCATAGTCGTTACCTGCATTAGCGCAATAAAATAAAAAAAAGCTCTCGAAGCAACATAACTTTATGGGATAACTTCGCTTCGAGAGTAAGCGCTAGCTATATCAGCCGTATCGAAACTCAATACCGAAGGTACCGCGTGGATATTCCCATTTTTCCAGTGCGCTACCAAGACCCAGAATGCGGCATGTCCCACATTCAAGACAGCCGGCATAATCAAAACGTACCGAGCCATCATCTTGTTTTTTATACAAACCTGCTGGGCAGGCTTTGGTTAATATTTCGAGTACCGCCATATCAGGTTGCTCTTTGATAACGATATGGGGGATCTCTTCATCGACATTAAATTTGTTAATACCGAGTTTGACATCAACGTTTACGGGAGCACTCATATCGCTCTCACTCCTTTAATTCCGTCTTTAATTAGGTTCATAAAGCCGACTTTTTTCGCATGTTGCAGCATGGTTTTGCGCAGAGGCACTGGGGCTTCATCTGAGATGGTGAACAGTTTTTTGGCAATACCAAGTGCCATCTCCGGGTATGCGGTAAACATGCGCGGGTTATCTAAGAATTCAGGCATTCTTTGGTAGGCTTTCATATCGCGCAGTGGGCCTTGTTCCAGCAAGGTGAGGTATTCGCTTAGGCCTTGCTTGCTAAAGTCCTCTTTTTTCATTGCGCTGAGTACAGCTTGAGCTGCGGCTTCACCTGAGGCGACGGCTAAATCCATACCGCGAATGGTAAAGCCTAAGTTCATGCACATACCTGCTGCATCCCCAGCAACAAGAACACCATCCCGAACCAGTTCAGATTGCATTTTTAAACCCGCTTCAGGCACCACATGGGCGGCGTACTCAATCATTTTTCCGCCTTCAATTAATGGTGCGACAGCAGGGTGCTGTTTAAAATCTTCGAGCATTTGTGGAACGGATTTTTTGGCATCTTTAATGTGGTGTAGACCACACACCAGCCCTAACGAAATCGTATCTTCGTTGGTATAAAGGAAACCACCGCCCATCAGTCCATCGGTTGGCGAGCCTGCAAATAGCCACGCAACGCCCTCATTACCTTGGAGGTTGAAGCGGTTTTGTAAAACGTCTTTTGGCAGCTCAATCAGTTCTTTGACGCCGACAGCGACGTGCTCGGCACTGACGCGTTTTGTCATGCCCAATTGTTCTGCTAGAAGGGAATTTACGCCGTCGGCTAGGATCACCACTTTGGCTTCGAGTACATCACCGTCAGCTTCGACGCCAACGACTTTGCCATCACGTTCGACCAGCTTATCAACGCGGATCCCAGTGATGCATTGTGCGCCTGCATTTTCAGCTTGTTCAGCCAACCATGGATCCAGTTTTCCACGCAGGATGGACCATGAGGTTTCTTCGGGTTTTTGCGGGTCACCATTTTGGTAATCCACCGTCATTGCACCGGTTTCGGTCATAAAAGAGAGCTTTTCGTGGGTGATCATGCGCTCAATAGGCGCTTCTTTGGTAAACCCAGGAATGATCCGCTCTAAACTGTGAGCATACATGCGCCCACCTGTTACGTTTTTGCCGCCCGCATAGTTTCCTCTTTCAATTAGGAGAACTTGAGCACCTTCACGGGCAAGTACCAGTGCAGCAACTGAGCCAGCCAGACCAGCTCCTACTATGATTGCATCAAAAATATCATCGGACATAGTGTCTCCAAACTTAATGCGGTAGTGAGGGAGTTCCCCCACTACTTAGGATGTTTATTTGGCCAGTTGCTGAGTCAGTGCTGGAAGAATTTTAAAGAGATCCCCAACAATCCCGTAGTCTGCAAATTGGAAGATAGGGGCATTTTTGTCTTTGTTGATGGCAACGATTGTTTGAGCGCCATTAGCGCCAACCATGTGTTGGATCTGCCCTGAAATACCGACTGCCAGATACAGTTCAGGTTTGATCATCAGGTTGGAAATACCTACATAGCGTTCATGCTCCATCCATTTTTCGTTTTCAGCCACAGGGCGGGAACACGCAATTTCAGCACCAATGGAATCCGCTAATGCTTTAGCAATGGCAATATTTTCTTGGCTACCGATGCCTCGACCCACACTGACCACAAGGCGCGCTTTGTCTAACTCAACAGAGTTACCTGCTTTTTGCTGAACCGAGGTACGTACAACAGGTTGTTTTGATTCGATTGACTGTTTTGGTTCGACCCATTGTGCAACTTGGGCTGTACCGCTAAGTGATGCATTACTTGACGCGGCATCAAAAGTCCCAGTCGCCACTGTGGCAATGGAAAATGAGCTGCTTAATGTTTCACTGCCGAACGCCAAACCGCCATAGACCATGTGCTTGATAACGGGCTTGTTATCTTCGATGACGACAGTGGTAGCATCATTCGATACAGCGGCTTGTAGTCTTGCGCCTAAACGTGCCGCCAATAGTTTTCCACGGCGTGTGTTTGGCAATAACAGCAGTCCGGTATCACCATGTTGCTTGATCACATTGACGACGGTATCTGCATAATCTTCGATAATACGGTCATCAGGTTTGCCGGATAATTGAATAACTTGGTTCGCACCGAGTTGAAAAGCTTGCGTGGTTTGCGCGTCATCCAATGCGATAACGTTGACATGTTCACCAAGAGTCTGTGCGCCGCCGATCAGTTCAGGTAAGCGAGAAGCCATGTCACTCAGTACCCAAACGGTTGATAATTTGCTCATAACTCCCCCTATTATTTAATGATTTTTCTTAAGTGTTCAGTGAACTGTGCAACTTGGTCATCGCCATCGCCTTCAATAATGATGCGTTGACGAACTTTTTGTTTTGGTGCAGCAATCGACTGAGTCGATAACGCCGCGACATCACCAAGACCGATATCAGCAGCCGTCCATGCTTGAACAGGCTTTTTCGCTGCACCTAAAATGGCTTTCATCGATGGAATAACAGGGACGTTAATGTCTGAAGTCACTGCAATAACCGCAGGTAGTGGAATGGATAACGTTTCGATTTCGTCTTCGAGCTCACGTTCAACAACAATGGTATCTGGTGCAATAGAGAGGATTTTTTTGACCCCATTAATAGCAGGAACTTGCAGCTCTTCTCCCATTAAAATACTGACTTGCTGGGCGTTGAGGTCAGCGGAGCCATCACCGCACAGAATCAAATCAAAGCCGACTTTTTTGGCTGCGGCACTAAGAGCAATAGCACTCTGATGTGGCAGGGCATATTCGAATTGGTCTTCAACCACTACGACTAATTCATCGGGACCACGGGATAAAACGTCTTTACGACCTTTCATGTTAGTCAGTGCTTTGCCACCAATACTTAACGCAATAACTTTACTTTCTGGTTGCTGCGCTTTTATTTGATTAGCAGCTTCAATGGCATTTAAATCATATTGACTAATTTTAGTGTCAGCGCGAGAAAAATCTAAAGAACCATCTGAGCTATTAACAACAATATCTTGTTCATCAGGAACAGATTTGTAGCATGTAATAATATTCATTACATCTCCTAGAATAAAATAAGTGGAACAGTTGTGGTTTAATATTTATATGAGTATCACGAACTGGATATTTAAAAATAAAACCTACATCACCAATATTGAACGCCTTAAATTAAAGCGGGTTTAAATATTCATACTGTTACATTACTCACCAATACTGTAAAAATCATCAAGTTAGCAAGCTAATGTTCAATATTGCTATCCTAATCACCAATACTGAATGAGTTTAATAACATTAACCTAACATTATATTTTACTGCTTTGTTTTTATTGATTTATTATTTTATTTTTAACGTGAAGGTTAATAACAAATCTTTATCACGAATAATATTGTGACCTTAATAACAGAATTGTTATTGGTGAGCCGACATGATTCAAATAGTAAATAAATTAATTAATCTTTAATTGGCTATTGATAATAAGTAATTGGGCATATTTAAGAGGCATTTATTTAGAAGTCATTAAATGAATGTTAAATATTTATTGTTTTAAAACTTATGTATTAAATAATAAATTGGAATAGACCTATGAGCAAAGAAAATAAAAAGGTCGGAATAGAACCGAAAGTTTTTTTCCCACCATTAATTATTGTCGGGTTACTGTGCTGGCTAACAGTACGTGATCTTGATGCATCAAACGAAGTGATTAACCAAGTCTTTAGCTATGTCACCAATGTCTGGGGATGGGCATTTGAATGGTATATGGTCATTATGTTTGGTGGTTGGTTTTGGTTAATTTTCGGACCTTATGCGAAGAAACGTTTAGGGGATGAAAAACCAGAATTTAGCCGAGCTGGCTGGATTTTTATGATGTTCGCATCTTGTACTTCAGCCGCGGTGCTGTTCTGGGGATCGATTGAAATTTATTACTATATTTCATCGCCGCCGTTTGATTTTGCACCTTATTCTAATGAAGCCAAAAGTATCGGGTTAGCTTACAGCTTGTTCCATTGGGGCCCGCTGCCGTGGGCAACTTACAGCTTCCTCTCTGTTGCTTTCGCTTACTTTTTCTTTGTTCGTAAAATGGATGTGATCCGCCCAAGTAGTACGCTGGCTCCGCTGGTGGGTGAGAAGCGTGCCAATGGCTGGTTTGGAACCATTATCGACAACTTCTATTTGGTTGCATTGATCTTAGCGATGGGAACCAGCTTGGGTCTGGCAACACCGCTGGTGACTGAATGTATTCAATATCTGTTTGGTATTCCACATACCTTGCAGCTCGATGCGATCATTATCTTCTGCTGGATCATCCTCAATGCAGTGTGTGTAGCATTTGGTCTGCAAAAGGGGGTGAAAGCCGCCAGTGATGTACGCAGCTATTTAAGTTTCTTAATGCTTGGATGGGTGCTTATCGTCAGTGGCGCGAGCTTTATCGCTAACTATTTTACAGACTCCGTCGGCGTATTATTAATGTACATGCCACGCATGCTGTTCTATACCGATGCCGTTGGCAAAGGTGGATTCCCTCAAGGTTGGACTGTGTTCTATTGGGCTTGGTGGGTTATCTACGCGATTCAAATGTGTATTTTCCTCGCACGCATTTCCAAAGGACGTACTGTTCGTGAATTATGTTTAGGTATGGTTGCAGGCTTAACCGCAGGTACCACCTTAATTTGGACCATTCTCGGCAGTAACACGCTCCAACTGATTGATAAAAACGTCATTAACATTCCTAAGTTGATTGAAGAGTTCGGTGTTGCACGAGCCATCATTGAAACTTGGGCCGCTTTACCTTTGAGCACTGTAACAATTTGGGGCTTCTTCATCCTCTGCTTTATCGCCACTGTCACACTGATTAACGCCTGTTCATACACTCTCGCGATGTCGACTTGTCGCGCAGTGAAAGATGGAGAGGAGCCACCGTTATTAGTGCGTATTGGTTGGTCTGTTCTTGTCGGCGTGATTGGCATTGTCTTACTGGCATTAGGCGGACTGAAACCAATTCAAACAGCGATTATTGCCGGAGGATGCCCACTTTTTTTCGTGAACATCATGGTAACGCTCTCCTTTATTAAAGATGCAAGAGTGCATTGGAAAAACGATTAATTTACTCAGAAACAATTTTACTTAGAAACAATATTTCAGAAACAACATTGAAGAGGTTATTGATATGGATTTTAGATTGAATGATGAGCAGGAACTGTTTGTCGCAGGGATCCGTGAACTGATGGCAAGTGAGAACTGGGAAAGCTATTTCGCCGAGTGTGACCGCGAAAGCAAATACCCAGAGCGTTTTGTAAAAGCCTTAGCGGATATGGAAATCGATAACCTGCTGATCCCCGAAGAGCACGGTGGCTTAAATGCGGGGTTTATTACGGTTGCTGCGGTATGGATGGAATTAGGTCGCCTTGGTGCTCCTACTTATGTTCTATACCAATTACCGGGTGGTTTTAATACGGTTCTGCGTGAAGGAACTCAAGAGCAAATCGACAAAATCATGGCGTTCCGTGGTACGGGTAAACAGATGTGGAACTCCGCTATTACTGAACCGGGCGCAGGTTCTGACGTTGGTAGCTTACAAACTACATACACTCGCCGTAATGGAAAAGTGTACTTAAACGGTAGCAAATGCTTTATCACCAGTAGTGCGTACACCCCATACATCGTGGTGATGAGCCGCGATGCAGATTCACCGGATAAACCTGTTTTCACTGAGTGGTTCTTAGACATGAGCAAGCCGGGTATCAAGGTGAACAAACTTGAAAAACTGGGTCTGCGCATGGATAGCTGCTGCGAAATTACGTTCGACAACGTTGAGCTTGATGAAAAAGACATGTTTGGTCGTGAAGGCAACGGCTTTAACCGTGTGAAAGAAGAGTTTGACCATGAACGTTTCTTAGTGGCATTGACCAACTACGGTACAGCAATGTGTGCGTTTGAAGATGCGGCGCGCTATGCCAACCAACGTGTTCAATTTGGTGAAGCCATCGGTCGTTATCAATTAATTCAAGAAAAATTTGCACATATGGCGATCAAGCTCAATTCGATGCGCAACATGTTATATGAAACTGCATGGAAGAGTGACAACGGTTTAATCACCTCTGGTGATGCGGCAATGTGTAAATACTTCTGTGCAAACGCAGCATTTGCAGTTGTGGATTCAGCAATGCAAGTCCTCGGTGGTGTGGGTATTGCGGGTGAACACCGTATCGCACGATTCTGGCGCGACCTGCGTGTGGATCGTGTATCAGGCGGTTCAGATGAAATGCAAATACTGACATTAGGTCGTAGCGTACTGAAACAGTATCGCTAATCGAGGTTAGTCGTTGATTGATCTCCTGAGATTTTCGGGAGATCACTTTAGTTTCACAGGAGATGAGAAAATGGCAGAGCATTTACCAATGCCCGAGTTTGGCCCGCTATCTGGGGTTAGGGTGGTATTTTCAGGGATTGAAATTGCAGGCCCATTTGCCGGACAAATGTTCGCAGAATGGGGCGCGGAGGTTATTTGGATCGAAAACGTCGCATGGGCTGATACCATTCGTGTTCAACCTAATTACCCGCAACTATCTCGCCGCAATCTACGGGCGCTATCGCTGAACATCTTTAAAGATGAAGGTCGAGAAGCGTTCCTTAAACTGATGGAAACGACGGATATTTTTATCGAAGCCAGTAAAGGCCCAGCCTTTGCGCGCAGAGGGATCACCGATGAATTATTGTGGGAGCATAACCCGAAATTGGTGATCGCCCACTTATCAGGCTTCGGACAATACGGCGACCCGCAATACACCAACCTTGCGGCGTATAACACCATTGCGCAAGCATTCAGCGGTTATTTAATTCAAAACGGTGATAAAGACCAGCCAATGCCGGCATTCCCGTATACCGCAGACTATTTTTCTGGCATGACCGCCACCACCTCTGCTTTAGCGGCACTGTATAAAGTTCAAAAAACAGGTAAAGGCGAAAGCATTGATATTGCCATGTACGAAGTGATGTTGCGTATGGGGCAGTATTTCATGATGGACTACTTTAACGGCGGCGAAATTTGCCCACGCATGACGAAAGGAAAAGACCCGTATTATGCCGGTTGTGGGCTTTATAGCTGTAAAGACGGTTATATCGTAATGGAGATTGTGGGTATTACTCAGATCCAAGAAATCTTCAAAGATATTGGTCTTGCTCACTTATTGGGTACACCAGAAATTCCTGAAGGCACGCAGCTCATTCACCGTGTTGAGTGCCCGTATGGCCCACTTGTTGAAGAAAAATTAGATGAGTGGCTAGGTGCGCGTGACATTGATGTTGTTCTAGCGCGCTTGGCGGAGCTGAATATTGCCAGCGCCAAGGTACTTACCATTCCAGAATTAGAAACCAATCCACAATATATTGCCCGTGAATCCATCACCAGTTGGCAAACCATGGACGGGCGTACCTGTCGTGGTCCAAACGTGATGCCAAAATTCAAAAATAATCCGGGGCAAATCTGGCGTGGTATGCCATCTCACGGCATGGACACGTCGGATATTCTGCAAAACATTGGTTATAACGAAAATGATATTAGGGGGCTGGTCGAGAAAGGGCTGGCTAAAATTGTTGAGTAATTCAATGACTATTCAGTTCAATCATTCCTGTAGGGCTGAATAGACATTAGGGAAATGATGGGATAACAATTAATGGATGTAATCGGTAAACAAAATTTGCGTCAAATGTGGGATGATTTTGCGAAAACTCACGGTAATAAAAAGGCGCTTATCTTTGAATCCTGTGATGGTGATGTGCGTGAATTCAGCTATTTAGAAATGAATCAGCAGATTAACCGCACTGCCAACCTCTTTTTAAGCTATGGCATTCAAAAAGGGGATAAAGTTGCGTTACATTTAGATAATTGCCCAGAGTTTTTCTTTTGCTGGTTTGGTCTTGCCAAAATTGGGGCGATCATGGTGCCGGTCAATGCGCGATTCAAGTATGAAGAGAGCGCGTGGATCATCCAAAACTGCCAACCTCGGTTGGTTGTCACTCGTCCCCATTTTGTCGATATTTACCAAACTCTTGTCGATGACAAAGCAACAGCGCTCGAACATATCTTCTTAATTTCAGACACCCAATTACCAACGCAGCAAGGTATGACTGACTTTACCGTTGAACTAGCTCAACAATCGATTGTGCTGGCGGAGCAGGTTGAACTCAGCGTGAATGATACCGCCGAAATTCTGTTCACCTCTGGGACGACCTCTAAACCAAAAGGGGTCATTATCACCCACTATAATCTGCGCTTTGCAGGTTATTACTCCTCTTGGCAATGTGCATTACGTTCTGATGATGTCTATTTGACGGTGATGCCCGCTTTTCATATCGATTGCCAATGCACAGCGGCTATGGCGGCATTCTCCGCTGGGGCAACCTTTGTTCTCCTTGAGAAATACAGCGCTCGGCGTTTCTGGCAACAGATTGTGAAGCATCGCGCGACAGTGGCGGAGCTGATCCCAATGATGATCCGCACCTTAATGAGTCAACCGGTTGCCGACAATGAGCAAGCGCACTGTTTACGGGAAGTGATGTTCTATCTCAATTTAAGCGATAAAGAAAAGCAGCAGTTTATGGAACGCTTTGCCGTGACGCAGTTTCTCACTTCGTATGGCATGACTGAAACTATTGTTGGGCTGATTGGTGATAGACCTGGGGATGAACGACGCTGGCCGTCCATTGGACGCCCTGGATTTGGTTATCAAGCTCAAATTCGAGATAAACATAATCAACCGTTAAAAACAGGGGAAATTGGCGAGCTATGTGTAAAAGGCGAGCGGGGTAAAACCTTATTTAAAGCCTATTACAACAATCCTGAAGCTACAGAAAAAACCTTTGATAGTGAAGGGTGGATGCACACTGGCGATTTTGCTTATCAAGATGACGATGGATTTTTCTACTTTGTTGACCGTAGTAGCAACATGGTCAAACGCGGCGGTGAAAACGTCTCTTGCAGCGAAATTGAGAACATCATTGCGTCCCATCCAGTTATTGCGGATGTCGCGGTTATCGGTGTGATGGACGCCATCCGTGATGAGGCTATCAAAGCGTTTATCGTACTGGAGGAGGGGGCTACGCTAACTCAAGAAGAGTTTTTCGCTTTCTGTGAAACGAAAATGGCGAAGTTCAAAGTGCCCTCATTGGTGGAAGTTCGTCAAGGTTTACCTCGTAATTGCTCTGGTAAGGTGCTGAAAAAACATCTGAAATAATCGAATAACAACCTAAAGGTTTAAACTATGAGCGAATCATTAAAAGTTACCCGTCATGGTGCCGTGCTAGAAATTGTACTCGATAGACCTAAAGCCAACGCCATTGATGCAAAAACCAGTTTTAAAATGGGGGAAGTTTTCCTTAATTTCCGTGATGACCCAACGTTGCGAGTGGCCATTATTACGGGTGCTGGAGAACGTTTCTTCTCTGCGGGATGGGATTTAAAATCTGCGGCGGAAGGGGAAGCGCCTGATGCTGATTTTGGCCCGGGCGGTTTTGCGGGATTAACTGAGATTTTCAACTTAAATAAACCCGTGATCGCGGCAGTAAACGGTTATGCGTTTGGCGGTGGCTTTGAGCTAGCGCTGGCGGCAGATATGATTATCTGTTCTGAAAATGCCAGTTTCGCTCTACCTGAAGCGCAATTAGGTATTGTGCCCGATAGCGGTGGTGTTTTGCGCTTACCAAAAATTCTGCCTGCGCCTATCGTCAATGAAATGGTGATGACAGGGCGCCGAATGGATGCTCAAGAGGCGCTGCGTTGGGGTATTGCGAATGAAGTGGTGCCTATCGAGAATTTAATGGATAAAGCGCGAGAGCTGGCTGAAAAAATAACACAAAGCGCACCGCTTGCTGTTGCTGCACTGAAAGAAATTTTCCGCGCAACCGGAGAATTAACGGTGGAAGAGGGCTATAAATTGATGCGCAGTGGTGTGTTAGAAAACTACCCTGCTGTATTGCACTCTGAAGATGCAACGGAAGGCCCTTTAGCATTCTCAGAGAAGCGTGAGCCAAACTGGAAAGGACGCTAATCCTACGAGTGATTGGATGACTGCGAGGTGATTATGAGTTTTTACAGCTTTGAAGGCGTGACGCCCGTGGTGCATCCAACGGCTTACGTTCATCCTTCCGCCGTGGTGATTGGTGATGTCATTATTGGTGCCGATGTGTTTGTGGGGCCAAATGCTTCATTACGGGGGGATTACGGGCGCCTAATCATCGAAAAAGGGGCGAATATTCAAGACGGTTGCATCATGCATGGTTACAGCGATGTTGAGACTATTGTGCGTGAATCTGGGCATATTGGTCATGGCTCAATTTTACATGGCTGCATTATTGGGCGTGACGCTCTGGTCGGCATGAATAGTGTAGTGATGGATGGTGCCGTGATCGGTGACGAAAGCATTATTGGTGCGATGAGTTTTGTTAAAGCGGGTTTCCAAGGTGAGCCAAGACAGATGTTGATCGGCGCACCTGCACGTTTTCTTCGCCATGTGAGTGATGAAGAACTTCATTGGAAACAGCTAAATACCAAAGAGTATCAAGATTTAGCGGGACGTTATCTTCAAAGTTTAGAGGAAGCTATACCGTTAACTGAGATAGAGCCTAATCGCCCTCGGTTGCAAGGAACTACGGATGTCAAACCGAAAGGTCAATGATGCGGATGTGTAGAATCGTCAATAATATTTTTTCAGTAACCTCAACGCAGGCTTAAAGCCTGCGTTTTTTTGTTATGGCGTCGATGAAAATAATATTAACGACGCTGGGCTTTAGATAGCATCCATTGCCATTTTTGCTCACGATTAAGTTCTGTTGGTGGGACGAGATTCGTTTTCACCGGCGACTCAATCGTCATCTTCTCGGAAGTATAATTTTTTAGGCGAGAGTAAAGTTGACTGTCAATTTTAGTCACTTTAATCAATCGTTGGCATTGGCAGCCTCGTCCCGATAACTTATTGGGGATCATTTTGACTTCACACTGTATTTCTGCCACATCCGAAAGAATATAAGAGACAATATTCACCGCATTGGTATGCGGAATTTCAAAATTATTCGAGATTTCTCTGGCGGTGATCCAGCGACCCTGTTTCATTACCCAGTTTGCAATGGATAAATACATCGGGCTTTTCACTGATTCTTTACACATAAGCGCTCCTTCAGCTCATTGCTTAAAAGTGATTAAGGCAATAAGAAACTATACGCCAATCTTGTTGTTATGATGTCTTGTATATTTATTAGACTATAAATAGCCATGATTAATGATTAAAAGTTGGTTAAAAACGTTGAGAGAAGATTAACTCTAGGTTGTTTTTTTGTTGTTTACCAATGGGTTACAAAACAACTTTTATCATATAGTTATTTATACGCTATAAAATCAACGCAAATGTGGAGCTAAATCAAATAAGATCTGAATTTATGAAATTTAGATTAAGTTAAGGTGGTTACTGAGTAGATTCTGGTTGAATAAGTTTGGAAAGGCTAGAAAGCAAAAACCCGCCACTAGGGCGGGTTCTTTAAATAGTGGTGCCCGGACTCGGAATCGAACCAAGGACACGGGGATTTTCAATCCCCTGCTCTACCGACTGAGCTATCCGGGCAACGGAGCGTATTAAACCTGATTTAAGAGGGTGAGTCAAGGCGGTTTCTAAAAACTTTTGATTGAATGCGTTTTTTTTCAGCGTTTCAATTAATTTTTAAGCAAATCAATGCAAAAACTCACAAAAAGTGAAAAAAAATGCCAGTAACTGTGATGGTTTACTGGCATTTTTATCGCTATTTTAAGGATTTATTAGCGTAGATATTTTTTCTGCGCCTTATTCACTTTAATAAGATAATTACGAGATTCCGCCGCAGGGTGTTTGGTGGAAAGCGTTTCGTAAACTTCTCCCGGCTCTAGGTTATTAATACGCTGAGCCGCTTGTTTTTTATCATTGTGGAAGACGCGTAGCACGCTGCCAGCACCGCCGTTATAAGCTGTAATAACCGCATAGCGACGTGAAGTTGGATTACTGATATCCCCCAAATAACTATTTTGTAAGATAGCTAAGTATGCCGTACCTGTATCAATGTTTTGCTCTGGGTCAAACAGGTAACTGCGGCTTGGTACTCCTGATTTACCTTGGGAGCGGAAGACATCTTTACCGGCTGTGTTTGGCATAATTTGCATCAAACCTAGCGCATCAGAACGGCTAACTGCGTATGGGTTGAAGCTCGATTCAATCTGCATAATTGCCAGAATCAGTGATTCATCTACGCCGTATTTCGCGGATGATTTCTTAATAAATGGCATATATTTATGGGCGCGTTTATCTAAGTGGTTTGGTACCAATTGCATGGTCACCGACCATACAATATTCATACCAGATTGTCTTCGCTGCATTTTATTGCTGATCAGATAATCTGCAAATTTAGTGGCTCGCCACTCCCAGCGAATCGGTTCGCCCGTATTATCCATCACCTGACCAAACAGGAATGGCTCTTTACTGTAGGGAATGTCGTTAATATCAGAATAGAGGTCGATGGAATTCGGGTCATCGCCCATCAATAAAGTGGTGACAATGGCTTTTTTCAGGTGTTCTGACGGTTCAACAGCGGAGATGGTCTCAACCGTGATTGTCCCTGCATCAAAGTTAATGTGGCTACGAGTACGATACTCATCGGTATATTTCACATAGTCTTTAGGCCCTGCAATCAGGACTTCTTTGATCCCCCAAATATTTTCGATGTTATGAGCAAATTGCCCCATCAAAATATCAAAGCCATTGGTATCTTTGACGTAGTCGGGATTAAAGTCGGATTTCTGATTACTGGAGCAAGAAACAATCAGGGGAATCAACAATGTGAGAGCAAATAATTTTTTCATACGATCCACAATAATAATGCAAGCTAGCTGCTATTTCGGTCATTTTCCCTAAAACATTCAAGTTGCAGGAGGTTAGCAAACCGAGCCATGCAACTTGAGGTTCGATAGGTATAGACCTAAAAACTATTTTTCTGGGGTATAGCCATCAATTTGAATATCGTGACCTTCAAATAAGAATTTCACCATTTCTTGTTCCAGCATTTTGCGATCGTCTGGGTTCATGGTGTTTAATTTCTTTTCATTGATCAGCATAGTCTGTTTTGTCATCCATTGACTCCATGCTTCTTTCGAAATCTCATTAAAAATACGCTTTCCTAATTCACCTGGGTAAAGCTGGAAATCTTGCCCATCAGCGTCACGTTGTAAGAAAGTGCAAAAAATGGTTCTACTCATTTATTTTTTCCTCGAATATCAGGTAGTAAGGCAAGTTGTTTTAGTAAACTTTCAACCGGAGCTGCAAGCCCAACGGTTGCGCCTAGGTGTAAGTTATACCAGAGTCCGTTGCCTTCATCCATGGCAGAGTTAAATGCCTGAATATTAACTTTTACAGGGATAATATCTAAATGGAAATGGCTAAATGTGTGGCGAAAAGCAATTAATTGTTCTGGCGTGTCATATTGCAGGCCAGAATCAGCTAGCCACTGAGCCAGTTGCTCATGGCTTTCAAACTGTGGGAAGGCGAATAAACCGCCCCAAATGCCGGAAGGAGGGCGCTGTTCTAACCAGACATTATCTTGGTGCTGAAGGATCAAAAACCATGCACTTTTTTCCGGAATTTTCTGCTTAGGTTTTTTCCCAGGATATTCCTGCCAAGAGTGATTAGCGTAAGCAATACAGCCGGTATTGAGTGGGCATAGTTCGCATTTTGGTTTACTGCGAGTACACACCATTGCACCAAGATCCATCATGGCTTGGTTAAAATATTCCACTTCTACTTTGGGGGTGACGTTGGTGCTGATTTCCCACAGGCGATTTTCTACCTCTTTCTTACCCGGCCAACCCGCGACTGCATAGCAGCGAGCAAGCACGCGTTTTACGTTACCGTCTAAAATTGGGTAATGTTGCTTTTGAGAAAGGGAGAGAATAGCGCCTGCCGTTGAACGTCCCACCCCCGGAAGCGCATTCACTTCCTCAAACGTGGTAGGAAATTGACCATTATATTGGGTAGCAATCACCTGCGCGGCTTTATGCAGATTGCGCGCTCGTGCGTAATAACCGAGTCCTGTCCATAAATGCAGAACTTCATCAAGGGGCGCATTCGCCAGTGCGGTCACATCCGCAAAGCGTTGGGTGAATTTTTCAAAATAGGGAATGACTGTGCTGACTTGGGTCTGCTGCAACATGACTTCAGAGAGCCAAACATGGTAGGAGGATTTTTCCTGCTGCCATGGCAAGGTTTTACGACCGTATTTGTGATACCACTTGAGCACTGCACTTGAGAATTGTTGAGCTTCCATTATTTATAATATTTTTATCGCGATTTCAGTCATGGAGAGGATTGCAACATAGACGGTGATAGCTGTAAACCGCTTCTTGTGTAAAGTTATCCAATTATCAACTGCAAGATCCTTGAAGTTTTGCTAAACTCCCTTTCCCACCATACTTAGATATTAATTAATTAGGTATGTTTGGGTTTTTTTATACTCTTGTTGGCACATTATCTAACTGGACAACGAATTTTTTAGAACTTTATTATGATCAATAACGTTATCTCCCCCGAATATAATGAAGAAGGGCGGGTTATGCGCCGTGTCCGTAGTTTTGTCCGCCGTCAAGGGCGTCTGACAAAACGTCAGGAAGAGGCATTAGAAAGCGAATGGGCAGAAATGGGCATCGATTTTGTCAACGAACCCTTTGATTTCGCAAAACTATTTAATAATTCAAATCCAGTGACTCTGGAAATTGGATTTGGAATGGGCACCTCATTAGTAACGATGGCAGCACAAAACCCAGATCAAAACTTTCTGGGTATTGAAGTGCATGCACCGGGCGTTGGGGCTTGTTTGGCATCAGCGAAAGAAGAGAACATCACCAACCTACGCGTGATGTGCCACGATGCCATTGAAGTTTTAGACTTCATGATCCCGAACGGCAGCTTAGCAATGGTTCAGTTATTCTTCCCTGATCCTTGGCATAAAGCGAAACACAATAAACGTCGTATTGTGCAGGTGCCTTTCGCAGAAAAAATTCGCAGTAAATTAATTGATGGTGGTGTTTTCCACATGGCGACAGACTGGGAACCTTATGCAGAACATATGCTTGAGGTAATGACCAGCGTGGCTGGGTATGAAAACGTATCCACGTCAGGGGACTACGTTCCTCGTCCAGAATCAAGACCAGAAACAAAGTTTGAAAAGCGCGGCCAGCGGTTAGGGCACGGTGTATGGGATTTAATGTTTAAGAGGGTTTAATCATGGCTAAACAACAGCGTAGTCGCCGTTTACGTAAAAAAATGCGTTTGGACGAGTTCCAAGAATTAGGTTTCATTGTTAAGTGGAACTTTAAAGAAGGTACGCCAATCGAAGAAGTGGACAGCGTCGTTGACCAACTGATTGCTGAAGCTATCGAGCCAAACGGTCTGGCATTTGAAGCTAGCGGCTACATGAACTGGGAAGGGATTGTTTGCCTGCAGAAAATTGGTAAATGCACCGAAGAACACCGTCAAATCGTTGAAAACTGGCTAAAATCAAAAGGGATGAACGACGTTGTTGTTTCTGAACTGTTTGATGTTTGGTGGGAATAATAACTAGTTTGATTATTAATAAAGGCATCCAATTGGATGCCTTTATTTTCTAGAGTAATCCATTCTGGAGCAAAACACTTGAGCACCCAGTTTTCTGACCAATTACTGCATGATATTTTGGAGCAAGTCCGCCCCCTGATAGGTCAAGGGAAGGTGGCTGACTACATACCGGCGCTTGGCGGTATTCCTTCACATCATTTGGGGATAGCGGTTCATACCGCAGAAGGTGATATTTTCACAGCGGGAGATGCGAGAAAACGTTTCTCAGTTCAATCCATTTCTAAGGTTCTCAGCTTAACCTTGGCAATGACGCGCTACGAAGAGCAAGAAATTTGGAGCCGTGTTGGTAAAGAGCCTTCAGGGCTGCCGTTCAACTCATTGATTCAAATAGAGATGGAAAAGGGCATTCCCCGTAACCCTTTTATCAATGCCGGCGCGATTGTGATTGCCGACATGCTGCAATCTCGTTTAAGCGCACCAAAACAGCGGATGCTGGAGTTTGTCCGAAAACTCGCTTGCGAACCTGACATTAGCTATGACATCAATGTCGCTCGTTCAGAAATGGAGCATGCGAGCCGCAATGCAGCTATCGCGTATTTAATGAAATCTTTTGGCAATTTTGATAATGATGTTTTAACGGTTTTAGAAACTTATTTTCATTATTGTTCTCTAAGTATGAATTGTGTCGAACTGGCTAGGTGTTTTACCTATTTAATGAATCAAGGTGAGTCGCCTTGTTCGATAGACCCAATTATCACGCCGCTACAATCTCGACAAATCAATGCGTTGATGATGACTTGTGGTATGTACGATGGTTCTGGTGAATTTGCATTTCGTATTGGAATGCCCGGTAAATCAGGTGTCGGTGGCGGTATTGTGTGTGTGGTTCCTAACCAATTTACGGTGGCAGTATGGTCACCGGAATTAGATTCAGCAGGAAACTCTTTGGTCGGCTGCGCTGCCTTAGAGCTTTTATCGAAACGAATTGGACGTTCTGTTTTCTAATTACCTCTCAATCAATCTAGAGGTAATCGACGAGGAGATTTTATGTTACGCCGTACTTTAATTGCGTTTTCATTACTGGCCTGCGCCACCAGCCAAGCGGCGGATTACAACTGCTCGGTAACCCCTAAAGACGACATTTTTATGACGCCTGAACATGTTCAAGTCGTCGGTCGCAGTGGTGATTTAAAAATCACCCCAAATGGTGATGTGACGCTGAATGGTCAAAAAGTTGCACTGACCTCTGAGCAACAGCAGAAAGCATTGCGTTATCAATCAGATATCCGTCAGGATTTACCGTGGATCAAGAAAGAATCTGAAGAGAAATTAGCGGCATCGCGTAAATCCCTCGATAAAGTGGTGGTTAAGGTGATTGGTAGCGATAGTAATATTCGTAACCGCCTGACTAAACTTGAAAAAGATTTAAACGGTCAAATTAACCAAATCATTGAAACTCGTTCAAACGGCTACGTTTTCCACCATGAAGGTATTAAGAAAGTGGAAACGTCAGGGCGTGAATTAGTCAATGAAAGTTTAGGTGGGATTTTACAAGACAGTATCAATGAAATGGGGCGCAAACAGTTACTTGCTGGCGGTGATACCAACAAAATGCTGCAAGGTATGCTAGGTAGCCTCGGTGGGTTACAGCAAGAAATTGATAGTGAATGGAAAAACCAAGAAAACAGCTTCCAGCAGTTTGGTCAGCAAGTTTGTTCTAAAGTCACTTCATTAGAGCAACAACGCATTAGCTTACTGAATTCAATTAACGGTAAATAATTCAGGTAGTTTGGTGAGTTTTCAACGCTATCATTGGTAATGAAAGGCAGTAATAGGGAAACTGATTACTGCCTTTTGCATTAAAAGTCTCATTAAACCATGACGGCATTAACATAAATAAAAACAATACTAAGAATCATTATCATTTAATTGACTTATGAGTAACTCTCCTTAGAATGCTGGTTTGGCTTAACGACTAAATGGGTGTTATTCATATGAAAAAGTTTATTCCAGCGGTACTGGTTTCCATCCTGTCATTCTCCGCGCCTTACGCACTGAGTGCTGAATCTGCTGCATTTACGCCAAACGCAATCACTGCACAAGGTGCTGAAAAAGTCACGGTTAAACACCTTTCCGGCGAAACGGAAGTGGTGAAAAAACCACAAAAAGTGGTTCTGTTTGATTTCGGTATTTATGACTCAATGCAAAAACTGGGGTTAGGGGACAAGGTTGTCGCTCTGCCGATGGGTAATGCACCTGCTTATGTAAAAGCGGGTATCCCTGCGACAGTCAAAAATGCAGGCGGTATGAAAGAACCAAACTTAGCTGAGATTGCTGCATTGAAACCCGATTTAATCGTGATCACGGGTCGCCAAGGTAAATCTTACGACGCATTATCAAAAATTGCTCCGACGCTGAATCTAGGCTCTGACAGCAAAAATTATGTTGAGTCAGTGAAAGCCAACATTCGTTTAATTGGCGATTTATACGGTGACCAAAAAGCGGTGGATGAGCAACTTGCTCAGTTGGATAAAACCATTGCAGAAGCTCAGAAAAAAGCGGCTGCATCCAATAAAAAAGTGCTGGTTTTATTGCACAATGACGGCAAGTTAATCCCAAATAATCAAGCGGTTGTTTACGATGTGGTAAAAGCACAACGTGCTGAATTACCTGTTCAAGCGGATGCTGATAAATCCAAACGTCGTGTGGTGGATACAAAAACTATCGCACAAGCGAACCCTGATGTGATTTTGATTGTGGATCGCAGTGAAGCGATTGGCGCAGGGAAATTAGAAAAAACGGTATTTGAAGACCAAAATATCCAAGAAACCAAAGCCTATAAAGATGGCAAAATCACCTATTTGCAATCTGACTTGTGGTATCTTTCCGGTGGCGGTTTAGTCAGCCTCACCGAACAAATCGATGCAGTCACCAAAGCACTGTAATCGACATCAATTTGTTACCCTTATTTAAAAGAAAAAGCCAGCATTAAGCTGGCTTTTTTATGGATAAATAAAACTTACTCTTCCCCTAAAAACAGCTCCAGTAGGGAATTTAAGAACAACTTTCCATGTTCGGTAATTTGCCATTCATCAGCGGTTTCTGAGATATAGCCTTTGGCTAAGGCTTCATCGATAGCTGGGCGAACCACAGACTCTGCCAGACCGGTATAATCAGTAAATTCACGGCGAGGCATCGCTTCAAGTAACCGGAAACGGTTCATAAAATACTCGAATGGGCGGTCTTCGTTCTCAACATTATATTGATTATCAAGATAACGACCTTCCATATAACCCCGAGGATGTTTGGTTTTGACGGTGCGTAAAATTTGCCCATCGGTTGATGTGATTTTGCCATGTGCGCCACAACCGATACCTAGATAATCCCCAAAGCGCCAATAGTTAAGGTTATGTTCGCACTGATAACCCGCTTTGGCATAGGCGGAGGTTTCATATTGCTGATAGCCTGCCGCTGTCAGTAATTTATGCCCTTCGGTGTAGATATCCCATAGGGTATCGTCATCCGGTAAACGCGGCGGGCGAGAACCAAACTGTGTGTTCGGCTCAATGGTTAGCTGGTACCAAGAAAGATGCGGCGGAGCGAGTTCAATCGCTTGGCGTAAATCCGATAGCCCTTCGTCGCGAGTTTGTGACGGTAAGCCGTGCATTAAATCCAAATTAAAACTGCGTAGATTTAAGTTGGTGGCGAGCAGAGCGGCGCGTTTAGCTTCACTAGGGCCATGAATACGACCCAACATGATCAGTTTGTCGTCTCCGAAGCTTTGTACTCCGATGGAGATACGGTTGATCCCCGCGGCTTGGTAGCCTGCAAAACGGTCAGCTTCCACTGTGCCGGGGTTGGCTTCCATAGTCACTTCAGCATCGGGGGCTAAATTCACGCGCTCACGAACGCCATCCATCAACATCTGCATGGATTCAGCGGTTAATAAGCTCGGTGTACCGCCACCAATAAAGATAGTTTTAACGGGGCGGTCGCCAATCAGTTCGGCATCTTTATCCAGATCGCTAAGCAAATGCTCAACATACTCAGTTTGAGGGATTTCCCCCTTAAGAGTATGTGAGTTGAAATCACAATACGGGCACTTTTGTACACACCAAGGAATGTGGATATACAAGCTTAATGGGGGAAGCTTAAGCATTTTTTAGGGCATCCAACATCATCGCAAGCGCTTTACCACGGTGTGATACCGCTTGTTTTTCGGCTTTAGTCAGTTCTGCTGAGGTACAGCCTAATTCTGGTATGTAGAAAATTGGGTCGTAACCAAAGCCACCTTGCCCTTTTGCTTCACGGGTTAAAACTCCGTGCCAGCGACCATGAAATACTAATGGCGTCGGGTCTTCAGCATGGCGCAGATACACTAACACGCAGTTAAATTGCGCTTGGCGCTGGTCATCGGGCACATCTTTCATGGCATCGAGAAGCTTATCGAGGTTTTGCTGGTCGGTCGCATCTTCACCCGCATAGCGTGCAGAGTAAATTCCCGGTGCTCCACCTAATGCATCCACAGAAATACCGGAATCATCGGCGATGGCGGGTAAGCCTGTTTGTGCCGCAGCATGGCGAGCTTTTAAAATTGCGTTCTCGATAAAGGTTAATCCGGTCTCTTCTGCGGATTCAACCCCAAGGCTGGTTTGAGCGACGATATCCATGCCGAACTCGCGAAGTAAATCCGCTAATTCATTAACTTTTCCCGGGTTACCTGTGGCTAATACAACTTTTTGCATTGTTTCTCTCTTCCCTTACATAATGCCGACAGAGAACAGCATGGCGGTTAACGCAGGATCAATCATTAAAGAGACATCGACGCGTAAGTAGTTCAGGGCGATCAAAATAAACATCACAATCATCGCAGAGAAGTCTAACCCGCCCATGGCTGGAATAATGCGACGAATCGGTGCCATTAACGGTTCAGTTAATTGGAACAGTAAATAATCGACAGGGTTACGGCCTTGACTGACCCAGCTTAAAATGGCGCGAATTAAGATCATCCAGAAAATCAATTTACCGATATAAGTCAGTAAGAGGATCAATCCCATTGGTAGTAAAGTCAAACCGATGGCCGGCAGCATATTGGTCGCCCACATACCAAAGATAATGTCAGCAATCGCCAGTATAAATGCCACCAGCAGGGTTGTAGTATCAATGGAGCCAACGGATGGAATTAAGCGGCGTAAAGGTCCCACGATAGGTTGAGTGGCTTTAACCACAAACTGCGAGAATGGGTTATAGAAATCGGCACGAACGCACTGCATCCATACTCTGAGCAGAAGCACAAAGATGTACAGTTGGATCAGGGTGGTAACAACAAAAACGATAGTCTGCATGGCTTATCCCAAAAAATAAATTAAAAAAGTTTTTCCATTTCTTCCGCACGGTCAATCGCGCTTTGCATAGCATTGGCGACAGTTTGCGGTAGATGACCTTGGTAAAATTGCTCTAAAGCCATTGCGGTGGTACCGCCTTTAGAGGTGACTTGCTCACGCAAGGTTGAAAATGGGGTATCTCCCTGTGATTTCGCTAATGCTACGGAGCCTTCAATAGCATTAAGAACCAATTCGCGGGCTTGTTTTTCATCATAGCCAAGCTGCTCGGCTTTTTTCTGCATGGATTCCATAAACAGGAAAAAGTAAGCGGGGGAGCTACCGGTTAACGCAATGATATTGTTGATTTCGCTCTCTTTGGCGCACCAGGTTGTTGAACCGACGCTTTCCATCAATTGCTGAGTAAATTGTTTATCATCTTCAGAGACATTGGACTGTGCAAACAAGCCACTAACACCTTTACCCACCAGTGACGGCGTGTTTGGCATAATGCGCACTAAACGCAGTGAATGGGCAAAATAGTCATTATAACGAGCCGCAGGAATACCGGCAGCGATGGTTAATATCAGCTTATTTTCTAAGTTTGTGAGTTGTCGAAGAGGCTCACAAACGTCTTTCATCATTTGCGGTTTGACGGCAAGCACAATCACGTCCGCTTGTTGGGCGGCGGTGAGATTATCATTGGTGCTAATGATGCCGTAGTCTTGCGCCATTTTGTCACGGCGTACAGGGGTTGGTGAACAGACGGTGATCATCGATGCAGGATAGCCATGAGCCACAAGACCCGCAATAATGGCATTCGCCATATTTCCCGCGCCAATAAAGGCAATTTTGCGATGTTGCATGTTGTTCTCCTAAAGATTAATTATGGTACTGACGGGCACCAAAAATAGCGGTACCGATGCGAACAAGTGTTGATCCGCAGTGGATAGCAGCGCGCATATCGTCGGTCATCCCCATGGATAAAGTGTCCACAGTCGGGTAGTTAGCTTTCAATTGTTCGAATGCCTGTTCCATTTGGCGAAACGCTGCACATTGGCGCTCATAATCGGTTTCTGGGGCTGGAATGGTCATTAACCCACGCAACACTAAATTGGGTAATTGGGCGACTTGAGCAGCAAGTTCATTTACTTCCTCGAGGGTTATCCCCGATTTGCTGTTTTCATCACTAATATTAATTTGGATCAGCACATTCAGCGGCGCTTTATTTTGAGGGCGCTGCTCATTTAAACGTTGGGCGATTTTGGCGCGATCTAAAGTATGGAACCAATCAAAATGTTCTGCCACTAAGCGGCTTTTATTGGACTGTAGTGGACCAATAAAGTGCCAAACTAGGTCGGTTCTTTCCGCAAAGTGCTGGATTTTCTCCACGCCTTCTTGCACATAGTTTTCACCAAATTGGCGTTGACCTGCCTCGATAGCTTCCATAATGGCTTCACAAGGTTTGGTTTTACTCACAGCTAACAGGGTAATATCTTGAGGGGAGCGGTGACACTCGGTTGCAGCAAGATGAATACGCTCAGTGACATCAGATAGGTTTTTTTGAATGGTCATGTTATTCAATACCGTTTTTCAGTTGCTTTCGGTGAATAGTGAGAATTAGCCCTAGTGTAAAACATATTAAAGGCGAACGGCACCTTTGCAGCAACTGAATGGGGAAAATAAACGTAAAGATGTGCCTTTTAGTAATTTTGTTCAAACCAACTTTCTAAAATCACCACCGCAGAGGCAGAATCCACTTTGCCTTTGCTCAGTGCGCGATAGCCACCTTGCTCAAACAGCCCCGATTTCGCCTCTACGGTAGACAGCCTTTCATCATGCAGTTGAACCTGCACACCAAAGCGTCCGTGAATGCGATTGGCAAAATTACGTGCTTGGCTAGTGACGAGCTGCTCAGTACCATCCATATTTAAAGGAAGCCCGACGATCACGAGCTGCGGTTGCCACTCTTTGAGCAATTTTTCAATTTGTGACCAGTCGGGTCTGCCATCGCTGGCTTTTAATGAGGCTAACGCGCGCGCGGTACCGGTGATCTCTTGACCGACAGCGACGCCAATACTTTTCGTCCCAAAATCAAACGCTAATAGAGTTCTTGCTGACATTAAGCGTGCCCCGCTTGCATGGAGATATTATGGATGTCGATGCCTAAAAGTTTGCCTGCGGCTTTCCAGCGTTCATTTATCGGCGTATCAAAAATCAGTTTAGGATCGGCTTTAACGGTCAACCAGCTATTTTCCATGATTTCACTTTCTAACTGCCCAGGTTCCCAGCTTGAATAACCGAGAGTGACTAAAGAATTCATGGGATGCAGTTCACTGCCTAACGTCTCTAAAATATCTTTAGAGGTGGTTACCATGACATGGTCATTGAGGCGCAAACTTGCCGCATAACCCGCCACAGGGGTATGGATAATAAACCCGTGCTCTTCAGAAACAGGGCCACCCGCAATCACCATTTTTTCAAGATTTCGCGTGTTGGTATTGTCAGACACGTCAATTTCGAGCTTTTTCAGCATGGTCGCGACAGAAAAATCCTCAATAGGCTTGTTGATCACGAGGCCCATCGCACCATTTTCATTATGTTCGCAGATATACACCACGGAATGGTCGAAATAGGGATCCGTCAGTGAAGGCATGGCAATTAAAAAATGATTCTGTAAGTTCATAAATGGCAAGCTCAGGGGTTATGTTCCTATTCGTTGAGATAACATTATGGATTAAAAAAAACTATGGCTTAAAACAAAAACTATGGCTTAAAACAAAAATTATGGGCTAAAAAAATAACGCCAAAGGCAACCTCGAAAGGCTGCCTTTTTGAGACGTATCTGTTAACAGATACTATTTTTCATAAAGACTATTTTTTCAGGCGGCGCTCGATCGCATCCATCAACATACCAGTGATGGAGATATCAAATGCAGCTTCAATTTCACGGGCGCAGGTTGGGCTTGTGACGTTAATTTCAGTCAAGCGATCACCGATAATATCCAGACCCACAAAAATCAGACCTTTTTCTTTTAAGGTCGGTGCGACAGCGCGAGCAATCGCCCAGTCACTTTCTGTTAATGGGCGGGCTTCACCACGGCCACCGGCTGCGAGGTTTCCTCGGGTTTCCCCTTGTGCAGGAATACGCGCAAGGCAATATGGCACAGGTTCGCCGTCCACCACCAGCACACGTTTGTCACCGTCTTTGATAGCAGGCAAAAAGTTTTGCGCCATGCAATAACGGGAATTGTGCTCGGTTAACGTTTCGATGATAACGCCAACGTTCGGGTCTTCTTTTTTCAAACGGAAAATAGAGGCGCCACCCATACCGTCCAACGGTTTAAAAATCACGTCACCGTGTTTTTTATGGAATTCACGCAGTTTTTCAGAGCTACGAGTGACTAAGGTATCTGGTGTTAACTCAGGGAACCATGCCGTAAACAGCTTTTCGTTACAGTCACGTAGGCTTTGTGGCTTGTTGACGATCAGGCTGCCCGCTTGTTCTGCGCGCTCAAGAATGTAAGTCGCGTAGATATATTCAGTATCAAATGGCGGATCTTTACGCATTAAAATGGCGTCAAGGTCGCTCAGGGCGATGTCTTGTTCAGAATGGAATTCATACCATTTGGTTGGGTTCTCTTCGACCGTCACAATCTTTGTGGTCGCACGGGCTTCGCCTTGGTGCAGGTACAGGTCGTTCATCTCCATATAATGGATTTCATAACCGCGGCGTGCAGCTTCCAGCATCATTGCAAAACTGGTGTCTTTCTTGATTTTAATGGATGAAATAGGATCCATTACTATGCCGAGCTTGATCATTTTATCTCCTTAACCCAAGTCACCTAAACGCACTTGTAATGCCGTTATAGCGGTTAGCGCGGTCGTTTCTGTTCGTAATACTCGTGGCCCTAACAGGATATCAGTAAATTGATAATTGGCTGTCATGGCAATTTCATCAGCGGATAAGCCGCCTTCTGGGCCTATCAGCAATCTTACGTGCTTTAAATCAGCGGGGAGCGTGTTGATGCTCTCACTTGCCCGAGGGTGTAAATTAATTTTAAACGCGCCGTCATTTTCTGCACACCACGCTTCAAGGGATTGAACGGGGCGGATTTCAGGAATGCGGTTGCGACCACTTTGCTCACAGGCGGCAATGGCAATTTTTTGCCACTGCTGTAATTTTTTCTCTAAACGCTCGCCATCAAGGCGCACACCACAACGTTCTGAAAGTAGTGGTGTGATTGTGTTGACGCCAAGTTCCACAGATTTTTGAATGGTGAATTCCATTTTTTCACCGCGGGACATCACTTGCCCAAGGTGGATATCTAAGGGGGATTCACGGTCATCCAATGTGCAGTCTTGGATAGTCACAAACACATTTTTTTTCGTTGCTTCTGTAATTTCAGCGCGGAATGTGTGATTGCTTCCATCAAACAATTCTAGCTGTTGTCCGGCTGTCATGCGAAGAACTCGACCCACATGGTTGGCTGCATCATCACAAAGCGAAATGGTGGTATTAATTTGAAGTGGCTCTGGGTGATAAATGCGTGGAACGCGCATGATTTTTCCTTAGTCCAATAATTAAGATAACTGATGCAGGATATGGGGGCAGAATCTCGAAAAACAAGAGGACGGACTGAGTTTATAACTAAAAAGAGGGATTTTTTAGCTCGTCTGTGCCTTGCATTTCACACTCTCATATCGACACTAAATTTGTCGATAAAACCGACTCAAAACCACGAAATTATAGTGTTGGTTTCTGCGTCTAGCACCGTATAGTAAGCCCTGTCTTTGTCTAGTAAACCCATCTTTAGCGCTCATGGAAAAGGAGAACACCATGATTGATGCCGTAAATGGATTTTTAATACCTATATCGTTAATCACACTATTGTCCCTCTTGTCATCGTGGCTGACAACTCTGTTACTGAGGGAAATTCCTGCCCGCTATTTTGATTTACCGAGTATTACCATTAACGTGAATCGGGTATGGATAGATTATTGGATATTGGGTGCGGGGATCGTGCTCCTTGGTTACCCACCTTCGGTTCTCGCTTTATTATTTCTGTTTTTCAACTTGGTTATCCCATTAGGTTTAATCGACCTAAAAACGGGCTATTTACCGGATGTCCTCAATTATCCGTTATTGGTTTTTGGCCTGTTATTTCAATGGGGAATGCCAGCGGGAAATTTGTTATCCGCTATTTATGCGCTGCTGTTCAGTTATATTGGGTTAGTGGCTATCACGACGTTGGTGGAAAAAATTCGTCGGAGACCGCAAATGGGGAGAGGGGATTTTAAATTAATTGCTGCGTGCGCGACGTGGCTCGGTGTATTCAATCTTCCCTATTTTCTAGGGCTTGCCGCGAGCTTAGGTTTACTGCATTTTCTTTGGCGCACATGGCGAGAAAAAAAGGAACGGCGAGGCAAACAGAAATTCGTGCAGAGCATTCCGTTTGGTCCCGCCATTATTTGCAGTGCCAGTTTTTGGCTGTTGCTTAGTTGGCATCCTAATTAGCGGCTTTCACCAGTGAGTCTAAAAATTGCTGCCATTTTTCTGGTTCGCCAAGGTAGTTTTGCAGTGGTACGCGCAGCCATTTGCCTTGCTGTTCGATTAACAGCGTTGGAAAGCCAGATGCACCGGATTGGCCGAGTAATTGCTTACTTTGAGCAATATGCGCGTCTGTTTCAGTTTGCGCGCATTGGGCATAATCTTTTTGGAACTGCTCAACATTCAAACCAATGTCTTGCGCCACTTCCACTAAGACTTCGGGCTGTTTAATCTGGCGCCCCGAAACGTAATGGGCTTTTTGCAACGCTTTGAGCATTTCAACGCCTTTGCCCTGTTTTGTTGCGGCCAAAATGGCGGTTTGTGGTGGCGCAGAGTCCATCACCACATTGGGTTGGTGCAGCATTGCGATGTAGTCATCACCAAAAACTTGCCCCGTCATTGCCGCAATGCGTTTATCTGATTGCAAAATATATTGACGGAATTGGTCGTCAAGATGCAGTCGTGCATTGCCCGCTAACATCCCGCCACCGTGTAATTCTAGGTGAATATTTGGGTGATTAGCAGCGATGGCAATTAACGGTGCAGCGGCATAACACCAGCCACAGTAAGGGTCATAAATATAATGTAGGGTAATTGTGTTCATGGTTTTTATTCTCTCTAATTCTTTGTTTTATCATTCTATTTGAATCGCTGAAAAACAGCGAACTGACGGAGAATAGTCAGCGCTATCTCCGTCACAATTGGTCTTAGCTGATTAGTGACTTATTGCGGCCACTGCATTTCGCCTTTTACCACTTTAGCGCCTAATTCTAAGCTGGATTTATCATCCAAGCTTGGATAGAGCGTTTCCATTTTCTTGATAAGCTCTGCGGAATTTTTACTTTGGCTGTTAGCTTTTTCAAAGTCCGTTAAATATTTTTGGGTAAAGGTCACGCTTGCCAGATCCATTTTGGATTTGCCCGTAAAGTGCCCCGGAACAACTACACTTGGTTTCAGCGCTTTGATGCTTTCTAGCGTTTGTTGCCAATCTTGACGTGATTGCTTAGTTTGTGTGTCGGCAACCCAAACGTGGATATTGTCAGAAACAACGACACCCCCGACAACAGCTTTGAGTGAAGGCACCCAAACGTAGCTTCTGTCTGGTGATGCACCATCTAACCCTTTAATTTCTAACGTTTCACCATCCACAGTGAAGTGATTAGTTTTGATAACTTCAGGCACCACAACTTTGCTTGGCGCTTCATTTTTTAAGACGCCGCCCCAGTAAGCCAATTTGCCATCTTTAGTGGCGTTAATCGCATCAACGGTTTGTTGAGTCGCAACCACTTTCGCATCAGGAAAGGCTTTAGTTAGCGTTTCTAAACCAAAATAGTAGTCTGGGTCAGAGTGGCTGATATAAATGGTAGTCAGCTTTTTATCCAGCTTTTTGATTTTATCGACCAGCTGCTGGGCATCATTGTTTTGGAATTGTGCATCAATTAAAACCACTTCTTTATCGCCACTGATAATTTCAGAAGAGACAGGGAACACACTGTTATTACCCGGGTTATAAACATCTAAAGTTAAGTTAGCAGCTTGAGCAAAATGCGTGGCAGTAGCAAAGGCGGTTGCAGTTAATACAGTCGATAATTTCATTTTCTTATCCTAATGTTAAGTCATCTAATGTTCAGTCATGTTGTGTGCCTGATTTGGCTTGGTGTGTATATTAAATTGCAATTAAGGTAAGAAAAACGCCATAATCAGGTCATCTTTGTTGCATAAATCGGTCAAATAATATGGATAGACTCAAAGCGGTGCAGGTGTTTATTACTATTGTAGAACAAGGTAGCCTCAGCGGTGCGGCAGATAAATTGGATATGTCCCGTGCAATGGTGACGCGCTATTTGGCTGAAATGGAACAGTGGGCAGGGGTACGCTTGCTTAACCGTACCACGCGGCGCTTAAGTTTAACGTCAGCGGGGGAAGGGGTTTATCAGCAATCATTGCAGCTAAATGCTATTTCTTTAAGCGTTCCGGTTGAGCAAAAGCACGATACGAAAGAGTTAGCGGGGTTGGTGCGCATTAGCTGCTCCCAATCTATCGCTCAAAGTGCATTGTCTCTTGCCATTTCTGAGTTTTTGCAGATGTATCCCAATATGATGATTGATATGCAGATCTCGAATAAATCGGTGAATTTAATCGAGGAACGTATCGATCTGGCTATCCGTATCACCAATCAGTTAGAGCCGAATTTAATTGCCAAGCCGCTATCAACCTGCCATTCCGTAATTTGTGCTTCGCCGAAATTTCTACAAGGCAAAAATTTACCCACCAAACCCGAAGATTTGGCTCTGATGGAGTGCCTCACTTACAGCTTTTTTGGGCGTAGCATGTGGAGCTTTGAAAAGGCGGGAGAAACCTCGACGGTGTTGGTAGATGGGCGTTTGAGTGCGAATGAATCCGTATTTTTAATGGAAGCAACATTAAATGGCGCGGGTATCGCGATGCAGCCTTACTATTCTGTGGCGAGCTATTTGCAATCGGGGGAGTTGGTTCAGTTGTTACCGGATTACACACCAATGCCCCTTGGTATTTATGGGGTCTATACCAGCCGGCAGCATATGCCAACGCCATTACGTGCCGTGATCGATTTCCTTGCCAACTGGTTTAAAACATCCTCTCACTGGCTCTCATTGATGTCGCAGCGCTAAGGCGAGATCATGCTCTATTTGCGTAAAGGTTCGTTGCAAATGTTCAGTAAAAATATGGGTGACCTGCGAAGATGGGCGGTGATTCGGCGTAATTAAGCTAACGGTAAATGGAATAGAAAAACTAAGTGGACGGATCACCAGCTTGCCTGCTGATTGTTGATAAAAATCCAATGCAGTCAGTGGGTTGACGATAGAAACTCCAATTCCTTTCAAGGTCATGGCGCAAATAGAGGAAGCGGAGTGGGTTTCCATTACCATTTTGCGCTCCACTTGATGCTCGGCAAAGATGGTATCAATGATTTGCCGATAGCTATCTGTGAGAGACAGGCTAATAAAACGCTGTTGATGAAAATCTTGTGGAGTGAGGACTTTTTTCTGTTCGAAAGGGTGCCCAATGGGCAGCACGCAAACTTCATTTAATGAACCCAATGTCAGTTGTTCCGTACCTGGCGGGGTTTGTAAGTGCTCAGTTAACCCCACATCATAACGCTGGGCGGATAGCCACTCTTCTAGCACGGGGGATTCTTGTGGGATCACCGTTAAATTCACATCTGGATAATTTTCCATAAAGGCTTGGCAAACTTGTGGTAGCAAAGATTGTGCGAAAGCCGGTAAGCAGGCAATAGAAATTTGAGCGTGTTCAAAGCGGCGAATAGTTTCTGCTGAGTTGCGAATACGCTCTAAACCATAATAGGAGTGTTCGACTTCTTCATGAAAGCGTAAGCCTTGTGCCGTTGGGTGTAAGCGACCTTTGACTCTATCGAATAATTTAAACTGTAATAAATGCTCGAGTCGCGCCAGTTCTCGGCTGATGGTTGGCTGAGAGGTATTTAGCAATGCAGCCGCCTCAGTGAGATTGGGGGTGGTCATTACCGCACGAAAAATTTCAATATGTCGCCAAGAAATTGCCTGCATGATTGCTCCTCTCGCATTTCTATATCAGATATGAATAGACTTTAGCAAAAAGGATATTTTTTTTCCCATCTTATTCGTCTAATAATCGAGCTCACTATAATAAAACTTGCCAACGAGGTTCTGATGACCACATTCACCAACACCACCAGCCAGTATCTAACTCCTGAGCATTTGCGTGCGCTGCCTGCGCAGTTTGGTACGCCAGTCTGGGTTTATGATAGTGAAGTGATTATTGACCGTATTGAACAATTGAAAGTGTTCGATACCGTTCGTTTTGCTCAAAAAGCCTGTTCCAACATTCATATTTTACGTTTGATGCGTGAGCAGGGCGTGAAAGTGGATTCGGTGTCATTGGGTGAAATTGAGCGTGCGTTAGTGGCGGGTTTTCAGCCAGGTCGTGAAAAGTCGGAAATCGTATTTACGGCGGATGTGTTAGATCCAGCCACGTTGCTGAAAGTGACAGAGTTAGATATTCCGGTGAATGCGGGCTCTATCGATATGCTGCAACAGATTGGTGAGCATAAAGCCGGCCACCCCGTTTGGCTACGTATTAATCCGGGTTTTGGGCATGGTCATAGCCAAAAAACCAATACGGGTGGAGAGAACAGCAAGCACGGAATTTGGCACCAAGATTTACCGGAAGCATTAGCGAAAATCCAGCAGTACAACCTGAAGTTAGTGGGTATTCACATGCACATTGGCTCCGGTGTTGACTACCAGCATCTTGCCAATGTGTGTGATTCCATGGTGGAACTGGTGATGTCTGCGGGCGTGGATATTGAGGCTATTTCGGCGGGTGGTGGTTTATCAACGCCTTATCGTGAGCACGATGAAATCATTGATGTTCAGCACTATTACAGCCTGTGGGATAACGCGCGTCAGCGTATCGCGCAGCACTTAGGTCACTCTATTGAATTAGAAATTGAACCGGGGCGCTATTTAGTGGCGGAGTCGGGTGTTTTATTGGCACAAGTGCGTGCAGTTAAAGATATGGGCAGCCGCCATTATGTGCTGGTGGACAGCGGTTTTAACGATTTAATGCGCCCTGCGATGTATGGCAGTTATCACCATATTTCGGTATTGCCTGCAGACGGCAGCAGCGTTGATCATCAGCCATTAAAAGAGACCATTGTGGCGGGGCCATTGTGTGAATCTGGAGATGTATTTACCCAGCTAGAAGGTGGGATGGTGGAAACCCGATTACTGCCAGCAGTCAACGTTGGGGATTATTTAGTTTTCCATGACACAGGGGCTTACGGCGCGTCGATGTCGTCGAATTATAATAGCCGCCCATTGCTGCCTGAAGTGTTGTTTATTGCAGGTATTCCGACACTTATTCGTCGCCGTCAAACTATTCAAGAGTTATTAGCCTTGGAACTGTAAATTAAATTTTAATTATTATATATCTAAAAAAGACTCTGCTAGCAGGGTCTTTTTTATTTATAGGCAATGATTGATTGAAACGGTACCCCCGTAATATTTTACGGAGGATCTCAATGTGACATTAATAGAAGCAGTTAATGAATAAGTTAGCGTTGAATTTATAAATACATAAGCATGAATGATATTAAAAATAGAAGCTTTATATACTAAAAATCGGCTTCAACGGCATCAATTAATTGCCTCCACGATTTATCAAGAACACACAGAAGATCATCAAGCTGTTCTAAATTTAAATTCGACCTCGCTGTTTCATAGCGGGATATCTGTTGCTGACTAATGTTCATTAATTCAGCGAGTTGAGCGCCAGTTAAACCCATTTCGGTTCTTGATTTACGAATAAAACGTCCAACTCTAACTGTTAAGCTATCGTTGATTTCCATGGTAACCTCATTAATTTTAATAATATATTTAAAGTGATTTAATCATTTAAAGAATAATTAATTCACTCCTCTTTTTTATGGTGATTTCTATTTTATTTGAGTAAAAGCATTGCGATTTTTATTTTATTTATGCCAGTAATTTTATTGGCTTTTTATTTTGAAATTTATCTTTATTACCAAAGTATCTCGGATTTAAATTAAGATTAGTTCCAGTAAATATTCAGAGTGGCGGTTGCCTCTGCGACGCCTAAGGTATAAGTACCGGTAGAGCATAATGTGAAATTATAGGGAATGGCGTTGCTTCCCGACCTTAATTTCCCAGCGGCAATATTTTGGTCTTTATTGGTAAATTGAATCCATCCGAGATGGCTGCTATTTCCATTACAAACACCCGTTTGTACAATTCCAGGGCCAATCAACCCTCTAATTTCTGCGGGAGCCTCAGAGGTTGAACCGACCATGTTCATTTTTAAGGTATTTGTGTAACGAGCATTCGTTCCTGTGACTGACATTGTGGCATCAAGTTCAGCGTCGGCATCCCCTGAGCAGTTAACGGTGACATTTCCGGTTTCATTGGCCAGTATGGTGCCATCCGTTTCATTGCCGGATAATTTTACATTCCGGAAATCTACAATTGGCGGTGCCAAAACGGTGCAAGCCAGTTGCCCTACGACCACATATTCAACCCCTGTGCCGATGATTTTCCCAGCACTATCAGGGGTATCGGAGGGAGTTCCTCGGTTGATATATAAGCTTTCTAGCGTTCCCATGGTGCCTAATGGGATGCTTTCTGGAACATAAATACCCACTTTGACGCTACCTGTTGTACTGCCACCACTCCCAGATAAGTTAACGGCACCTAATCCTTGCTGTGTTGTTCTCGGGTCTGCACACCATGCTGCTTCAGTGTAAGTCTGAGGGGACAACACGCCTGTCGGTGAAAAGGTGTAGCTATAAGGTAAGGGTTTTAGCATACCCAGAAATCCCCAGTTAAAATCACGGGTACCTGAAATGGTTCCTGAGTACAAAACCAATAACATCCCTGGGGCAAACTGATATCCGGTATAGCCATCTAATGTGGTCAGTTTGATATCCTGATTAGGGGATTCGCAACGTGAACTTGCGTTGCTTCTACTGACGTTAAAGGCTAAACCATCCCAGTCAGGTTTAGTGAGTGTTAAACCATTACTTCCTTTGATATTGGCTGAAGCTGTACCAAGTTCATTGAATCCTCGATGTAATTCAACGGCGGCTTGCGCATAGCCGAAGAGCCAGATAAGGATACATAAAATCAATGTTAGTAATAATGGTGGCTTTATCATCATGTTGTTCCTAGAAAAAGTTATTGGCATGTAACCTGTAACTGGCGAATTGGCATATCAGTGTTAACGGTGATTCCCGTTAAGTTAAATGTCACCAGACACTGCCTATCGGGGGTATCACCCCATTTGACCCAAAGGGTGCCTTGCTCTGGTAATCCCGATAGATATACTTGCCCCATGTCACTAACAATGCCGCTGATCTCTTCTTGCTCAGATGTGCTTGTCAGCGTTGCAATTGCCCCGAAAGGTACGGGTTGTTGGTTGTTCTGGGTCAACGTCATTAAGGCTTGATAGCCAATGCGGGTGGCTATTTTGGCATCGACAACCGCGCCTTTGGTTGGGTACACGTTAACATTCGAGTTTTTCACATCGACACCTTCAGGCAGGGTTGTCGGGTCGATACCGATGCTGTTTTTCATGTAATCCGATAAATAAGGCGCCACGGCATAACCTTGCCAATCAACCACAGTATTTCCGTTGGTAATGCTGGTGCCTGATGCGTTTGGTGCGCTGACGAGTGCCACGGAATCCCCCATAACGGGGGATAATGTAATACCGCCGCTGTGTACCAACACGCCACCACTCGCATTCATATTGACTGAACGGGAATCGTGACCGTAGCTGTAGGCTAAACTTAGGTTGCCTTTGTTTCCTTGAAAGCCGAGGTTGGCATTACTCATCGCGGGTATGTCTTGATTTCCCCAACTTTGAGACAGGTTGTAGGACAGGCTATTGTTCAGAGTGCTACCGCTGATCCCGACTTGGTTTTGGGTTCGGCCATGATTATCGTGAGTGATACTCGTCGTGGCATAAATCGACTGTAAATTTTCTCCGTATCCGAAAATACGAAATGGGATATTAATATTGAGGCTGATCTGTCGATTTTCTGGCCACTGACCTGCTGCGTCTTTGACTCGGTCAATGTTATAGTTCACTCCGAAGTTGACTCCTCGAATATTGCCGCTGTAACCCAGAGACATACCGGTGAGGGTTTTGCTGTTACCCCAATAATCATCTCGGTTTGCTTGTAATCGCACTGTGCCAAAATCGCCTAATTGCTGGCTAAGCTGTGTTTTAAAGCTGCTTCGACGGCGCTGTAATGTCCACGGATTCAAGTTATCCTCAAGGCGATAACCCTGACTGTTGTACTCGTTAAAGTTATAGAAATTCTCGGTGGAATATCGCAAAGCAGTGAGATCCACCGAGGTTCCGGTGGACATCAAGCTTTTTGAATAACGGACACGGTAAGATTGCCCCGTGAGTCGTTCTGATTGATCATTTTGCGAGGTAAATTTGGCGACAGACTGGGTGACGTCCGCAGAAATCGCGCCTATATTTCCGAGTGATACACCGGAGCCTGCAGTGACCGCTTGATAATCCTCAGCGGCTAAAACACCACCGAATAGAGTCACGCCATTTTGCAAACCGTACACACCCGTCACGAGAACAAAGTCCGCTTGGCGAGAGCCTTGGGTTAAGTAACCGTTATAGCGTCCAGCAGTGACTTCATACTTCCAGCCACCCGGTCTTAGCATCATGGGTAGTGCAGAGTAGGGCACAATAAAACGGCGCAGAGTGCCATCCGCTTCGGTGACAGTGACGTCATAGTCCCCTGATAACCCAGCTTGCTGGATATCATTGATATAGAAAGCCCCGGGTGCAATGTAGGTTTCATAAACAATGTTGCCGTTTTGTCGAACGGTGACTCTCGCATTCGTATTAGCGATGCCACTAATTGCAGGCGCATAACCCCGAAGTTGGCTCGGCAGCATTTGTTCATTGGATTTTAATTGCAGCCCCTGAAAAGGAACGCTGTCAAAAATATCGCCGCCCGTTGTTGACTCACCGATTAAGAGGTTTGAGCGTAACGCATGAATATCCCGTGAAAGATAGGTGTTTGAAAAACGCGTTTGATTCTGTGTTTGGTCAGATTGATTTTTCTGTCCGCGAAATTCGCTTCGCGTATGGGTTAGCATGCTGCGTAAACGCCACGCACCCAAATTCATTCCCCCCATAATTGAGGCGAATAGGTTATTCACTTCTGAGCTTCCGCTCTCTTCAGTGCTATTTTTATTTTGACCTGCGCTTAGGTTGTAATTAAAAAGCAGGGCAGGTATTCCATCATCCCATAATGTAGGATCGGCATAATTGGCGTATTTTGCCGTCATTGCCACTTGTGGAATGCTGATGTTTAAACGCAAGCTTGCCAAGTCTAACTGTGTGACTGCATGCGGAATATAAGTGGCTAAATTATCAATCGGTTCCTGAAAAGGCAGCGAGTTTAGCTCCGGGATATTAGGGACGTTAACCCCCCATGATTGCAGTAGTTCTGGGGTTAATTGTGGCTGAACTTTGCCTTGTTTATCTTTTTTAAATGCTAATGTTAGTTGCCCTTCATCGCGTTTATTCACATAAATCGTAACGGTATATTCCCCTTCAGCAACCCCACCTTTTTCACTGAATGCGGACAAATCAACGTGCTCGGACTCTCCACTTAACGAAAGAAAGCTCGGGTCAAAGTAATCTTCCGCGATTGCTTTAGGAAATAAATTGAGTATTCCAATCGTTAGCAAACTTAGGCGAAAAAATGCGGGTAATATCGCAAGATGATCTGTTTTTTGTTTTTGTTGAGTACAGTACATACATCGATTCTCAATTCGTCTATCCATCACAGTGAGACATTCCAAAACGTCTCATATCAATTTTTCAGTCTCAATGGGTGTCATTTAAGTGCTGGGTTTGCTCTGCGGTTTTCCGCCCTAAGTCATCAATAATTTTCCAACGAACTTCAGCCTTGTCTGTTGTTTTTATAGGGTGAAGGACATGACTGTAAGGCTCGATCATTGGAATTGAAGACGATGAAACCGCGTGACCATCAATAGAGAGCTCCCCGAATGTTGCGTAATACGGTGTTGGGTTGTTGATTTCTAATTGCCCGTCTCGATACGCAAATTGCAATTTATTCGCACGAATATTGGCATCCATTTGTGGAAGACCTTCGGGGCGATAAAACATTTTCAGATTGTTTTGCAGGGCTAATACCATCTTTGCGCCTTCGCCTTCGCCTTCGCCTTCGCCTTCGCCTTTGGCCATTTCAGGTGCAGGTTGTCCGGGGATCGCTTTTAATGCCAAAGTGAAAGCGGATTCCCTATCAACGGGTAAGCGGTTTTCTGTTAAGCGAATACGCAAGGTGATGGTTTCGTTTTCAGAAAAGCGGACCAACGGCGGTAAAACCATAAATGGCGTTAGTTTTTTGTCAGGGTTTTGCGTAATAGCAGGCTCCGTATTTTGCGCTTTCCAAGGTAAAACTCGTGATTGCAAGAGATAAACTTGCGAGGAGTTATTGGTGACATTGAATGTCACGCCATTTTTCGCCTTCGCAGCATAAATCAGTCGAGTTCCTTGCATTGAAATTCCTTCGTCTGGCATGTTTGCTTGCGCAGTGATGCTCAGTAGCGCTGCGATTCCACCCCACAATAATGCGTTCAAAGTTGTCATTTTTTCACCCTTATCATGGTTTCCGCTGGAATGATTCACTGATGCCACCATAGTCATTGATGACGCTCCAATAGATTGTTTTCGCTGGTGCTTGAACGTGATAAGTCTGGCTAGAAAATGGGGCAATCATGGCGCCTTGTTCACGGACATTGACAGCTTGTTCATCCAGCTTTAATTGGGCGAATGTCAGGTAATAAGGCGTGGGATTTTCAACGAATAACAGTTTTCCTTGCTGTGAAAAACGCAGCTGTTTAGGTGCTGCTGTGACTGGCATACCTAAGTCACTTGGGCGATAAAACAGTTTGATCAACATGCGAAGCCCAAGAGAGACCTGTGTGGTGGTCATATTGTCTTCGCTTGCAGCGCTATTTTTTTGAACTGATGGAATAGCCAAAAAGCTTAAATAGAAAACAGATTCTCGGTCAGTGGGCAGTGACGATGTGTTCTGACGAGAAATCAGTACGGTATTTTGGCTATTTTTTTCTAAGCGAAATAGAGGTGGCGTCACCATAAATGGCAGAGCTTGAGCCCCTTTCTCTTGGTCATTAGGTGTTTTTAAAACACGACTATTGATTAAGTACACGCGTTCACTGTTATTGTTGATGGCGATTTTGCTGCTTTTCATTTTTCCATCAAAGACAACACGGGTCTGGCTTAAGCTTAAGCCACCATTAGCTTGGCTTTGTTTGACGATGCCTAGTGAAAATCCCACAAAGAGCAATGTGCAAAGTGGCAAAAGATATTTTGTTAGTTTCATTGTTATTGTTTCCTTTGCGTTGGCATTATTCGTACAAAAAATCAAAAGTCACAGTGGAAATAAATACGCCCCCATGGCGATCGGTTGAATCACAATATCCACAGGTTAATATCGCCTTGATGGGGATGGTGGTTGCTAGCGTACTCAGCTGTTGCGTGGAAGCCCAATTAATGGGTTGAATCACGCCATTACGGGCTAAATTGGTGTTGGGGCCAAAATCCGCAGAGCCTATTGTTGAGAGCCAAAGCCCATAACCTTTTACATCAGATTGCCCTTCGGCATCTCGGAATACGGGCTCTCCCAGCTCCGTTGTTATCGTGCCACTGACATGAATTGAAGGCGTCAATCCCCAACCCGCACACTTACTTAGAGTCAATTCAAATTCGTGCTTTGCGCTATCTAAACCATTTTTAATATCGTCGGGCATTAATGGATTGCCGTTATTAAACGCCACACTTGGTGGGGCTGTAATTTGGCAACTGCCGCCGACAAAGGTGGCAGAGAAGGTAAATGTGTTACTGGCATTGTTGATAGCAAAGGCGTAAATGCTCCATGTAAATCCACCAATAGACAGGCATAACAAAAGAGTCACCGTCAGAAACAAATTCCTTTTTTTCACAATGAGTTGCATTTCATTTTCCCTTATTCAAAAGCCACGTTGACCGTTAATGCCGCTTGAAAGCACCCTGATGTAATCTCAGGTTGTAAAGGCCCCACAACACCCACCCACAGCAAAGTGTTAGAGTGATATTGATTGCTGCTATCCAATATTTGGATTGGGACGCCATCACCGTGATTCCTTATTGCCAAATCAGGGCGATAAAAATCAGCCAGTGAAATAGCTTGGTTATCAACGGATTGTCGAACCATAAAACCGATGCCATTAGGAGCCCCATCTAAAAATACAGTCTGTAATGTGTCATTGGGATAGGGAGTGCTTCCTTGCAATGACAAGATGGGCTGCAATACTTCAGTTTCATCCACACAGGAAATTTGCAGTGTTAATGGTTTAATTTGATACGCTTGAATTGCCCCAACCAACTTGCTTGCCTGTAAGGGTTTAAATTCCAAAACACGCTCGAGCAGGTTGACGTCACAGCCAATACCTTTGTTGGCTATGACGGCTTTCAATGTCATGGGCTCTGCGTATGCAACGCGCAAGCTTCCAAAACAGAGGAATATCAAAAAAATAAGCATGCTTAAGCTGCATGAAACAGAGAGAGTTTGTTTCATTTCTTGTCCTCCTTATTAATCGTATTGAAAGTCAAACGTCACATTCGCTTTAAGTTCGCCACCGACTCTCTCTTCTTTATTGCAATTCCCGCAGCTTAGAACGGCTTTAATGGGTAATGTGCCATTGAGAAGGGATAAAGGGGTTTTAATGTCCCAACTTTCGATAGCTAAAATTTCTTTGTTTGCTGCCAGATCTTCGTTTGGCTGAAAATACTCATTTCCCTGAAATTTTAATAAAATGCCATAACCTGTTGCTGTCGACCCTACTGAGTCTAAAAACATGGCATCGCCATAAGCGGCGGTAGATTCGCCGACTAGGGTTATTTTGGGGGTGAGACCGAACCCTTGGCACTTGGTTAGCGTTAGGTTAAACGCTTCTGTTGTCACGGGAAGCTGAGCTTCAATCGCCGCAGGCAGAATCGGTTCCCCGTGGTTGAAAATTACTTCATTGGGAAATGAAATTTCACATGCGCCTTCGTAAGCGATATCTGCACGAAACTCCACCGTTGCGCCGTAAAGGGAAGCGCTCAGGCTACTTAAAAAGATCCCAAACCAACTTAATTTGATGATCTGTTGAGTTAATTTATTGAACCACGCCATGAAAAACCTCAACTACGCCATAGTCATTGATGGCTCCCCAAGTGACTTTCCCTGATGTTGGTGCCGCTTGATAAGTTAAATAGCTAAAAGGAGCGATCATCGTATTTTGTTGGCTTTGACTCATTGCAACGCGCTTTCCTCCAACCGTTAAAGATGAGAGAGAAATGTAATAAGGCGTAGAGTTTGAAACCTTAAGTTTCTGACCTTGTTGAGAAAAAGATAATGATCCCATTGCCTTTTGTTGTGTCATCGCCAGCCCGTCAGGACGGTAAAACAACTTAATAACGCTTCCAGAGGAGACCGTTATCGAGCCTCCCACATTGCTACTTTTTGTATTTTCACTGCGCGCTTGCGAGGGCAGGGCAATAACGCGTAAGTAGAAAATAGATTCTCTATCTTGAGCAAAAGAGGCGTTACCTGTTTGTAATACCCGTAATTGATTACTGCTATCTGGTTCTAAGCGGAATAAAGACGGCGTAACAGAGAAAATATTTTGTGTCTTTGTGCCTTGTACATCGCCTAAGATCTGGGCCTTCACTAAATACGGCACTGTTGATTGGCCACTGCTTGTCACGCTAATGGCTTGACCTTGTTCTCGGTCTGCCGCGTGAAAAACAATTCGTGAGCTGTCCAAGGAAATGCCAGCCATTGCACTGACAGTAAAAAAAAGCCCCAATGAACCAGTCAACAGTGAACGATAAAATGTCATGTTTATGTACTCCGCTATCTCAGTAAGCTCATTATTGATATGAACTTACTGAGCATTTCATGGATTTAGTTAACGATATAAGCGACTAATACTGGAGCACTGTAAGCACCCGCTGCAGGTTGCATATCGGTTGTTGCCATACCCACTTTGAAAGAGTAATCACTGCTAGTTGCATCTGTTGCGATAGCGACTGGAGTACCTTCATTGGCGCTTAAAATCGTGGTGTCATCTGATTTCGCGACCATAAAACCGACAGTATCTGTGTCGCTGTTAACAAAAATATTTTTGTCATTATTTGCAATAGACGTAATACCTTGAATGATTAAGTCACCAGTCTCATCAGGACTACAGTCGGTTAAAGTGACAGGCATGTTGATTGAACCCACTTTTGTATTTGCCGTGAATTCACTTGATTTAAATACACCAATATTAAGCACTGACTTTCCGCCATTAACGGTAAGTACACAGTTTGAATTGGTGATCACACCCTGTAATGTCACTTCTGCGGAAGGTTCTGCCGCATTTGCATAAAAGTTAACACCAGACATTCCCGCAAATAATGTGGTCGCTAAGGCGATTTTTTTTAACATGATTATATTTTCCCTATAGATATAGATTTAAAAGAGATAAAAAACTATCTGAACTAAATGGTAAGTTTTCGGTAATAAAAGCCATAAGCTTGCTACTGTATAATTGGAAAATACACAGTAATAAACTCATAAGCTTGAATTTAAATTAAACGTGATTTCATTAATAATTAAGAGAGATAAAAATATATCCTATTAAATGTTCTTTAAAATTTTGTTGCTGATAATTAATTAAGCTTAATTGGTTGTTTTAAATATTATGAAATCTAATTGCCAAATAGTTTAATAATAAAAAAACACAAAGACAACACCCGAGAAATGAGTAAAATGGCAAATGCAAATTACACTAAATATAAGTATAATAACGTAATGGTAATTAACCATATAAATCATGCTGTTAATGTGATTTATATCTCCGCTGGTATAATTAAATTGGAGTTATAATCTGAAATTGAACATAAAAAGAAATACATTCAGAGTAATATTTTGATTTTGATAAATTTTAATAATTATAAATTCAAAAACATATTAGAGTCATTGCTGTTTATATAAATTCGTTAATTTTCAATGCGTTGAGTTTTGTTTTGGTTGAAATATATTGAAACAAATAAAAACACTCTGTAATGGTGTGAAATAGGTGTTAATTTAACCTAAGTTCATACTCGTTATATTAGTTTGTTTCTCTGTGTTATTATATCTTTAAATTTTTTGTTGAGAATGGTTTTTGTTTGTTCTATTTTTAAGGTTTTCTTTGTATAAATAAATGCATATCGAAATTTTTTAATATTCATTATATTTGTTATCGTTGTTTTTTCATTTTTATTTGGTGTTAAGGTCTGGTTTTTTCTTTAAGATTAATGGAAGATATTGACTTTCTAATCATAATGCAATGATATATTCTTGTTTTTAACTATTAATTAGTTTAATTCACTTTGGTATTTTGTGTTTTTATTATTGACCGTTTTTCTATTTATGGCTGTTTTTCTGTTTTAATAACAATCGAGTTGACCCCTATCAATATATCTATTTTCAGTGGCGATAGATTTTAATAGCAAAATAACTATTAAGAGCAATGTGACTATGGAAATGAATATAAAGACAATGCTGGCTCATTCATTGAGTCGACGTGCATTAGTGAAAAATACAACGAAGTTAAGTGCAACACTCGCAATCACGAGTACTATCCCATTACCTTTTAATGCATTAGCAGATACATCGAACCAGGAAGTGAAACTCACGGATCCCCAGGAACAGATAAAGCACAGCGCATGTCTGGTTAACTGTGGGAGTCGATGCCCATTAAAAGTGATTGTTAAAGATGATGTGATCCAACGTATAGAGCCGGAATCGGCTAAAAATGAAGATATTTTTGGACAACATCAAATTCGACCTTGTTTAAGAGGGCGTTCAAGCCGTTGGCGTGTATACAGTCCTGACAGACTAAAATATCCATTAAAACGGGTAGGTAAGCGCGGTGAAGGCAAGTTTGAACGGATTAGTTGGGATGAAGCAAACCAACATATTGCCCAAGAGCTGCAACGGATTATTGTAAAGCATGGTAATGAGTCTGTTTATTATAATTATCAATCGGGTGCTTATTACCATAACCAAGGTACAACGGCGTGGAAGCGCTTGCTTAATTTATCGGGTGGCTATTTACGCTATTACAATACTTATTCAACAGCACAAATTTCAGTGGCAACGCCTTATACGTACGGCGAATACACCGCAAGCCATTTTGATCAAATCAGGCATTCAGACTTAGTGGTTTTCTTTGGGATGAATCTCTCTGAAACACGTATGTCTGGTGGTGGGCAAGTTGAAGAGCTAAGACGGGCTCTTGAAGATTCTCAAGCACAGGTTGTGATTATTGACCCTCGATATACAGACTCTGTCGTAACTGAACATGCCCAGTGGATCCCAATTCGCCCAACAACTGATGCGGCATTGGTTTCTGGTATTGCTTGGACATTAATAAATGAAAATTTGATTGATGAATCCATGGTGAATCAGTATTGCGTGGGTTTTGATGAGAGTACATTGCCTGCATCGGCAGCTCCGAATAGCAGCTATAAAGATTATATTTTAGGTAGTGGCGCAGACAAAACGGCGAAAACCCCTGAATGGGCGGAAGAGGTTACAGGAATTCCGGCAATTCAAATTCGTCAATTAGCCAGACAGATTGCTAATGCAAAAGCGTGTTATATCGCTCAAGGATGGGGGCCTCAACGGCATGCTAATGGCGAACAATCTGTTCGAGCTATTAACACATTACCGCTTTTAACTGGGCATTTTGGGCTTGCAGGGACAAATACCGGAAACTGGCCCTATGCAACGAAGTATGGTGTACCGAGTCTACCGGATGGCGACAACCCAATAAAAACGGCGATCCCTTGCTACTTATGGACAGATGCAATTGTTAACCCTGACATTATTACCGATAAAACCCACGGGTTGCGCGGCAAGGAAAAATTGGATGTCGGCATTAAGTGTATTATCAATCAGGCGGGTAATACCCTGATCAACCAGCACGGTGATATTAACCGCACCGCTAAAATCCTTGTAGATGATAAACAGTGTGAATTTATTGTGGTTATTGATAACCACATGACTCCAAGCGCCAAATATGCCGATATTTTACTCCCAGAAACCAGCTATCTCGAAGCGCAAGATTTAGTGGATAACTCCTATGCTTCAGGATCTAACCATTACATGATTGCCATGAAACCGGTCGTTAAGCCAATGTGGGAAGTGCGCAGCACTTATGATATTTGTGCGGATATCGCAGAATATATGGGATTTAGAGATGCGTACACCGAAGGTCGAACCCAAAGTCAATGGATTGAAAAACATTACAGCGAAGTTAAAGCGAAACGTGACTATTTACCTGATTGGTCGATTGCACAAGACATGGGCATTGTTGATCAGCAAAAAGCGACAGAAAAACAAAGCATTGCTTTAGCTGAATTCCGACGAGACCCTACCGCTAACCCACTTAAAACTCCATCAGGTAAAGCCGAGATCTATTCGGAAGCGTTAGATAAGTTAGCTAAAACGTGGATTTTACCCGAAGGGGATAAAATTACGCCATTACCTGAATTCTGTATTGCCAAAGAGTCGCATCTAGACACGGCGTTAAATAGCAAATATCCACTTCAGCTTAGTGGGTTCCATACCAAAGGTCATACCCACTCAACTTACTCAAATGTCCCTCAGCTACAAGAAGCGGTTCCTGATGAAATCTGGATGAACCCAATTGATGCAATGGAAAGGGGGATCGTCAATGGAATGCCTGTGCAGGTATTTAATGACAGGGGCATTGTTGAAATCCAATGTAAAGTGACAAATCGTATTATTCCAGGTGTGGTGGCGATGCCGGAGGGCGGGTGGACGAAACAAAATTCAAATGGCGTTGATATTGGTGGCTGCATTAACACGCTGACCTCTCACAGCGTATCACCATTAGCAAAAGGCAATCCACAACACACTAACCTTGTTCAAGTTCGCAAGGCTTAAGGAGTAAAGCGTCATGACACAATATGGTTTTTATGTAGATTCGTCCCGCTGCTCGGGGTGCAAAACATGCCAAGTGAGCTGTAAAGATAAAAATGAACTTGATGTGGGCCCTAAATTTCGTCGTGTGTATGAATATGGTGGGGGCTCGTGGATAAAGTCAGGGAATGGGTGGATGAATAATACTTACAGTTATTATTTGTCGATTTCATGTAATCACTGTGATGAGCCAACCTGTGTACAAGGTTGCCCAACGGGAGCTATGCATAAGCGGGAAAAAGATGGGTTAGTGGTGGTCAATCAGGATGTGTGTGTGGGGTGCCGCTATTGTGAATTACGCTGTCCATATGGTGCGCCACAATATGATGAACATAAACAGCTTATGACAAAATGTGATGGATGCTTTGACCGAGTCGAGCGAGGCTTAATGCCGACATGTGTTGAATCATGTCCTCAAAGAGCGCTGGATTTTGGACTGATTGATGAGTTACGTCAGCGTTATGGTACTGAAAATGCTATTGCTCCATTACCAGACCCAAGTCTTACTCGCCCTAACCTTATTGTAAAACCGCATCCAACTGCACGTCCTTCTGGGGACAAAAATGGTGCCATTATGAACCCTAAGGAGATCTAATCATGCATGAATTACCTCTTGTTTTCTTTACGGTTCTTGGCCAAAGCGCCGTTGGTGCATTTATTTTTCTATTGTTGTTTTCTTCCTTTGAAGGTAAACAACTGGGCGGGCGCTTATTTCTATCCCTCTGCGTTTTTGGATTAGGGTTGGTGATTGGTGTATTCCATATGGGACAACTGCTGCGAGCGATGAATCTCTTCTTTGGGGTCGGTCGTTCACCAATGAGTAATGAGATTATCTTATCGGCACTCTTTGGTTCTGTTGCGGCAATATCGGCTCTTGGACTATTGAGTGGCAAAGGCTCCCCATCTTTATTTAAAGGGATTGGATGGTTAGCAGCAATCGTGGGGATCGGGTTTGTCGTGTCGATCCCTGCGGTATATCAACTTGATATCATTGTTGGATGGCAAACGGAATACACTTGGGTTGTTATGCTGTTGACGGTGTTAACTTGCGGTGGGTTAATTGCGGCAACGTTAGGCGCAAATCAGAAAGCTATCTGGGTTTCAGTTATCGGGGTAATCGTCAGTTTGCTAATTAGACCAAGTTACTTATCGGTATTATGGAATGCCAATAGTCAGTTAACCTCAGCTCAAACATTGTGGTTTGGTTTTCAGGTCTTGCTGATGTTAGCCGTTTTAATTATTTCACTATTTGTTTTAGTAAAACGCTTACCGCATCGTTGGATTTATCTTTCAACTATTCTAATTGTTGCCTCTGAATTACTAGGCCGAATTGCATTTTATAATATGTGGAGCATTCCTATGTAATACTAGGGTGTTATTTATTGAGACTCCAGTCTTAATTTTGATTGGGGTCTCAATATGATCTATGGTCAATTTATAAGATCAAAATTAATAAATGATTTAATTTCATTTCAATGTAAATAAATTGGTTTTAATGAGTCTAATTAAAATTTGTTCTCAATAAAATCAATTAACTCACTCCATGTGCGACCTAATACATTTAATAGTTCATCTAGTTGGTCTAGGCTAAGCTTTGATCGTCCTGTTTCATAACGAGAGACTTGCTGTTGGCTCATATTGATTAAATCGGCTAATTGTGCGCCAGTTAAACCCATGCGAATCCGTGACTTACGAATGAAATAACCTGCGACATAGCTAAAACTATACTGTGTTTCCATGATTCCCTCGTTATTGTTAACGATTATGTTTAAGTGATTGTTTTCATTGAGTAGTTCTATTTTACCGTCAGAGAGTGCTTGTTATATTTTTTATAATTATGGGCATAGATTATGCTCTACATTTAGATGGCATGATTTTGAATAATGAAAAAATGATAATCAGCCTAAATATTAATTCCAGATAGAATGTTTATATATTAATGTTCTTTTAATTTAATATTGGTTTAAATTTAAAATGAAATTCGTGATTATATATTTTCATATCGCTATCTTTACTATCGGATAAATCTAAATAAATTTATTTTATTGTTTAACCTCCTGGGGAAATTAATCTTATTTTGATTTTAGATTTGGTTAACAAAATTAACAAACCAATAAAAATTAAAGTAAAGATATTAACGTGATTGTTATTTCTGAAACGAATTTTGAGTGTAATTAAAATTTTGGTTAATCACTCTCCTTTTTAATTTAAGTGAAATATATATTTTAAGGGTTGTTTGTATTCATTTCTAAATGTTTCAAGTTAAATTGGTAATCAGTCTAATAATAAAAAAAAACAAAAACAATACCCCGTACAGGCGTATAGAATAAAATATTATCACTATAGGGACTATCACGTAGAAGAAAATAAAAGAGAAAAATAAAAACAATAGTTTAATGAAATATAAAAAAACAGAAATCAATCAATAGCGAACTTAAGTTTTAACCTAAATGGAATTAAGGTTAAATTTCAGAGTATTTTGCCAATTAAATTGTACCCTGATGAATTTATTGAGAATAAAAGAAATTCTATTTTTGTTTAATATAATCAGTAGGATAGATTATTTCAGTGAGAAGGCGAAAATGCGTATAAATCTCGTATACATTATTTTTAATACCTAAGAAGATAGATAATATATTGATGATGATCAAAAGAATCAAGGGAGCCTATGGCTCCTTTGATGTTTTTAGTGAGTTCAATCTCGATTGAATATGTTATTTTTGGCTGAGTTTGAAAGGTAGCGGCGTGATGAAATTTATCTATACACTTATAAGGAGTAATCGTTAGCTGGATAGTAAGGGAGGTATCGCTAAGTGGAGCTGGTGGATATCAGACCAAATATATCAGTAAGAAAACGTTAGAACTGGTTGTAAACGGAATAAAAAGTATAGGAATGAGAAAAAATAGCTGGAGATCTTCTAGCTTTTACTCGATATAAAATAACTCGTTTAGGGGATTTTCAATTTTACAAATAAAGGTAAGGTTTAGTTTCTGTTATTCACTGAGTCGGCGAAGACATGAAATTAATTCTATTTTTAGCTTTATTAATCATTCAAGGTTGTCATTCTAATGGTAAGGAACATACTGATTTAGCGACAAAAAGCATGCTTTCTTTTAGTTACTCTAATGAGTACAGACAATATGACCCCAAATTATTATCCAACACTCCTCCTCCCAGAACACAAATTGATTATAACTATTTGAAATTACAGTCAAGTAAAGGTGACTCAAATAGTAGCTTGTTACTTTTTCATCTTTTCTATATTAGTTCAAATTGTAACTTTGTTGATTTAAAGAGTGTTGAACCGACTAAGAGATGCCTTAGAGCTATCGATTATTTAAATCAATCCATAGAGCAAAATCCAAATAATAGCCTTGCATTATATGAATTGGCTGTTTTACACCACCGTGGTATTGGTTTTTCAGTGAGTAGAAAAAACGCGATTAAATATTTAGATAGAGTTATTAATAAAGGCGGTAAAGACAGTGATTTAGTCTGTGAATACATTGGTTATATTTACTATTTTAATGATGATGGAGAGGGGCGAGATATCGAAAGGATGAAGTATTATTTGGATTTGGGAGCTAAGAAAGGAGGGATGATTTGCCTAAAAAATCTTAAAGATGTAATAGCTTTATCACGTTAATTTTAAAATTAAAGGAAAATATATCATGTATGATGAAACTCCTCAGGATGACTATGTTCCTGAGCATTACTTACAAGCAGTTAATGAAGGAGATACGCAATATTTTCATTTGGAAGACAGTAATTTTACGGCGTTAGATAGGCCTAGTTTTACAATATTTGTAGCACCGCCTGGAAGTAAATTTATTGATATAAATGCTGAAAATGTAGCAGGTGGAGAAGAAAGCTCTAGGTTTGGCCATGTATTTATGGGAATAAAAGGCTATAACTCAGGAACTAGAAGATTTGAGGCCGTATCAATAGGATTCGGTACAGGTAATAGCATACTTACAAATGAAGATAACGTTTCTTTTAATGATCATTTACGTTATCCCGAAGCATCTTCATTAACGATTACCGGAATGGGAACTAAATTTAATGAAGATATGAGTAATCTTTTTTATTTGTATAATCAGTATAAAACAGGCAGCATTGAATTAGATAATTACAATTTGTATAGTAATAACTGTATTGATTTTATTAATAATTTCTTAAAAGATGCTGAAATTGAAGGGGTTGAGGTTTCGGGATCACCAAAGTCTTTATTAAAAGCTCTAAAGAATTTAGCTAAGAAATATAAAACACCAATTATATTTGACCTTAATAAAGATGGCGTGAAAACGTTACCTGATAGTTTTGGTGTTAAATTTGAATTTGATGGTGTAAATGAAAAAACGGCATGGATTGACCCTAATGATGGACTATTAGTTTTTGATAGGGATAGTAATGGAATTATTGATAACGCAAGCGAATTATTTGGCGATAATTTTATGAAGCGTGATGGAAATAAAGCTGTTAATGGATTTGATGCTTTGTTGGATATTGATAGTAATGATGATGGCCTGATCAACCAGAATGATATTCTTTGGTATAAGTTGAGAATTTGGCAAGATAAAAATAGTGATGGAAAATCACAGTATGATGAACTATTAACTTTAGAAGGATTGGGGGTTGAGTCTATTGATTTGAAATATCAGGAGTCACTTGATATTGATGAATACGGAAATAAACACCAATTAAAATCTAAAGCGCAGTGGAAGGATGGAAGTTTTGCTGATGTTACCGATGTTTGGCTAATGCAATCTGATGAAGTTCAGCTTACAAATTCAACTGATAATATTAACTCCCAATTAATAGAAAAAATGGCATCAATGGTTTCAGATAGTATGGCGGGTATCTCTGAGTATATTGATATCAATGTATTAACTATGCCTAATGTATTTACTCCGATAAAAGAAGTCGCATACTAAATGATGTGAAAAATGGTCAATATGAATCAAGGGAGCTATTGGCTCCCTTGTTTTTAGTGTATCGAGTATTTTTTAGTATGGCTGCAATTTTTAGCGCGCTAAATTAATTATGCTGCTTTTTTCTTTTTCGACTGAGATTCATCCTCTGACTCAGTGTGTGGCTTTTTTGATGGAATCACACCTAAATCATCGAAATCAAACTCGTCGACATTAATCGTACGTAAGCGGCTGGCTTCGGCTTTACGTAAAATATCGGCTTCTTCTTGGGTGATAATGTTTTCTGGCAACATTTGGTCAGCTAACTTATCCAAACGCGTGAAGCTGAATTTACGCTCTTTTAAGCGGCAAATACGTTCGAAAATTGGCTCTGCAGCAATGATGTCATACAGTGCTTGGTTCACTAAACCGTGCGGGTTGTTCTCCACAGGGGTTAGGAATTGGCCACGTCCAATTCTGTCGCGTGTTTCTGATGGCTCCATCATCAGCTGTGCTAGCTTGTGATCCAGTCGGTCAGATGGCATTGACATTGCACGACCTGTCGGGAACAGGACAATGCGTAATGCGCCAGCAATAAAGCGATTTGGGAAGTTTTTCAGTAAATCGTCCATCGCTTTTTCTGATTGATACAGACAATCTTCAACGGCCCATTTCACCAGTGGTAAATCCGCTTTTTGGCGACCTTCATCTTCATAACGTTTCAAGGTTGCAGAAGCAAGATACAGATGGCTCAGAATATCCCCAAGACGAGCGGAGATTCGTTCACGACGTTTTAAGCTACCACCTAGAACGCCCATCGACACATCAGAGAGCAGGGCTAAGTTAGCACTTTGGCGGTTAAGCATTTGGTAATAACGGCGAGTTTCGTCTTTAGTTGGTGCGCTGCTACCGCGTCCATTGGTTAAACCTAACCAGAAACTACGACATTTGTTGCTGATCACATGACCAATATGACCGAATACTGCTTTATCAAATTTGTTCAGGTTATTGTCTTGGGCTGCTGCCATTTCATCAAGCACATAAGGATGGCAACGGATGGCGCCTTGTCCAAAGATAATCATGCTACGAGTCAGAATATTGGCACCTTCAACGGTAATGGCGATAGGTGCACCTTGGTAGGATCTGGCAACGAAGTTGGAACTTCCTAAGCAGATGCCTTTACCACCCGTGATATCCATCGCATCGATAATTGAGCGTTGACCACGGTGAGTACAGTGATATTTCACAATGGCGGAGAGTACCGCTGGTTTTTCGCCCAACATAATGCCAGATGTAATTAAGGTGGCTGCGGCATCCATTAAATAGGCGTTACCAGCAATACGGGCTAGATGCTCTTCAATACCTTCCATTTTTCCGATAGGAAGTTTGAACTGACGACGGATATAAGCATAAGCCCCCGTTGCCATTGCGACACTTTTCAAGCTACCTGTTGAGTTAGATGGCAAGGTGATCCCACGTCCAACAGACAGGCATTCCACCAGCATTCTCCAACCTTGACCCGCCATTTGTGGGCCACCTATGATGTAATCGATAGGCACGAAAATATCTTTTCCGCGGGTTGGGCCATTCATAAATGGAATGTTCAGCGGAAAGTGGCGGTGACCAATCTCAACACCAGGGGTGTTCGTTGGGATCAATGCACAAGTAATACCGAGGTTTTTCTCGCCGCCCAGTAGTTTCTCTGGGTCAGTTAATTTAAAGGCTAAGCCTAATACCGTCGCGATTGGCGCAAGGGTAATGTAGCGTTTGTTCCAAGTCAGGCGCATACCTAAGACTTGTTCACCTTGCCACTCGCCCATGCAAACAACGCCGGCATCAGGAATCGCTCCAGCATCAGAGCCTGCTTCTGGACTGGTTAATGCAAAACAAGGGATCTCTTCACCAGTAGCTAAGCCCGGTAAATAACGATTCTTTTGCTCATCCGTACCGTAATGTTGCAGTAATTCACCTGGGCCTAATGAGTTTGGAACACCCACCGTGATAGCAAGGATACCGGAAACACCCGCTAATTTTTGTAGGACTTGAGATTGCGCGTACGCAGAAAATTCTAATCCGCCATACTCTTTTTTGATGATCATCGCGAAGAAGCGGTGATCGCGTAGGTATTGCCAGACTTCTGGCGGTAAATCTGCGAGTTCATGACTGACTTCAAAGTCGTTCACCATGCCACAAACAGTTTCCACTGGGCCATCAATAAAAGCTTGTTCTTCAGCGGTGAGTTGTGGTTTTGGGTAATTATGAAGTTTGTTCCAATTTGGCGCCCCACGGAACAGGTCACCTTCCCACCAAGTGGTTCCAGCATCAATCGCTTCTTTTTCTGTGCTAGACATCGGTGGCATCACTTTCTGGAACATGGTCATCGCTTTTGATGAAAACAGAGATTGGCGAATTGGTGTGATGACAAATGGTAATAAAACCAGAGCGACGGGTAACAGCATCCAGTAGCTCCAGACACTAGCAGCACCCATGGCTGCGGTATAAGCCAGTAATATAATGGTGCTCAGAATGAGTGAGCTTTTGTGGTAGCTCAGCACGCCGATTAACGCAATAAATAAAACAATACTGAGAAGGATCATAGTTGAAGCTCCTGTCTACTTGTAAGAGGTCTGACCTGTTTGTTTTATTAATCTATATCTGGTAATAAACAATTAGCAAGGTATTTACATCTTAATTACAACTTGGCTCACAAAATCATCAGTTCCTTTTGTAAAGGGATGGTGAATGAAAAATAACCCGTCTTTAGCTAGCTGCAGAGCAGAAGCGCATTGTTGGAGATTTCGCCAACCATACCCCATACGGTACAATCAAAAGTAGAAACAAAATGTACCCTGTGCAACAATCGAGAAATCAAAGATAAATTACCTATAAAGACGTAATTATCTCCATCAAGCATTCGTAAAAATTAAGGGGAAACTCATGTACCAAGACTTGATCCGTGGTGAGCTGACTGAAGCGGCAGATACGCTATCAAAATTTTTAAGTGATGATGCAAATCTGCAAGCGATTGAGAAGGCTGCAGTATTGCTGGCGGACTCTTTCAAAGCAGGTGGTAAAGTGCTCTCTTGCGGTAATGGCGGCTCTCACTGTGATGCAATGCACTTTGCGGAAGAGTTAACTGGACGCTATCGTGAAAACCGTCCTGGCTACCCAGCGATTGCTATCTCCGATGTTAGTCACATCTCTTGCGTGAGTAATGACTTTGGTTATGAATTTGTTTTCTCTCGCTTTGTGGAAGCGGTAGGGCAAAAAGGCGATGTGCTGCTTGGCATTTCGACCTCAGGTAATTCTGGCAATATTATTAAAGCGATCGAAGCGGCACGTGCGAAAGGTATGAAAGTCATCACCCTAACAGGGAAAGATGGCGGAAAAATGGCGGGAAGCGCTGATATTGAAATTCGCGTTCCGCATTTTGGTTACGCAGATCGTATCCAAGAGATCCACATCAAAGTGATCCATATTTTGATCCAATTAATTGAAAAAGAGATGGTTAAGTAACCATTTTTAGTAGCAGGAGACTTTAAATGTGTGAGTTGCTTGGCATGAGTGCCAATGTACCAACCGATATTACGTTTAGCCTAAGTGGGCTGATTTCCCGTGGTGGGCAGACTGGTCCACATAAAGATGGATGGGGTATCACGTTCTACGAAGGTCTAGGCTGCCGCACATTTAAAGATCCTCAACCGAGTTTTGTCTCCCCTGTGGCGCGTTTTGTGCAGGAATATCCTATTAAATCGGAAAGCATTGTGGCGCACATTCGTCAGGCGAACCGAGGAGATGTTTCACTGGTGAATACCCATCCGTTTACGCGGGAATTATGGGGACGAAACTGGACTTATGCGCATAATGGGCAATTGAAAGGGTTTCGTTCATTAAAGACGGGGCACTATAGACCAATCGGTGAAACTGATAGTGAATGGGCGTTTTGCTGGATTTTGCATCAACTGAATCAAAAATACCCAAGAAAGCCAACAAACTGGAAAGCCGTTTTCCGTTTTATTGGCACACTCGCGCAGCAACTGCGTGAAAAAGGGGTATTTAATATGCTGTTATCCGATGGGCAATATTTGATGGCATTTAGCTCAACAAAGCTGCATTGGATCACGCGTAGAGCGCCGTTTGGTAAAGCGAAACTGCTGGATCAGGACATCGAGATTGACTTTCAACAGTGCACAACGCCAAGTGATATTGTTTCAGTTATTGCCACGGCGCCCTTAACAGGTAACGAGACGTGGCAAAAAATCGAACCCGGTGAATTTGTGCTATTCCACCGTGGCCAACGCATACTGTGATTTAGATCCCAATAACTTAGTGGGCGTTTCTGGCATGCTGTTAACATGATATTTACCTAATGTTACTGATATTTCAGCAGGTTTGCCGGTTCGCTCAAAATAATCATAAGCAGGTTGAAGCTGTTTCCAAAAAGCATAATGCGTTGAATTGCGATAACGCAGCATATTCATTTTAGTCATGCGAAATGGATAAATACTTACATCAACGGCAGGTTGACCATTTTGAAGTGCTTGTTCCACGGTTTGATAAATTTCCCCCATGGATTTATCTGTCATTGCATAACACCCGACAGACACACAGCTACCGTGAATCATCAGATAGTTACCCGAATACCCCTGCGTCTTATCAAATTCATTAGGAAATCCAAGATTGATAGATCGATAATATCGACTATTTGGATTGAGTTGCGAGCGCGTGATCTGATAAAACCCCTCAGGGCTTTTTAAGTCGCCTTCTATCTTTTTAGGGCCTAGTCCACCAGAAAACTTACAGATAGGGTAGGTTTTGACTAATTTATACTTTCCTACGGCTGTTTTTTGGTAGAGCTCAAGCACACCCTCTTGCTTAAATATTTGAATAAATATCGATGAATCAGGCTGAGTAGTTGGCTTACTATTAAGGTGAAATAATGTGTTTTCTTCTTGTTGAGCAAATGCAGACGTTGCAAATGTGAAGAGTAAATAAACACCGACGGTTTTACTTATATGCATAATTAAGCCAAATGTTGAAAAATAAGCTGATTAAAAATGGACCAAATTCAACATATTTTAGACGAATGGAACAAAATATAATATATCAAGTTAATAATTTTCTAATGAATCATTATTGGCTACAAATTAATCGATGCTCGATAAATGTGAGCCAACATGTAGGTATTTACGAATTGTTGCAACAAAATTTTAAATTTTATTGCAATTTGCTTGAACTAGGTCACTTCTATAACCGGACAGAGGTCGAGGGAACTGATAAAATTGACCCCGGCAGAAGAAGATAAAGTGTAGCAATATTGTTAGATTTACTTACTCGAGTGGCGAAAGCAACTTGAGTTATTTTTATTATTGAGTCGCTATCATTCATTGCTGAATCGTTAGCTTAGGGTTTAACTGATAAACTTGTGCAGATCTTATGATTAAAATTAAAAAAGGCCTTAACCTTCCAATAGCAGGTGAGCCAGCCCAAGTGATAGAAGACGGCCCGAAAATTCAACACGTAGCGGTGCTAGGTGAAGAATATGTCGGAATGCGTCCTTCGATGCTGGTTAAAGAAGGTGAGCGTGTAAAAAAAGGGCAGGTTCTTTTTGAAGATAAAAAGAATCCTGGCGTGGTATTCACGAGCCCAGCCTGCGGTAAAATTATTGCTATTCATCGTGGTGAGCGTCGTGTACTTCAGTCCGTTGTTATCGAAATCGATGGTGACGAACAAGAGACTTTCGAGTCTTATTCTACCGACCAACTCCCATCACTGACGAAAGAGCAGGTTGAACAAAATCTTTTAAGATCCGGTTTATGGACTGCTTTAAGAACGCGTCCATTTAGTCGTTCTCCAGAGCCAGGTTCATTCCCCGCAGCGATTTTTGTGACTGCAATTGACACCAATCCTCTTGCTGCTGATCCTTCGATTATTATTGGCGAAAATGCGCAAGCCTTTACTGACGGTCTCATCGTTCTGAGCCGACTAACTGAAGGCAAGGTGCATGTTTGTCATGGTGCGAGCGAGCTTCCAAAACAAGCTGCTAATACACAAATCACATACACACAATTTGCAGGACCACATCCAGCGGGCTTAGCAGGGACTCATATTCATTTCCTTGAACCTGTTAGCATTCGCAAAAAGGTGTGGAGCCTCAATTATCAGGATGTGATTGCCATCGGTAAATTATTTACCACTGGTCATCTTTATACTGATCGCGTTGTTTCTGTCGCAGGCCCGCAAGTTGAGAAACCTCGCTTGCTGCGCACTCGCCTTGGCGCGGATATCTATGAATTAACCAAAGGTCAGCTCAAGGCAGGTGAGAACCGCATTATTTCTGGTTCTGTGCTGTGGGGCGTGACTTGTGATGATGCTCATCATTATCTTGGTCGTTTCCATAACCAAGTTTCTGTATTAGCGGAAGGTCGTGAAAAAGAGCTGTTTGGATGGATTATGCCAGGCGTGAATAAATTCACTATCACGCGTACCACCATTGGGCATTTCTTGAAGAATAAACGCTTCGATTTTACCACGACGATGAATGGCGGTGAGCGTTCAATGGTACCAATTGGTAACTATGAGCGTGTCATGCCTCTCGATATTATGATCACCCACTTACTGCGTGATCTGCTCGCAGGGGACACCGATACTTCTCAGGAACTGGGTTGTCTGGAACTCGATGAAGAAGACTTGGGACTGTGCACCTATGTGTGTCCAGCTAAGTATGAATATGGTCCAGTACTGCGTGATGTCCTGACCAAGATTGAGCTAGAAGGGTAATTCCATGGGTCTGAAAAATTTATTTGAAAAATATGAGCACCAATTTGAACCCGGTGGAAAATTAGCAAAATTCTATCCATTGTATGAAGCTGTTGCGACAGTCTTCTATACACCGGGCACTGTAACAAAAGGTCGCTCACACGTCCGCGATACAATCGACCTCAAGCGTATGATGATTTTAGTCTGGCTTGCGGTTTTCCCAGCGATGTTCTGGGGTATGTATAACGTTGGTAACCAAGCTATTCCCGCGTTGCATCACTTATACAGTGGCGCTGAGCTGCAACAAGTTTTAGCGAGTGACTGGCACTATTCTCTAGCTCAGTTATTAGGCGCTTCTTTAGCACCTGATGCTGGCTGGGGCAGCAAAATGCTGCTAGGTGCGATTTACTTCCTGCCAATTTACTTAGTGGTATTTTTGGTCGGCGGTTTCTGGGAAGTGTTGTTTGCCATGATCCGTGGTCATGAAATCAACGAAGGCTTCTTTATCTCCTCCATCTTATTTGCGCTGATTGTTCCGCCGACCATTCCATTATGGCAAGCGGCGCTCGGTATCACTTTCGGTGTGGTTGTCGCAAAAGAGATTTTCGGTGGTACAGGTCGTAACTTCCTTAACCCTGCACTAGCGGGTCGTGCTTTCCTTTTCTTTGCTTATCCAGCGCAAATCTCGGGTGACTTAGTTTGGACTGCTGCTGATGGATTCTCGGGTGCAACGCCTCTGTCCCAATGGGCGACGGGTGGTGTGAGTTCACTGGTAAACACAGTAACTGGCGAGCCAATCACTTGGATGCAAGCCTTCTTAGGGAACATGCCAGGTTCAATTGGTGAAGTTTCTACCCTGATGATCTTCATCGGCGGTGCATTTATTATCTTCTTCCGTATCGCCTCTTGGCGCATCGTGGCAGGTGTGATGCTGGGTATGATTGCCATGTCTTACCTGTTCAACTTTATCGGTTCAGACACCAACCCACTGTTTGCTATGCCATGGTGGTGGCACATGGTTTTAGGCGGCTTTGCCTTCGGTATGATCTTTATGGCGACAGACCCTGTTTCTGCTTCCTTTACTGATAAAGGTAAATGGGCTTACGGGATTTTGATCGGCGTAATGTGCGTACTTGTTCGGGTTGTGAACCCTGCATATCCAGAAGGGATGATGCTCGCAATCCTGTTCGCCAACCTGTTTGCTCCTCTGTTTGACTATATGGTCGTTCAAGCAAATATTAAACGGAGAAAAGCCCGTGGCTAATGATAAACCAGTAAATAAAGATGGCGTCGGCAGAACGTTTATCGTTGTTTTCATTCTCTGCTTAGTCTGTTCCGTCGTCGTTGCCGGTGCTGCGGTTGGACTGAAACCTCAGCAACAAGAACAAATGATGTTAGATACTCAGCGTAATATTTTAAGTGTTGCTGGTCTGCTGCAGCCTAAAATGAGCGCCGAAGAAATTCAAAAAGTCTATGGTGAGCGTATCGAGCCTAAATTGCTGAATTTCAAAACGAATGAACTATCTAACAGCGTAAGTCGTTTTGACTTAAACAGCGAACTGCGTAGCGAAGAGACCAGCATCGCGTTATCTCCAGAAGAAGACATTGCGAAAATTCGCCGTCGTGCCAATAGCGCTGAAATTTATCTGGTTAAAGATGAGCAAGGGAAAGTGACCCAAGTGATTCTGCCAGTTTATGGTTCAGGCTTATGGTCAGTGATGTATGCCTTTATCGCAGTGGATATCGATGGTGTAACCTCTCGCGGTATTACCTACTATGCGCATGGTGAAACGCCGGGTCTGGGTGGTGAAGTTGACAACCCACAATGGAAAGCACAGTGGCCGGGTAAAAAACTGTTCAATGAGCAGGGTGTCCCTGCAATCAAAATCGTGCGTGGTGGTGCCACCGATAACCCATTTGGGATCGATGGTCTTTCAGGTGCAACCCTGACTTCAAACGGTATTCAACATATGTTTGATTTCTGGTTAGGCGATAACGGTTTTGGTCCGTTCCTGAAAAAAGTTCGTGAAGGAGCGCTGAATAATGGCTGATTCTAAAGAAGTAAAACGCGTCCTACTTGGACCTCTGTTAGATAATAACCCGATTGCATTGCAGGTTTTGGGAGTGTGCTCCGCTTTAGCGGTTACTACTAAACTTGAAACTGCATTGGTTATGACCATCGCCGTAACGCTAGTTACCGCGTTCTCTAACTTTTTTATCTCATTAATTAGAAATTACATTCCAAGCAGTGTTCGTATTATTGTTCAAATGGCAATTATTGCATCATTGGTAATTGTGGTTGACCAAATCTTACGCGCCTATGCCTATGAAATTTCGAAACAACTTTCCGTATTCGTTGGTTTGATTATCACCAACTGTATCGTGATGGGACGTGCTGAAGCGTACGCGATGAAAGCACCACCAATCGAAAGTTTTATGGATGGTATCGGTAACGGTCTTGGTTACGGTGTGATTCTGGTACTGGTTGGCTTCCTACGTGAGCTATTTGGTTCCGGTAAACTGTTTGGTATTACGGTATTTGAATCACTGCAAAATGGTGGTTGGTACATGCCAAACGGCTTATTCCTGTTAGCGCCAAGTGCATTCTTTATCATCGGTATGCTGATTTGGGGTCTACGTACTCTGAAACCAGCTCAGATAGAGAAGGATTAAGAGAATGGAACATTATATTAGCTTGTTTGTAAAAGCCATTTTCATCGAAAACATGGCGTTAGCTTTCTTCTTAGGGATGTGTACATTCCTTGCGGTATCGAAGAACGTAAAAACTGCTTTTGGACTGGGTATTGCGGTAACCGTGGTGCTTGGGATCTCCGTCCCTGCGAACAACTTAGTGTACAACTTAGTGTTACGTGACGGCGCGCTGGTTGAAGGCGTGGATCTTTCGTTCCTGAACTTCATTACCTTTATCGGTGTCATCGCGGCACTGGTTCAAATACTGGAAATGATTTTAGATCGTTACTTCCCATCACTGTATAACGCACTGGGGATCTTCTTACCGTTGATCACCGTAAACTGCGCAATCTTTGGTGGTGTATCTTTCATGGCTCAGCGTGACTACAACTTCACTGAATCTATTGTTTATGGCTTTGGTTCAGGTATTGGTTGGATGTTAGCGATTGTCTTAATGGCCGCGATCCGTGAAAAGATGAAGTATTCAGACATTCCAGCGGGTCTAAAAGGGTTAGGCATCACCTTTGTTACGACCGGTTTGATGGCATTGGGCTTTATGTCCTTCTCCGGTGTGCAGCTATAAAGGCGAGAAGAATTCATGGATATTATTATTCTAGGCGTAGTTATGTTTACCCTGATTGTCTTGGCGCTGACAGGCCTGATTCTGTTTGCAAAGTCCAAGTTGGTCAATACAGGGAACATTAAAGTTGAAGTCAACGGCGATCCTGATAAGAGCTTTGATGCTCCAGCAGGCGATAAGCTGTTAGGCATGTTAGCAAACCAAGGTATCTTTGTTTCTTCTGCCTGTGGTGGCGGTGGTTCATGTGGTCAATGCCGTGTGAAAATCAAAGAGGGCGGTGGTGACATCCTGCCAACTGAGCTTTCTCACATTAATAAGCGTGAAGCGAAAGAAGGTTGCCGTCTGGCGTGTCAGGTTAACGTAAAACAAGATCTTAAGATTGAATTACCTGAAGAAATTTTCGGCGTGAAAAAATGGGAATGCGAAGTTATCTCCAATGATAACAAAGCAACGTTCATTAAAGAGCTGAAGTTAAAAATTCCTGAGGGTGAAGTGGTTCCATTCCGTGCGGGTGGTTTTATTCAAATTGAATGCCCACCTCATGTAGTGAAGTACTCAGACTTTGATGTGCCTGAGGAATACCGTGAAGATTGGGATAAATTCAACTTGTTCCGCTATGTTTCTGATGTAAAAGAAGAGACAGTACGTGCTTACTCAATGGCAAACTACCCAGAAGAGCGCGGTATTATTATGCTGAACGTGCGTATTGCAACGCCACCGCCACGTAATCCAGATGTACCGCCGGGAATTATGTCATCGTATATTTGGTCACTGAAACCAGGTGATAAAGTCACTATTTCTGGACCATTTGGTGAGTTTTTCGCGAAAGAAACTGATGCGGAAATGATCTTTATCGGTGGTGGTGCGGGTATGGCGCCAATGCGTTCCCACATTTTCGACCAATTACGTCGTTTAGATTCTAAGCGTAAGATCAGCTTCTGGTATGGTGCACGTTCGAAACGTGAAATGTTCTACACTGAAGATTTTGATCAGTTAGCTGCAGAGCATGACAATTTTACATGGAATGTTGCACTTTCTGACGCTTTGCCAGAAGATAATTGGGACGGTTACACAGGATTTATTCATAATGTCCTGTATGAAAACTACCTCAAAAATCACCCAGCGCCAGAAGATTGTGAGTTCTATATGTGTGGGCCTCCTGTCATGAACGCCGCAGTCATTAAGATGTTAAAAGACCTCGGTGTTGAGGACGAAAACATCTTACTGGATGATTTTGGTGGTTGATTAATTGCTGTAAATTATCTATTAAGCGCTCAGGAAACTGGGCGCTTGTTGATTAAAAAGAGGAAAAAATGGGTTTTTTTCCTCTTTTTGGTTGTAAACTGTGAATCGCCAAATAGGCAATTCAATTTTTAAACGTGAGTATTCTCTAGATTTGTGAATGTTGAGTTTGTTAGACGTCTCAGCACCTACTCTTTCTCTAGTGGGCGCTTACAATTAACGCTGAGAAAATTTATGCTAAACAGAAAAGTATTTGCTCCTGTGCTGCTATTCGCAGCCACTCTCCATCTTGCCGCATGTGGTGGACCTGAACAAAAGAATCTTCAGGGACAAACCATGGGAACCTATTATTCTGTTAAGTTCGTGACAGACTCTTCAGAGCCTTCATCGGAAGCTATCCAAGCCGAAATCGACAAGCGTTTGGAAGAAGTGAACGACCAGATGTCTACCTATCGCCCTGGTTCTGAATTAAGTCGTTTCAATCAATCCAATGAAGTTAATGTGCCATTCCCTGTTTCTGCTGCGACGGCAAAAGTGGTCAGTAAAGCCATTGAGATTAATAAATTAACGGATGGCGGCCTGGATGTCACTGTTGGTCCACTGGTTAATCTGTGGGGGTTTGGTCCAGAGGGTCGAGTTACAAAAGCACCTACAGATGAGGAGCTTGAAAAACGTCGCGCATGGGTGGGTATTGATAAGCTCTCTGTACAAGACAACAACTTAATCAAAACCATTCCTGAGCTCTATGTTGATTTATCTTCAATCGCTAAAGGTTATGGTGTTGATGTGGTGGCGGAATATTTAGAGTCCATCGGTATCAATGATTATATGGTTGATATTGGTGGTGAAGTCCGTACAAAAGGTAAAAATGGCAAAGATACACCATGGCGTATTGCGATTGAAAAACCTGCAACGGATGGTGTGAGTCAAACGGCACAGGAAATCATCGAGCCGGGTGACTTATCTATTGCGACATCAGGTGATTATCGTAACTATTTTGAACAAAATGGTGTGCATTTCTCACACACAATTGACCCAAAAACAGGTAAGCCAATTTCCCACAATTTAGTCTCAATTACGGTATTAGCCGACGATTGCATGAGTGCGGATGGATTATCTACAGGTTTCAATGTGATGGGGCCAGAAGCTGGTCTCGCTCTTGCTGAAAAAATGAATATTCCTGTTTTTATGATTGTTAAGACAGATAAAGGTTTCGAAGAGCGTTACACTAAAGCATTCGAGCCATTTTTACAGAAAAAACAGTAAAAGGAGGAAAGCAGAATGTTGAATGTTTTTCTTGCAGCCTTTGCCTTATTTTTGTTGGCGTTTTTAGGTATGTCCCTTGGGTATATTATTAAACGTAAAAGTATCCAAGGCAGTTGCGGCGGTTTAAGTAGCATTGGGGTAGAGAAAGTTTGTGATTGCCCTGAACCTTGCGATGCGCGTAAAAAACGTATGGCACGCGAAGAAGCGCGCCAAAAAATGCTAGAGAAAAACCGCATTTTGTAATTTTTACACTGTTATGAATATCAACCCTAGTTGCTTTAATGAGCGGTTAGGGTTTTTTATTTTAAGATTATCTTGATAAAAATAGTGATGTATTTCATTGCGAACTAAATTTTATGTAATGAAGTCGAGCATGATGTGGAAATAGGGTAGTGAACAAACATGTGCCGCATATTTCCTTTGAAACTGAGAGTGACTTTGCCATTATCTTTCTCGTTGAGTTTGCATGCTAAGTAATCGATGCTGCTCCATTTTTCTCCTGACTTTGTCGTGATTATTCCCATCCAATAACTTTGTTCGGTTGAAGAAAAAGTGAACTCAGTGATATCGCTTAACTTTTTTCCATTTATAAGATTATAAAAGATAAAAACATTTCCATATTCATTCGCATTATTTTTGAAAGAAATTTCCACCTTTTTTAAGTCTTCATTCCATAGGTTCTCTATAGAAAGCAAACCTTTTGATATCGCCATGTTAAATTCCTTAGAAATGAGAGTTTAAATATATTTACTTATCTTGGCATCGATGATTTATTAAGTAATTAATATTGAATGTTATTTATTATTAAAAAAGGAAGGGAATATAAGATAGAGGAATGTATAGATAGAAAAATGTATAGATAGAAAAAGGAGTAATAAAAATAAGCTACTTAAATTGAATAAATCATTATCAAAATAAAGTAGCTTAATAATTAGTGTTTATTTTTTGAAAGCTTTTGGTGAATCGACCATAACGGCATCAGCACCAATTTCTTTAGCCAATTGATAATCGCTATCGCTATTTACACCAAAAACAATAATGTAAGCGTTGCCATTTTTTCTAAAGCAGTCGATAGCTTCTTTATCCCATGAGAGGGTTGCTGGGGAACGCGCTTCACCAAGGGTATATTTCTCAACGACTTCAACTTTACGATGCAGCTCAAAACCATACCAACGAGTTGCAGATTTATCATTCTCAAGCGTACATTGATGGCTCATCACACTGTTGGCAAGCATGGTGCGAGTCTCATCACGGCTTTCAAATAATTGTAACTGAGTAGAAAGAGGCTTCAGAGCTTTTAAAAATGCATCGTTAGTGGAATAAAAACGGACTTGGTTAAATGTGTTAGTTTTATTCAACAATGCCAAAATAGCTTGAGCTTGCGTATTAGGATCTGCATCTGGGGATTTTAAGTCGATATAAAAAATCGTATCGGGGTATTTTTTTAATACTTCTTCTAATGTCACGATGGTGGTTGTTGCAGCGGGGAGTTGTTGGTTATTTTTCTGATTAAATTTATACGCCGCATTTATTTGGCTTAATTGCTTGGCGGAATAATCAGAAACAACACCGCTTTTATCTGTTAAAGCGTCTAAGTCACTCGGGCGGTAAAGGACTAATTGATTATCTTTACTGAGCTGAACAGTTAACCAAATTGCATCAGCTTTATTGCTTTTGGCTTGTTCGATCGCATAAAGAGTATTTTCAGGGGCATCTGCGGTACCTGCGCGGTGTGCCACAATTTGCGGCATTAATGCGGAAGCGGATTGGCTAACCAAAAGTAGTAAACCTATCGCGGCGGATTTTTTGAACACTGACGTTGATATAATTTGCATTTGTATAATCCATAATAATAGAAAATTCAATGAACTAACATGAGATTGACCGAGTGGTTGTTGTAATATGTTCCATCAACTTTGTAAGCAATAAGCCTATAAATTAGGAGTAACTTTTTACTTTTTCGGTCATTTACAGTATTTCAGGAATACATTTCAATCAGATGAATAAGTTGCATGGCTAATAAAACTACTGTATATTTATTCAGTAATCATTGGTTGGGGGCAGCTATCATGCGTAAAATTATTCATATTGATATGGATTGCTTTTTTGCTGCGATAGAGATGCGCGATGACCCAAAATTACGCAATGTTCCACTGGCTGTCGGGGGAAGTGCAGACCGACGTGGCGTATTGAGTACCGCAAATTATGAAGCGAGACGCTATGGCGTTCATAGCGCAATGTCGACGGCGTTGGCATTGAAACTATGTCCTCACCTGAAAGTCGTCCCCGGTCGTATGGCGGTCTATAAAGAAGTTTCCCATCATATTCGGCAAATATTTGCCCGCTATACCGATCTTATTGAGCCATTATCTTTAGATGAGGCCTATTTGGATGTGACTGATTGCCAGCAGCTTCACGGCTCTGCCACGCTCATCGCCGAGGCTATCCGCCAACAAATTTTTGATGAGCTTCAGCTCACTGCTTCTGCGGGAATTGCCCCGATTAAATTCCTCGCCAAAATCGCCTCTGATATGAATAAACCCAATGGGCAATTTGTGATCACGCCACAGGAATTACCGGCGTTTATTGCCACGCTACCATTAAAAAAGATCCCCGGTGTTGGAAAAGTGACAGCGCAAAAACTGGCGGACATGGGGTTATTGACCTGCGCGGATGTTCAGCGCTATGACATGCTGGCGTTGGTAAAAAGCATGGGTAAATTTGGACAGGTTCTGTGGGAGCGCTGTCATGGCATTGATGAACGAGCAGTAAATACTGAACGCTTACGTAAATCCGTTGGGGTAGAACGCACTCTCGCCAAAGATATTCATCAGTGGGAGGAGTGTTTGCCTTTACTCGATACTTTATACGATGAGCTACATTTTCGCTTAGAGAAAGTGAAGCCAGATCTGCGTATTGCTCGCCAAGGTGTGAAATTAAAATTTGAGGATTTTCAGCAAACGACGCAAGAGCATGTTTATCCCATTATAGATAAGCAGGATCTTATTCGGTTGGCACAGCAGGCTTGGGAAAATCGGCGGGCAGGGCGAGGTGTCAGGTTAGTGGGCTTGCATGTGACACTGCAAAATCCACAAATCGAAAGGCAGCTTTCATTACTTTTATAGCTTTTATTATGTTTAAAGAATGAAAAAAATAGGGTCATAAACCGTAGCTTATGACCCTGATATTGATAGCTTAAAGCCGAATTAGTTTTTCACTGGGATAGCTTTTAAGATAGCAGTTAGCAGTGTCCAGTATTGACCCACGCTCTCAATGTGAACGCGCTCATCTGGTGAGTGTGCACCACGGATGGTTGGTCCAATGGAGACCATATCCATTAATGGATAAGGCTTTTTGAATAGACCGCACTCAAGACCCGCATGGATAACCATGATATTTGGGATTTTACCAAACAGTTTTTGGTAAGTGTCGCTAACAATATGCATGACTGGTGAGTCTGCATCTGGCTGCCAACCTGGGTATCCACCTTCAGCTTGGTACTGAGCTTTCGCCAGTTTTGTCAGAGACGTCAGCATATTAACGACGTAGTTTTTACCAGAGTCGATTAACGAACGGATTAAGAAGATCACTTCGGCTTTGTCTTCAGTCATTTTCACAACGCCTTCGTTCAGCGAAGTTTCAACAACCCCTTTCACCACATCACTCATACGGATAACACCGCTTGGTGCAGAGTTCAGGAAGAAAACTAAACGTTGTTGGCAATCATCAGTCAGTGCTTTTAAGTCACTCGTTGCTTCATCTAGCAGTAAAACTAAGTTAGGTTCTACAGCGGCTAATTCATTTTTCAGAATGCCTTCGTAGCGAGTTCTTAATGCGGTTAATTCAGCGACTTTATCAGCTGGCACTGCGATGGTTACTTGGCCTTCGCGTGGAATCGCGTTGCGTAGAGTACCACCAGTGAATTCCAGCAGTTTTAAGCTTAAATCTTCAGCGTGACCCGCTACGAAACGCGCTAACAGTTTGTTGGCATTACCTAAACCTAAGTGAATGTCGCCACCAGAGTGACCGCCTTTAAGGCCTTTTAAGGTCATACGGAAGGTTTTATAACCTTGTGGTAATGCTTCACGGGTTAAATCAAATGTCGCAGTGAAATCAACGCCACCTGCACAACCCATGTAAATTTCGCCTTCTTCTTCTGAGTCAGTGTTGATCAGAATATCCGCTTGTAACCAGTTTGGTTGTAGACCGAAAGCGCCGTCCATACCGGTTTCTTCGGTCATGGTCAGTAATACTTCCAGTGGGCCGTGCTCAACGCTGTCATCCGCTAATACAGCTAATGCAGAAGCCATACCGATGCCGTTATCTGCACCTAATGTTGTGCCTTCAGCAGTAACCCACTCACCATTAATATAAGGGCGGATAGGATCTTTAGTGAAATCGTGCTCTGTATCGTTATTTTTTTGCGGCACCATGTCTAAGTGAGCTTGCAGTACAACAGGCTTGCGGTTTTCGTAGCCTGTAGTCGCTGGTTTACGGATTAAGATATTACCAACTTGGTCGCGCTCAACGTGAAAACCTTTCCCTTTAGACCATTCCATGATGTGGGCGGCTAAAGCTTCTTCGTGTTTTGATGGGTGAGGGATGGAGCAGATTTTAGCGAAAATATCCCACAATGGTTGTGGTTTTAGCGTTGATAATTGTGACACGTTCTTCTCCTTGGCACTTTGATCGTAATCTTTCCGTCATATTTCAAGCTGGGGATTGGCTTACATCCAAAACAATTAACTGACGGCGTTGGTCGCTTAATTTAAGATTGCACTTAAGTGTAATAACTCAGGTTTTAAGCGGTTTTATGTATTGGTTCAGCATAACACTTTCTATCGAATAATGGAGAGCGCTAATAAGAATAATTCATTTAGTGGGATGGTTTCACTGGTTTTTCCTGCGCCAAATCACTATAATCTCGCGCAACCTTTTTTCCGCAAGACACATTTCTGTTTTACTCACCTTCGGGACCCGAATTTTATGAGCGAAAAATATGTCGTAACGTGGGATATGTTGCAAATACATGCCCGTAAACTCGCACAACGTTTATTACCAGCAAAACAATGGACTGGTATCATCGCAGTTAGCCGTGGTGGTTTAGTCCCAGGCGCACTGTTAGCGCGTGAGCTGGGTATTCGTCATGTTGACACCGTTTGTATCTCTAGCTATGACCATGACAACCAACGCGAATTGAATGTCATCAAACGCGCTGAAGGCGATGGTGAAGGCTTTATCGTGATTGACGATTTAGTGGATACTGGTGGCACTGCGAAAGCTATCCGCGACATGTATCCAAAAGCACACTTCGTGACTATCTTTGCAAAACCAGCAGGTCGCCCATTAGTGGATGATTATGTGGTTGATATCCCACAAAACACTTGGATTGAACAGCCTTGGGATATGGGCGTTGTGTTTATCGATCCTCTGTGTGAACAAGATAAGTAGTCTGAACGAAATAATTTAAATCTGTTTAGCCGTGATAGGTCGCGTTTGTTTGATAAAAACAACACATTATTACCTAAGTGATTTGAGCTAAACACGATATGATAGAAGGGAGTGCGAAATGCACTCCCTTTTTGTTTATGTGACAGACTTAATAGGTAAAAGTAGGGAACCCACATGACTCAGCAAAATTTATCCGAAAAACTCTTTAAACCTCGCGTTAGACAAGTTGAAACATCAACGTTGGTTTCTTATTCCTCCCATACCCTTTCCCAATTAGAGAACCACAGTGTATTAAGTGGCTCTTCGCATAATCATTGGTATCGTACTCTTAACCGGTTAATGTGGATTTGGCGTGGTATTGATGCGATTGAAATTGAAGAAGTTCTAAGCCGTATTGCTATTTCGGATGCTAAACGTAGCCGTGAAGAATGGCTTGATACCGTCATTGGGAATCGTCGCGGTAATTGGTGCTTTGAATGGTCACATCAAGCCATGCACTGGCAACAAAAAGCCTTAGAATTTGAAAAAGGCCAGGAAGCGTGCGATGCGTGGTTGCGTGCCGCTAACTTATACAGTATTGCGGCATACCCGTTTATTAAAGGGGATGAGCTGGCGGATCAAGCGATTGTGTTAGCCTGTAAAGCTTATGATAGTGCGGCAAAATTCTCACAGTACCAATTGAAAAAAATCCCATTCAAAGTTGATGGTGGTAAAGAAGTCTGTGGCTTTTTGCACATACCATCGAATGTTCAAGGTCCTTATCCAACAGTGATGGTTTGTGGCATGCTGGATAGTTTACAAACAGATTACAGCCGCTACTTTCGAGAATATTTAGAGCCTCGTGGTATTGCGATGCTAACGCTGGATATGCCATCTATCGGTTATTCTGGCAAGTACTGCCTTTCGCAAGAAACCAGTACATTGCATGAACAGATTGTTCGCCAGCTCGACACCATCCCATGGATTGACCACACGCGATTTGCAATCACTGGGATCCGTTTTGGCGCGAATATCGCTGTTCGCTTAGCGTATATGTGCCCAGATAAAATCAAAGCCGTTGCGGTGATTGGCCCTATCGTCCATAGCCTATTACATGAAGAAAAATATCAGAAAGATATTCCCCGTATGGTGCTGGATGTTTTTGCTAGCCGCTTAGGAATTTATCAAGTTGATGGTCAATCATTACGCCATGAGCTCAGCTGTTATTCACTGCGTAATCAAGGCCTGTTGGGACGCCGTAACCAAGTACCGATGATGTCAGTATGTTTTAAAAATGATCCCTACAGTCCGAAAGCTGATTCAGATTTAATAGCGCGTTCATCTATGGATAGTCATTTATTGACGTTACCAAGTAGCCCTATTTTAGAGGCTTTCGAGCGATCCATGTCAGATACAACCAAATGGTTAGAAAGTAAAATATTATAATTGTATTGAATAGCTTGCTTATTTTTTAACATTTGTTAAAAAGGGATCTTCCCAAGAAGGAGATCCTTAATATGGCGTTACCGACTGATTACACAAATGGAAAGTTTTTAAAGAAATTTGCTGCGATAGGGCCTTATTTACGTGAGCAACAATCTATCAAAAACTGCTACTTTTTTGATAGCTTAGTTGTCTGTGTTAATGCGAATATTGCGCCTGAAAAACGAGAGTTTTGGGGATGGTGGTTAGAATTAGCTTCCACGGATGAAGGGTTCGAATTTGCTTATAAATTAGGGATCTACAATAATCAGGGAAATTGGCAAGCAAAAACCTTGAAAGATGCCGCAACGACGGATGCCGTCGAAAAGAACCTGCATGCCTTCCATCAACGCCTTTCCCAGCAATTATCCGCTCTAGAATTAAGCTTGTTCCCATCCCCCTTAATGACAGAATTAAAGCTGGAATTAAGCGCATAAAATTGTTTTAAACCAACTTTTGTTTAATTTTGCGTTATGCCTGTTGGCATAACGCGCATCTCCTGATAAAACTGATACCCACTTTGTATTTATTAATCCTAATGGCAGAAAAAAGATGAAAAATAGCCAAACACTCGTGGTCAAACTTGGCACAAGTGTCTTAACAGGGGGCTCACGTCGTTTAAATCAAGCTCATATCGTTGAGTTGGTTCGACAGTGTGCGCAGCAATATGAAAAAGGTCACCGAATTATTATTGTCACGTCTGGCGCAATTGCTGCAGGACGTGAACATCTCAATTACCCCGAACTGCCGGCCACCATTGCATCTAAACAGTTGCTGGCGGCGGTCGGTCAAAGTCGTTTAATCCAATTATGGGAAAGGCTTTTTTCCATCTACGGCATTCACATTGGCCAAATGCTGTTAACTCGTGCAGATCTTGAAGATCGCGAACGTTTTTTAAATGCGCGAGACACACTGCAAGCGCTGTTAGATAACGGTATTATTCCGGTGATCAACGAAAACGATGCAGTGGCGACAGCCGAAATTAAAGTGGGGGATAATGATAACTTATCCGCACTTGCTGCCATTCTTGGTGATGCAGATAAATTACTGTTATTAACCGATATTGAAGGCCTTTACGACGCGGATCCACGCAGTAATCCGAACGCAAAACTAATCCCTGAAGTTCATGGCATTAATGATGATTTACGCCGTATGGCAGGGGATAGTGTAACGGGCTTAGGTACCGGTGGAATGGCAACAAAATTACAGGCGGCTGATGTTGCTGGCCGTGCTGGGATTGACGTGTTTATTGCAGCGGGGAATAAACCGGATGTCATCAATTCAGTGATTGAAAATATCCCTGTGGGAACCCGTTTTTATGGGCAGAAAAACCCAATGGAAAACCGTAAGCGCTGGATTTTTGGCGCGCCAGCGGCGGGGGATGTTTATATTGATGATGGCGCGCAGTTGGCGATCACCGAAAAAGGCAGCTCATTATTGCCAAAGGGTATTAAGAAAATAGAAGGCGATTTCTCCCGTGGCGCAGTGATCCGTATTCGCAATATGGCAGGCAAAGATTTGGCACATGGCGTAAGCCACTATAATAGTGATGCGCTCAGAATGATTGCAGGTCATCATTCCCAAGATATTGGTAAAATCCTTGGCTATGAACATGGCTCAGTTGCCGTTCATCGCGACGATATGATAGTGAGTTAATTATGTTAGAACAAATGGGTAAAGCGGCGCGCGAAGCGTCATGGCAGTTGACTCAATTCAATACCAAACAAAAAAATAGTGCGCTTGAGCAAATTGCTGACCTCTTAGAGCAAAAGAGTGCCAGTATTTTAGCGGCTAACCAGCAGGATATGGCTCAAGCTCAGCAAAGTGGTATGAGCGAAGCATTACAAGATCGTTTATTACTGACCCAAGCGCGCTTAAAAAGCATCGCGGATGACGTCAGAAAAGTGTGCCAGTTGGCTGATCCTGTAGGGCAAGTCCTTGATGGTAGCGAGTTAGATAGCGGGTTAAATTTACAACGTCGTCGTGTTCCGTTAGGGGTTATTGGAGTGATCTATGAAGCCCGCCCTAATGTTACTGTGGATGTCGCTTCTTTATGTTTAAAAACGGGAAATGCGGTTATTCTGCGCGGTGGAAAAGAGACGCATAATACCAATCTTGCTGTGGTAGAGGTTATTCAGCAAGCGCTGAAAAATAGCGGGCTGCCAGCCAATGCGGTACAGGCAATCAATAATCCGGATCGTGAATTAGTGGCTCAATTATTAAAATTGGATCGCTATGTGGATATGCTGATCCCTCGCGGCGGTGCGGGTTTACATAAATTATGTCGAGAGCAATCTACAATCCCGGTGATCACTGGCGGAATTGGTGTTTGCCATACTTTTGTAGATGACTCTGTGGATTTTGATAAGGCACTGAGTGTCATTACTAATGCTAAAGTTCAGCGTCCAAGTGCATGTAATTCATTGGAAACACTGTTGGTTCATGAAGACATTGCGGCGAGTTTCTTACCGCGTTTAAGTGAAAAAATGGCTCAGCAGCAAGTGACATTACATGCCAGCGAGAAAGCAATGGCATTCTTGAAAGATGGCGCTGCTAAAGTGGTTCCTGTTCAAGCGGAAAACTTAGTGGATGAATGGTTATCTTTGGACTTGAACGTTGAGATTGTTTCAGGGATTGATGCCGCTATCGAACATATTCGTCACTATGGTACCGCACACTCTGACGCCATCTTAACGGAGTCTATTCGCCAAGCGGATTACTTTGTGCAGCGTGTGGACTCGGCTGCGGTATACGTTAATGCCAGCACCCGTTTTACCGATGGTGGGCAGTTTGGACTCGGTGCTGAAGTGGCTGTGAGTACCCAAAAACTCCATTCCCGTGGACCTATGGGGTTAGATGCTCTGACTACTTATAAATGGATTGGTTACGGTGACTTTTTAAGTCGGCCATAATTTAATCATAATAATTTCGAGCCACACTGCGTGTGGCTTTATTTTTTTAGACTATTCGCCATTTTGGCTAACCTGCTAGAAGCATGTGTATGGAAAATTTATCATAGTAATCATGATGATGGGATGAATATCGATGTTCTACATTATTGGGCCTAGAGGCTCAGGAAAAACAACGATTGGTAAGAAGCTCGCAGAAAAAACGGGTTACCAGTTTATTGATACCGACAAACTTATTTTAGAACACGCGGGAATGAGCATTGCTGACATTGTCCAGCAACAAGGTTGGGACTATTTTCGTCAGCTAGAAAGCCAAATTCTTGCTTCAATCGAACCACAAAAAGCCATTGTTTCAACAGGGGGCGGTATTATTTTAGCCTCTGAAAATCAGCAGGTTATGCGGGATAATGGAACGGTCATTTATTTACGTTCCACTCCTGAAACCCTCGCACAGCGGCTTGCGGCAGAGCCTCAAGCAGAACAGCGACCGAGCTTAACGGGAAAATCACTGCTTGAAGAAATTGAAGAGGTGATGGAGCAGCGTGATCCTATCTATTTATCGACTGCGCACCACGTTATTGATGCCAATCAATCCATTGATGCTATCATTAAGCAGATCGCAAATTTGAGATAAATATTTGGTATACCAATGCCTTTAGGATAAACCCCTTAATGAGGCGCATTGGCCACGAGATAATTATTGTAGTATCTAATTGTTAATCAATAGATAAAATTATCACCATAAGAAAGGGAATCATTATGTTGGCAAAGATAATAAAAAAAGTACTGAAGTTTTTGTTTCGTGTCGAAGTCATTGGCAACCCAAATGAGTTCAATCAAGACAAATGTATCATTACGCCAAACCATGTCTCTTTTCTTGATGGTGTGTTGATTGCGCTATTCTTACCAGTAAAACCTGTATTTGCTATGTACAGCACAGTGGCAACGCCTAAGATGATCAAGCGTCTTAAGCCTTATGCCGATGTTGTTGCATTAGATCCAAAGAACCCGTTGGGCCTCAGACACTTAGTTCGTGAAGTGGACAAAGGTCGCCCAATCGTTATTTTCCCAGAAGGCCGCATTTCTGTTCATGGCTCTTTAATGAAGATCTATGAAGGTGCGGCTTTTGTCGCTGCCAAATCAGGGGCAAAAATTGTCCCTATTCGTATTGATGGTGCTGAGCGAAGTTACTTTGGGCGCTTAAAAGGGGTTATCCCGTTAAAGTGGTTCCCGAAAATCAAGTTACACATTCTACCTGCTGAAGCCATTCCTATGCCGGATGCACCTCGTGCAGTTGAGCGCCGAGCATTAGCGGGTGAACACCTTTACCAAATCATGAAAGCGGCACGTATGGCAAGCCGCCCGCAAATGACGCTAGTCGAAGCCTTTATTGATAGTATTGAGCGTTACGGGCGTCGTTCTCGCTGCATTGAAGATATCGCTTTTAAAGAAGATAACTATCAAGGATTACTGAAAAAATCTCTTGGTGTTGGGCGAATTATCGAACGCTATACTCATGAAAATGAACGCGTCGGGCTATTACTGCCCAATGCGACAGTGACTGCCGCGGCGATTTTTGGCTGCTTAATGCGTGGTCGTGTGCCTGCAATGCTGAACTACACGGCGGGAAGCCACGGGATCAGTAATGCTTTGAAAGCGTCAACGGCGAAGGTGGTCTTTACTTCAAGACAATTTTTGGAAAAAGGGAAACTAACTCATATTCCTGAGCAAGTGCCTGAAGCCACGTGGATTTACCTCGAAGATTTAAAAGATACTGTCACTTTCCAAGATAAGTGGTGGATTGTTAAGCATTTATTCTCACCACGTAACGCTATTGTTCCCCGTAACGTGGATGACGAAGCCATTGTATTATTTACCTCTGGTTCTGAAGGGACGCCAAAAGGCGTAGTGCATAGTCATCGTAGCTTAATGGCTAACGTTGAACAGATCAAAACCATTGCCGATTTTACGCCGCGTGACCGTTTTATGTCATCACTGCCGTTATTCCACGCATTTGGATTAACCGTTGGGTTATTTATCCCGCTGTTTTCTGGGAGCCGCGTCTTCCTATATCCAAGTCCATTACATTACCGAATTATTCCTGAATTGGTATATGACCGAAATTGTACCGTTCTGTTTGGAACCTCAACATTCTTAGGCAATTATGCACGTTTTGCCCATCCGTATGATTTTGCAAGAGTTCGTTATATTGTGGCTGGCGCAGAAAAACTGTCAGATAAAACCAAGAAAATTTGGTACGAAAAATTTGGTATCCGTATTCTTGAAGGTTATGGCGTGACGGAGTGTGCGCCGATAGTCTCTATTAATGTCCCTATGGCGGCGAAAGAAGGCTCTGTAGGGCAGATTTTACCCAGTATGGAAGCCCGTATTATACCATTACCGGGTATTGAACACGGTGGAAAACTTCAACTGAAAGGCCCAAATATAATGAAGGGTTACTTACGTGTAGAAGCGCCGGGCGTGTTAGAGGAGCCAAAAGCGGAAAATGCTCAGGGCGAGATAGAACCAGGCTGGTATGACACTGGGGATATTGTTGAGTTAGACAATAAAAACTTCTGCACCATTAAAGGACGAGTGAAGCGCTTTGCTAAACTCGCTGGCGAAATGGTTTCTCTTGAAAGTATTGAACAAATGGTGGCTGAGATCTCTCCAAGCTGCGACCACGGTGTTGTGACCAAACCCGACAGTAGCAAAGGGGAAGCGTTGGTGTTATTTACCACGGATAAGGATCTTGACCGAGGTGCATTATCTGCCGCAGCGAAAGGTAAAGGTTTAACTGAATTAGCGGTTCCTCGGGATATTCGTTGGGTTAAAGCCTTACCAGTATTAGGTAGCGGAAAAACGGACTTTGTGACATTAAAACAGATGGCGTTAACAGGGGAATAATATGCAGGAAAGCACACCAAATACGCCACTGATGAGCACCGGAATGAAAGCCGTTCTGGCGTCTCAGTTTCTTTCTGCATTTGCAGATAACGCGTTATTATTCGCGATATTAGCGCAGTTAAAAGCGGAATTTTACCCAGAATGGAGCCATCCAATTCTACAAATGGTGTTTGTCTTCACCTATATTGTGCTGGCACCATTTGTGGGGCAAATTGCGGATAGATTTTCTAAAGGCCGCGTGATGCTGTTTTCCAACATATTTAAATTTATTGGGGCATTGGGGATCTGCTTAGGGGTTAATCCATTCCTCTGTTACGGGTTAGTCGGTGTCGGTGCCGCTGCATATTCTCCGGCAAAATATGGTATTTTGGGTGAACTTACAGGTGGCGATAATTTAGTCAAAGCTAACGGACTAATGGAAGCCTCTACGATCGCAGCGATTTTAGTGGGTTCTGTGGTTGGCGGTATGCTCTCTGACATTAACCTACTATTGGCATTGGGAACTTGTTCTTTACTGTATGCGCTCGCGGTCATTTTTAACTTTTTTATTCCCCACTTAGCGGCTGCAAGACCGGGAACAGGATGGAATTTCAAACAGTTGCTGGGGGACTTCTTCTCCGCCTGTCGTATTTTATGGGCAAATCAAGAAAGTCGTTTTTCCCTTGTGGGCACCAGCATGTTTTGGGGCGCAGGGGTAACATTGCGTTTCTTGCTGGTGGCGTGGGTGCCAGTGGCTTTAGGATTGCAAGATAATACAACCCCAACCATTTTGAATGCGATGGTGGCGGTAGGTATTGTTGTGGGGGCAGGGTTAGCGGCGAAATTTATCACCTTAAAAACGGTCTATCGCTGTATTCCTGCAGGGATTGTGATTGGGGTTATGGTGGTTTTCCTTTCACTACAAACCAATATTATTCCTTCCTATTTTATTTTGATGGTATTAGGGATTTTTGGTGGGCTATTTGTGGTTCCACTGAATGCTTTACTTCAAGAGAAAGGTAAAGAAACAGTCGGAGCAGGTAATGCCATCGCAGTACAAAATCTCGGCGAAAACAGTGCCATGCTATTAATGCTAGGGTTATATTCTCTGGCGATAAAGGTCGGATTCTCGGTCGTGAGCGTAGGTGTCGGTTTTGGCGTGGTATTCGCAATTGCGATTGCAGGGCTGTGGATTTGGGATCGCGCTCGTAAGAAAACAGCATAACGGTGAATAACCAAATGATAGATGAGAAGCAACTCGAAATATTAAGTATTCAGTTAGGACAGCGTTTACTGCAACTTGATAAAACAGTGACGGCGGCGGAATCCTGTACTGGTGGATGGATTGCCAAAGTGTTGACGGATATTGCAGGCAGCTCAGCTTATTTTAACCGTGGGTTTGTGACTTACAGTAATGAAGCTAAGCACCAAATGATTGGGGTAACCAACGACTCATTAACGCGTTTTGGTGCAGTTAGTCAGCAAGTGGTTCAGGAAATGGCACTTGGAGCATTAAATGAAGCCCAGGCAGACTTTGCGATGTCAGTCAGTGGAATTGCTGGACCGGGCGGCGGCAGCGAAGATAAACCTGTCGGGACAGTTTGGTTTGGTTTTGCATTAAAGCAGGCCAATGGTACTGTGGATGTTGTGACTCGTCATCAGATATTCGAAGGTGATAGGTATCAAGTTCGTTTGCAATCAACAGGTTATTCGCTGGAAACGCTTTTACAGTTAATATCTGAAAAATTTTCTTGATACTGTATGATTATACAGTATACTTAGTTCCAACAAATCGAATTCAATCGTTTTATTCGCAATGGTTACCACCATTGCCTTAGGGAGTGAACATGGCTATTGATGAAAACAAACAAAAAGCACTTGCTGCGGCATTAGGTCAAATCGAAAAGCAATTCGGTAAAGGCTCCATTATGCGTCTTGGTGAAGACCGCACAATGGATGTTGAAACCATTTCAACAGGCTCTTTATCTCTTGACGTTGCTTTAGGTGCGGGTGGTTTGCCATTAGGGCGTATTGTTGAAATCTACGGCCCTGAATCTTCAGGTAAAACGACATTAACTCTGCAAGTTATTGCTGCAGCTCAACGTAGTGGTAAAACTTGTGCGTTTATTGATGCTGAGCATGCGCTTGACCCTATCTACGCGAAAAAATTAGGCGTTGATATTGATAACCTTCTGTGTTCCCAACCAGATACGGGTGAGCAAGCGTTAGAGATCTGTGATGCATTAACTCGCTCTGGTGCGGTAGACGTGATCATCGTTGACTCCGTTGCAGCATTAACACCAAAAGCGGAAATTGAAGGCGAAATCGGTGATTCTCATATGGGCCTTGCGGCGCGTATGATGAGCCAAGCAATGCGCAAATTAGCGGGTAACCTGAAAAATTCAAATACTTTGCTGATTTTCATCAACCAGATCCGTATGAAGATTGGTGTGATGTTTGGTAACCCAGAAACCACGACTGGTGGTAACGCACTGAAATTCTACGCTTCTGTTCGTTTAGATATCCGCCGTATTGGTGCAGTGAAAAACGGTGAAGAAATTGTTGGTAGCGAAACGCGCGTTAAAGTGGTGAAAAACAAAGTTGCGGCGCCATTTAAACAAGCTGAATTCCAAATCCTTTATGGTGAAGGTATCAATACCTTCGGTGAGCTGATTGACTTAGGTGTTAAACATAAGCTGATTGAAAAAGCGGGTGCTTGGTACAGCTATAACGGCGACAAAATTGGTCAAGGTAAAGCGAACTCGACAACTTACCTGAAAGAACATCCTGAAGTTGCACAAGAAATTGATAAAAAGCTGCGTGATTTATTATTAAACCACACAGGTGAATTTAACAGTGCAGCGACTGATTTCATCAGTGATTCTGATGAAGAGGAAGTTCCAGAAGAATTTTAATTCAACGCTAACCTATTGAAATAAATTGATATCAAAAGCGCCATTCTTAATTGACTGGCGCTTTTTTGTTTCTGCCTATCACAATAATAGTTTATTGCACAGTTTTTCTGTGGAAAAATACCCTAGCCAGAGGTATAAACATACTTTCAGAAAATATTCAGACGCTTTACAATGAAAGCCGCGAATGGATGTATCTATATTTTACTTCTATACAAAGAGACTTTATCTTATCAGTCACTTTTTAATCGGAGAGTTGATTAGAGGTGATGTTACATTCCATCTCAACAATTCGTAATTCTGTTTCCAGCTTGATATCGGGATAAATATGAGTAAAAGCACCGCTGAGATCCGTCAAGCGTTTCTCGACTTTTTCCATACGAAAGGTCATCAGGTGGTAGCCAGCAGTTCGCTAGTGCCAAATAATGACCCAACACTATTGTTCACTAACGCAGGGATGAACCAGTTCAAAGATGTATTTCTTGGTCTGGATAAACGAGCATATTCCCGAGCGACAACCGCACAACGTTGTGTACGTGCAGGTGGTAAACATAACGACTTAGAAAACGTGGGCTATACCGCTCGCCACCACACATTCTTTGAAATGTTAGGTAATTTTAGCTTCGGTGATTACTTTAAACACGATGCTATTCGCTTTGCATGGGAACTTTTAACCAGCGAACAGTGGTTTAACCTACCAAAAGAAAGACTGTGGGTTACTGTATACGCGACTGACGATGAAGCTTACGATATTTGGAACAAAGAAATTGGTGTTCCTGTCGAGCGTATTATTCGCATTGGTGATAACAAAGGCGCTCCTTACGCATCTGACAACTTCTGGCAGATGGGTGATACAGGGCCTTGCGGACCTTGTACCGAAATTTTCTTTGACCACGGCGATCATATCTGGGGTGGTCCTCCAGGAAGTCCAGAAGAAGATGGCGACCGCTATATTGAAATCTGGAACCTCGTCTTTATGCAGTTCAACCGTCAATCTGACGGTACCATGGAGCCGCTACCAAAACCGTCTGTAGATACAGGCATGGGGCTGGAGCGTATTTCTGCGGTTCTGCAACACGTGAATTCTAACTATGAAATCGATATTTTCCGCGAGCTGATTGCAGCAGCAGCAGAAGCGACAGGTGCAACTGACCTGTCTAACAAATCTCTGCGTGTCATTGCTGATCATATTCGTTCATGTGCGTTCTTGGTGAGTGATGGCGTAATTCCATCCAACGAAGGTCGTGGTTACGTTTTACGTCGTATTATTCGCCGTGCGGTACGTCATGGTTATATGCTGGGTGCGAAAGAAACGTTCTTCTATAAATTAGTTTCTACCCTAATTAAAGTAATGGGACCTGCAGCGGAAGAGCTACAGCGTCAACAAGCTTTAGTTGAAAAAGTATTAAAAACTGAAGAAGAACAGTTTGCGCGTACTTTAGAGCGCGGTCTGCAATTATTAGATGAAGAGCTGGCATCACTGAAAGGCGATACGCTAGATGGTGAAACCGCATTCCGTCTCTATGATACTTATGGATTCCCGTTAGATTTAACGGCGGACGTATGCCGCGAGCGCAACCTCAAAGTAGATGAAGATGGCTTTGAGCGTGCAATGGAAGACCAGCGTCGTCGTGCGAGAGAGTCAAGCGGCTTCGGTGCAGACTATAATGCCCTGATCAAAGTTGATAAGCACAGTGAATTCTCAGGCTATCAGCATGATGAACAGCAAGCGACTATCACAGCATTATATAAAGATGGTCAGCCGGTTGATTCCCTGCAGGCGGGTGATGAAGGGTTAGTGATCCTTGATAAAACTGCATTCTACGCAGAATCTGGTGGTCAAGTTGGTGATACTGGTGTTCTCAAAAATGACAGCGCTAGCTTTACTGTGACTGATACCCAAAAATATGGTCAAGCAATTGGTCATGTGGGTAAGGTCGAATCAGGTTCATTAGTTGTTAACCATCGAATTGCGGCTATAGTCAATAGTGAAAGACGTAATGCTATTCGTCTAAACCACTCGGCGACTCACTTATTACATGCAGCATTACGCCAAGTCTTAGGCGAGCACGTTTCTCAAAAAGGCTCGTTGGTAAATGACAAGTATCTCCGTTTTGACTTCTCTCATTTTGAAGCGATGACACAACAGCAACTGCGTCAAGTGGAAGATATTGTGAACGCGCAGATCCGCCAAAACTCAGAAATTGAAACTGAGTTGATGGATTTAGAGGGTGCGAAAGCGAAAGGGGCTATGGCATTATTCGGTGAAAAATATGAAGAGCGCGTACGTGTTCTGAGTATGGGGAATTTCTCCATCGAATTATGTGGTGGTACACATGCTAGCCGCACAGGGGATATTGGCCTGTTCAGTATCTTAAGTGAGTCTGGTACCGCTGCAGGGGTTCGTCGTATCGAAGCGACAACCGGCGCAACTGCAATGGAGCACTTACATGCTCAGTCAGAACAACTTTCTGCAATTGCTCACCTATTAAAAGGTGATGCAAATAGCCTAGTTGAGAAAGTTAAAGCTGCATTGGATAAATCACGAAATCTTGAAAAAGAGATTTTGCAATTAAAAGATCAGCAAGCCTCTCAAGAAAGTGCTTCACTAGGTAGTAAAGCGAAAGATGTTAAAGGTATCAAACTATTAGTTAGTCAATTAAGCGATACTGATCCTAAACTATTGAGAACAATGGTCGATGATCTAAAAAATCAGCTGAAATCGGCGATTATCGTGCTTTCAACCACAAGTGGTGATAAAGTCAGTATAATTGTTGGTGTGACTAATGATTTGACTGCTAAAATTAAAGCAGGTGATTTGGTATCCTACGTTGCTCAACAAGTAGGCGGTAAAGGTGGCGGTCGACCAGACATGGCGATGGCTGGAGGTACTGACGTAAGCGCATTACCAACAGCGATGGAAAGTGTCGAACAATGGGTTGATTCTAAACTGTAATTGCTGCGAAGTTACCCCATTTTAGTGGGGTAACTTTAATCTGTTGCAGCATTGTTAATATGTTGCCGGTAGTGTTATATTTTGCTTGTAAATAATTAGAATTATTGCCTTGATGGCATCAATGCTTTAGGTGAATGTCATTGCTTTACGTTTTCACGGTGTGTGATGGACAATAGCGGGGAATACCTAGAGACCCGACTCTTTTAATATTTCAAGGAGCAAAGAATGCTTATTCTGACTCGTCGAGTTGGTGAAACACTCATGATAGGCGATGAGGTAACAGTGACCGTATTGGGCGTAAAAGGCAACCAAGTACGTATTGGTGTTAATGCCCCAAAAGAAGTTTCTGTTCACCGTGAAGAAATTTATCAACGGATCCAGGCCGAAAAGACTCAACCAGACAATCAATAATAATGAATAAGCGTCCAGTGAGTTATCACACAGCAATAATGGGCGCTTGTCTTTCTCTTTTTTATCTTTAGTGATCCCCTAATTTTTCTATTCTTTAATTGGCTTAACACATTATGTTGGTGTTGAGCGCTATCTCTTTGAATGAATCCACCTTTCTTCCTGTACTATTTTCATACTGCTAAGCTACACGCTATCAACTTTCTCCATTTTTTCCTGAATTTTTTATAATAAGATTGAAGATAATAAAAGGGCAAAAAAGCACGGAAACATTGCTTTTTCGGTGTTAAACTAATCATCTTGCTTGTGAAATGTGCAAACGATCATTGGAATGCAAAAAGTTTGGAAAAATTGTTTGACTTCTAAGTCTAGGAAAGTAATATGTGCGCCACACAGAGACGAGATGTTTAAACAAAAACAAATCGCATGTGACTAAAATATGGTGAGGTGGCCGAGAGGCTGAAGGCGCTCCCCTGCTAAGGGAGTATGCGGTCAAAAGCTGCATCGAGGGTTCGAATCCCTCCCTCACCGCCATTTTAGGCTCTGCATCCGTAGCTCAGCTGGATAGAGTACTCGGCTACGAACCGAGCGGTCGGAGGTTCGAATCCTCCCGGATGCACCATTTTCTACCTTATGAGTAAAACTGATAGGGTGATGTTTTAGTTTTTAGCAAACTAAAGCAAAAGTAGTTTAGATTTAATATGGTCTTAAAGCTAACAAGATTTATAACCATAAATATTGAAGTAGATTTTGATTAAGCAGTATTGAGAGAGAAGTACGTATTGCACTAAAATGCATCCGTAGCTCAGCTGGATAGAGTACTCGGCTACGAACCGAGCGGTCGGAGGTTCGAATCCTCCCGGATGCACCATCTCTTAAACATTTCTGTCAGTATCAATAATTCTGTCATCAATTTAATAAATCCAAATTACTGCTGTAGTTATACAGCATCGATTGATAATCGACAAATTCTGCATCCGTAGCTCAGCTGGATAGAGTACTCGGCTACGAACCGAGCGGTCGGAGGTTCGAATCCTCCCGGATGCACCATCATTAAGAAACTCCTCAATCTGAGGAGTTTTTTTTTTTGCCTAAAATCCTAATTTGCTATCTTCCTTCCTTTTCTTTCTGTTTTCTCATCGGGTAAACCACACATCTAGACAGCGACAATTTATGTGATTTAAGCTAAAGTAATCACCTTATTAAAATAAAACTAAATCACAGGCGGGAGGTCGATTTGATCCCGGACGTATCAAAAGCGCTCTCATGGTTAGAAGCGCACCCGGAAATTCTCAATGGCATTCAACGCGGTATTGAGCGTGAAACACTACGCGTGACACCTCAAGGTGCGTTAGCCGAGACATTACATCCAGATGAGCTGGGGAAAGCCCTTACCCATAAATGGATCACAACGGATTTTGCGGAATCCTTACTCGAATTTATTACTCCTGTAGATAAAAGCATTAGCCACAACTTGGCTTTTTTGCGGGATCTGCATCGCTATACGGCACGTCATTTACACGATGAAAGAATGTGGCCGTTAAGTATGCCTTGCTTTATTGCAAGTGAAGATAAGATCACACTAGCGCAATACGGTAGCTCCAATGTGGGGCAGTTTAAAACGCTGTATCGTGAAGGGTTAAAAAACCGCTATGGGGCATTAATGCAAACCATCGCGGGCGTTCACTATAATTTCTCATTTCCAATTGAGTTTTGGAAAGCGTGGGCGGGTGTTGAAGACGCAGAAAGCGGAAAGGAAAAAATTTCTGAAGGCTATTTACGTCTAATCAGAAACTACTACCGCTTTGGTTGGGTGATCCCATACTTATTTGGCGCATCTCCCGCTATTTGCGGTTCTTTCTTAAAGAACAGAGAAACCTCACTGAACTTTAGCAAGACCGAGTGCGGTACTTATTATCTGCCTTACGCAACTTCATTGAGAATGAGCGATTTAGGTTACACCAATAAATCTCAGAGTGATTTAAATATTACGTTTAACCACCTTGACGAATATGTGGAAAATCTGAAAAAAGCCATTCACAAGCCTTCCGCTGAATTTGAAAAGCTGGGCGTGAAAAAAGATGGCAAGTACGTTCAGTTGAACACCAATGTGCTACAGATAGAGAATGAGCTGTATGCGCCAATTCGTCCGAAGCGTGTACCTCAAGGTAACGAATCGCCTTCTGATGCATTATTACGTGGTGGTATCGAGTACATTGAAGTTCGTTCCCTCGATATCAATCCATTTAGTCCGATTGGGGTTAATGAAACTCAAGCCCGCTTTGTGGACTTGTTCCTGATTTGGTGCGTGCTTGCAGATGCCCCGGAAATGAATGTTCAAGAGTTGGATTGCTGCCGTAAAAACTGGAGCCGCGTGATCCTTGAAGGTCGTAAACCGGAGCAGGTGATTGGCTTTGGCTGTGGTAGCGAGCTCAAACCATTGGTTGAAGTAGGACAAACGTTGTTTAAAGATCTGATCCGTGTGGCTGAAGTTTTGGATACCTGCTGTGATGCAAAATACAAAGATGTGTGTCATCAGTTTGTCGCCATGTTTGAAGATCCAAACTTGACCTATTCAGCGCTGGTGATGGACGAAATGCTGGAAAAAGGTATCGGTGGCTATGGGTTAGAATTAGCTGAAAAATACTATCAGCAGTTAATTAATGAACCTTATGAAGTGATCACTGAAGAGCAGTTTGAACAAGCACGTTTGGCTTCAATTGAGAAGCAGAAGCGAATGGAGCAAGATCAGAGCGAAAGTTTTGAAGAGTATCTTAAGATCCACGCAGGACGCTAAAAGAAAATGGCCACAACGAGGTGGCCAAATAAAAAATCTTTTAAAGAATTAGGGATGATAACAATTTGCGCGTCTTTCACATATTAAGACTCTGCATTTTTGGATTAGTTTCATTTTTTTCAAAATTATTTTTTTTATTTTTATGGAGGTCATGAAATGCCGTTATTAGACAGTTTTACTGTGGATCATACGCGTATGGCTGCTCCTGCTGTTCGTGTCGCGAAAACGATGACAACGCCTCACGGGGATGCTATCACCGTATTCGATTTACGCTTTACAGTACCAAATAAAGAAGCAATGACAGAAAAAGGAACGCATACCCTAGAGCACCTTTTTGCTGGCTTCATGCGAGATCACCTTAATGGTAACGGTGTTGAAATCATCGATATTTCGCCAATGGGATGCCGTACAGGCTTCTATATGAGCTTGATTGGTCAACCAGATGAACAACGTGTTGCTAAAGCCTGGAAGGCCGCTATGCAAGATGTGCTGCATGTACAAGACCAAAATAAGATCCCAGAGCTCAATGTGTACCAATGTGGGACTTACATGATGCACTCTCTTGAAGAAGCTCAGCAAATTGCCCGAAGTGTGCTAGCGAAAGATATTCTCGTCAATAAAAACGATGAACTTGCATTGCCAGAAGAAAAGCTCGCCCAGCTTCATGTTTAGTTGTTGAAAAAAACAGACTGAAAAGCCTTAAAATCACCGATCAATGGATCAGGGTTTTAAGGCTTTTTTCTTTGAAATGAACAATTAAAATTCAGGGGCTTGTGAGTCAAAACCGAGCGGGGTGATTTTTACCTGCTTGATAATATTATCGTTGATTACTAAAACTTCGATAACATAGTGGCCAATAACAATTTGTTCTTCAGGCTGTGGAATATCACCTAATACCTCTAAAACCATCCCATTAACGGTTCTAGGGCCATCAATAGGGAGGTTCCAATCAAATGCTTTATTTAGGTCACGAATGTTTGCTGTTCCATCCACGAGGACGCTGCCGTCGCTCTGAGGCATGACTTCTTCAGCTAGAGAAGGCGACATTGATGTTGTGAAATCACCGACAATTTCTTCCAAAATATCTTCTACGGTGATCAAACCTTGGATCTCGCCATATTCATCAACGATAATGCCAAACTTCTCTTTTTTATGCTGGAAATTAACCAACTGAACGTTGAGAGGTGTGCTATTGGGAATGAAATAGATACTATCGGCGGCTTTGATCAAATTCTGCTTGTTGAATTCGCGCTTTTCTACCATCAATCGATAAGCTTCTCGCACTCGCAAAATACCAATCAAATCATCAAGAGAGTCACGATACAGAACAATGCGCCCATGAGGGGAGTGCGTGAGCTGCCTAACAATCGATTTCCAATCATCATTAATATCGATACCGACAATTTCATTACGTGGCAGCATAATATCGCCAACGGTCACTTTGTCTAAATCAAGAATCGAAATCAGCATGTCTTGATTACGGCGGCTGAGCTTGTTTTTGGACTCATGAACAATAGTGCGTAACTCTTCTTTGTTGACCGCATCATTACGAGTGTTTGAGACTTTTATTCCACAGCAGCGCATAAAAAGGGCGGAAATAGTATTAAACGCCCACACGACAGGTAACATGATTTTTTGCAGTGGCGTAAGAATAAAGCTACTAGGGAAGGCAATACGCTCTGGATACAGTGCCGCGATGGTTTTTGGCATCACTTCTGCAAATAACAAAATAACAAATGTGAGCACACCAGTTGCAATGGCGACACCCATATTGCCATATAAGCGGATCCCGATAATGGTCGCGAGAGCAGAAGCAACAATGTTGATTAGGTTGTTACCAATCAATACTAAGCCCAGTAAGCGGTCGGGGTGGCGTAGTAGTTTTTCAACGCGGATAGCGGAGCGATTACCTTGTTTCGCTAAATGTTTTAACCGATAACGGTTCAACGTCATCATACTGGTTTCTGACGCTGAAAAATAAGCGGATAAAAAAATTAAAACAATCAGTATGATGATTAGAGTACCAGTAGATACTTCATCCAAAACAAGGTTCCTTATTTATAACAGTCATTTAAGGCTTAAACGGCCTTATGCCACAGTTAATTGCTGAATTAATCGATTTCCAAAGAAAGCTAAGGTTAAGATGAGTGACCCGCCCAAATGGAAAAAGAGGACGCGTTTGCCTCGCCATCCACCATGAAAATGCCCCCACAGCAAAATAACGTAAACAAACCAAGCAATAACAGAGAGTACGGATTTGTGGATATTCTCTTTATCAAAGATGTTATCCATATAAATAAAGCCCGTGCACAGGGTTAAGGTTAAGAGAATGACGCCCACCTGAGTGACGTGAAACATTTTGCGTTCAATAACCATCATTGGCGGCATATCAGGGCTAAATTTCAGAATTTTGTTTTTAAGCTGGTAGTCAATAATGGCAACTTGAAACGCATATAACGCCGCGATAAGCAACGTCGCATAGCTTAATAAGGCTAAGCCAATATGGACAAATAATGGGGTACTTGCCTCTAAATGAGTAATAAACTCCCCAGGCATAATCGTAGATAAAATCAGGTTAATAATCGCGAAACTATACACAATAGGGGTTAAGTACCACGCACGTCCTAAATAGGAAACTACCGTCATAATCAAACACATTAAGAGACTGACAGAGGAGCCTAAATTTAAGAGGGTGAGATTTTGCCCGCTGGCTTCACTAAAAATTTGTAATTTCAACGTGATTGCGTGAGTAACCATCGCCACGATAGCTAATAAAATAGCCAATCGACGATAAAGAGCTTGCTTGCGCACTTGTCCGGGAACGATCAGCAGCAGACTGACCATGTATGTACAAACTGCTATGACTGCAAATACGGGCATAGTATAGTGTCGTTATTCATTTTAAGTGGATAGTAATTAACTAGTATAACCCGTGCAAGTGTAGGCTCCAACTATTGGTATGACGTATCGCTGTATATTCTTTACTAATCGCTCATTTAGGCTGCTCAATTAGCTTAATGAAACGAAACAGCGAAACCCCATCAAGTATGATACAATCGGCGACCAACACAGCGTTGAATTGTGCCGTGGCTATCTTGAGTTTGCCCTTGAAATACAGCGCGCGAGTAACCAAATAAGGCTACATATAGGCCCATAACAGAATTGAGCTAAGACACATGTTTGATAATTTAACTGACAGACTATCGCGCACTTTGCGCAATATCAGTGGGCGTGGACGTCTGACTGATGACAATATTAAAGATACATTACGCGAAGTTCGCATGGCGTTACTGGAAGCCGACGTTGCTTTGCCAGTCGTCCGTGAATTTATTCAAAAAGTCAAAGAAAGTGCTGTTGGTCAAGACGTTAATAAAAGCCTAACACCGGGTCAAGAGTTCATTAAAATTGTTCAAAATGAACTGACCCGCGCAATGGGTGAAGAAAATCACCAACTGAATTTATCTGCTCAGCCTCCGGCTGTTGTGTTGATGGCAGGTTTGCAAGGTGCGGGTAAAACAACCAGCGTTGCAAAACTGGGTAAACTATTAAAAGAAAAGCAAAAGAAAAAAGTCTTAGTGGTTTCTGCCGACGTTTATCGCCCTGCGGCGATCAAACAATTAGAAACTTTAGCGCAAGCGGTTGGTGTTGATTTCTTCCCATCTGAAGTGCAAGAAAAGCCAGCGGCAATTGTTCAAAAAGCCTTAAAGCACGCACAATTACAATTTTACGATGTGTTGTTAGTAGATACAGCCGGTCGCTTACACGTTGATGAAGCGATGATGGAAGAGATCCAAGAAGTCCATCGTATAATCAATCCAGTTGAAACCCTGTTTGTGGTTGATGCCATGACAGGACAAGATGCAGCTAACACAGCGAAAGCTTTTAATGAAGCATTGCCATTAACTGGGGTTGTTTTAACCAAAGTTGACGGTGATGCGCGTGGTGGTGCTGCATTATCTATCCGCTCTATTACCGGTAAGCCAATCAAATTCTTAGGGGTTGGTGAAAAAACTGACGCTCTTGAGCCATTCCACCCTGAACGCGTGGCTTCACGTATTTTAGGCATGGGGGATGTGTTATCTCTGATTGAAGAGATTGAACACAAAGTTGACCGTGATGAAGCTGAAAAATTAGCGAAGAAGTTGAAAACTGGGGATACCTTTGATTTTAATGACTTCTTAAACCAGCTAAAACAGATGCGTAATATGGGCGGAATGACCAGCATGCTGAGTAAGATGCCGGGCATGTCCCAGTTACCAGATGCGGTTAAATCCCAAATGGATGACAAAATTACCATCCGTATGGAAGCGATGATCCAATCCATGACGCGTAAAGAACGCGAAAAACCAGAGATTATTAAAGGATCACGCAAACGCCGTATTGCTGCGGGTTCTGGAACCACAGTACAAGAGGTTAATAAACTCTTAAAACAGTTTGATGATATGCAGCGCATGATGAAAAAGATGAAGAAAGGCGGTCTCGCCAAGATGATGCGCGGTATGAAGGGTATGATGCCTCCGGGTTTCCCGGGGCGTTAAGCAATAAAGCCTGAAACAAAAGTGTACTTTTGATTGATTTTTTCGTCAAAGTGAGTAAACTTTTCGGGCTTTTTATATAACAGCCGGACTCTATCCCTCGATGGAGTCTGGTTGTTTTGTTAACTAATGAGGATGTTATGGTAACAATTCGTTTATCTCGTGGCGGCGCTAAAAAACGTCCGTTCTACCAAATCGTTGTAACCGATAGCCGCAATGCGCGTGACGGTCGTTTCATTGAGCGTATCGGTTTCTTCAACCCGATCGCTGCAGGTCAAGCAGAAGAACTGCGTTTAGACCTGGACCGTATTGAGCATTGGGTTGGCTTAGGCGCAACTGTTTCTGACCGTGTTGCACAACTGGTCAAACAAGCTAAAAAAGTAGCTTAATCTGTCACGGTGGTAACAATGAGCAAGCAAACTAAACTACTGCCTCCTGCAAACCCAATTGTATTGGGCAAATTAGGCGCGGCATACGGTATTCGTGGTTGGCTCAAAGTTTTTTCCTCCACCGAACATGCTGAAAGTATTTTTGATTATCAACCTTGGTTTATCCAACGCTCTGGTCAATGGCAACATATTGAAATAGAAGATTGGAAACATCATAACAAAGATATCATCGTCAAGCTCAAAGGGGTCGAAGACCGCGATGCAGCTGCTCTATTGACCAATTTTGAAATTGCGGTTGATTCAACCCAACTTCCTGATTTGGACAACGACGAATACTACTGGAAAGACCTTATGGGATGCCATGTAGTGACGTCTGAGGGTTACGACCTTGGTACTGTGATTGATATGATGGAAACGGGATCGAATGACGTTCTCGTAATCAAGGCAAATTTAAAAGATGCATTTGGCATCAAGGAGCGGTTGGTTCCGTTTCTTGATGGGCAGGTTATCAAGAAAGTCGATCTCTCCACCAAAATTATTGAAGTGGAGTGGGATCCTGGTTTTTAAATCTCCGGTTTACCGGTTTTTATGAGTGGGATAAATCATGTGGATTGGGGTAATTAGCCTGTTTCCCGAAATGTTCCGCGCAATAACCGAGTACGGGGTAACTGGTCGGGCAGTGAAAAATAGCCTGCTAACGGTTGAGTGTTGGAATCCGAGAGATTTTACTCACGATAGACACAAAACCGTTGATGATCGCCCCTATGGTGGTGGTCCAGGCATGCTGATGATGGTGCAACCGTTAAAAGATGCAATCCACGCAGCAAAAGCTGAGGCCGGTGATGGTGCAAAAGTGATTTATCTTTCACCTCAAGGTCGCAAACTCGGTCAAGACGGAGTTTGTGAACTGGCAACAAACGAGAAGATAATTCTTGTTTGTGGTCGTTATGAAGGTATTGATGAGCGGATCATTCAAACCGAAATTGATGAAGAATGGTCAATCGGTGATTACGTTCTCAGTGGTGGGGAGCTCCCTGCTATGGTGTTGATAGACTCAGTCTCTCGGTTTATTCCTGGAGTACTAGGTCATCAAGCTTCAGCTCAAGAAGATTCTTTTGCGGATGGCTTGTTAGATTGTCCTCACTATACCCGACCAGAGGTGTTAGACGGCATGCAAGTTCCTGACATACTACTTTCAGGAAACCATGCCAAGATCGATAGCTGGCGCATGAAGCAGTCACTCGGTCGTACCTGGCTTAGAAGACCTGAGCTTCTAGAAAGCCTAGCTCTGACTGACGAGCAGAGGATGTTGCTAGCTGAATTCCAACGGGAATATCAGGCTGAGCAACCAGTGAATCCAGACAATTAATTGTCTAAACATATCAGTTTACCTAGGGTAAGAGAGTTATTATGAGCAACATTATTAAACAACTTGAACAAGAGCAGATGAAGCAGGACGTACCTTCATTCCGTCCGGGTGACACCGTGGAAGTTAAGGTATGGGTCGTAGAAGGCTCTAAAAAACGTCTGCAGGCATTTGAGGGCGTGGTTATCGCTATCCGTAGCCGCGGTCTGCATTCTGCATTCACTGTTCGTAAAATTTCTAACGGCGAAGGTGTTGAGCGTGTATTCCAAACTCACTCTCCAGTCGTAGATAGCATTGCTGTTAAACGCCGTGGTGCTGTTCGCAGAGCTAAACTGTACTACCTGCGTGAGCGTTCTGGTAAGGCAGCTCGTATCAAAGAGCGTCTGAACGCCAAGTAATACGCTTTCGCTACATCCGAAAGTTAAAGGGCCCGCATTTGCGGGCCTTTTTTATATTCGTCATATTTCGCGCTGTGGCGGTGTTGGCTTCATTCAGCCACACAGGTCACATACTTATGTATGCTCCCTGCGCTGTCTTCATTTTGCCGCCTAACCACAACTCGAACTATTTAGAATAAATAGAGTTAATAAGTCATATTTCGCGCTGTGACGGTGTTGGCTACGTTTATTCGCACTAGTCACATACTTCGTATGCTCCCTGTGCTGTCTTCATTTTGCCGCCTAGTCACAACTCGAACTATTTAGAATATACCATCCAAAAAATCATTAATTGTAAACTTATCTTTACTATTTTTGTTTGTGCTTTGCTTTTCAATATGAACTTATTCTCTTTTGATTCTTAAATATCATTTAAATTCAATATCATAAATTAGTGTAATTTTTCATATACACTGAATTGAATTATTTTACGGTTTTGGATTGAAATCTTTACGATGCATGATATGTTATCTCTCACGCACCAAACACAAGATCGATAAATAACATCACTAATAAATAATAAGCTAAATAGGTAATCAAATGATCATGCAAAAAGATGTACTCAATAACGTGAATATTCAAGACGAGCAGGTTCTTATTACTCCTGAAAGTCTGAAACAAAAATATCCATTGAGTCACAGCAACCTGCATGCCATTGCGACATCGCGTAAAGTGATTGCTGATATTATTCATCAGCGTGATCCGCGCTTACTCGTGGTATGTGGTCCTTGTTCAATCCATGATGTAGATGCTGCCATCGAATACGGTGAGCGTTTACAGAAACTTGCCACTGAGTTAAGTGATAGCTTATATATTGTGATGCGTGTGTACTTTGAAAAACCACGTACAACCGTGGGTTGGAAAGGCTTAATTAGCGATCCATTTATGGATGGCAGCTTTGAAATGGAAAAAGGGCTACACATTGCCCGCGATTTATTGACCAACTTAGTGAATATGGGATTACCACTGGCGACAGAAGCGTTAGATCCTAATAACCCACAATACTTAGGTGACTTATTCAGTTGGTCAGCAATCGGAGCGAGAACCACGGAATCCCAAACTCACCGTGAAATGGCATCCGGCTTATCAATGCCAGTCGGTTTTAAAAACGGCACAGATGGCAGTTTATCTACCGCCATCAATGCGTTAAAAGCTGCTGCAATGCCACATCGCTTTATGGGAATTAACCAATCCGGTCAGGTTTGCTTACTGCACACCAGCGGGAATAAAAATGGTCATGTGATCTTACGTGGTGGCAAAACACCAAACTATGATGAGCAAAGCATTGCAGCTTGTGAAGCCGAAATGAAAAAAGCGGGGCTAGAACCATCATTAATGGTGGATTGCAGCCACGGCAACTCAAATAAAGATTTTCGTCGTCAGCCACTGGTGGTTGATTCAATTATCGAGCAAATTGTTAATGGTAATGAATCAATTACAGGTATTATGCTTGAAAGCCATATTAATGAAGGCAATCAGTCATCAGAACAGCCACGTGAAAATATGAAATACGGGGTTTCGGTGACAGATGCATGCATTAACTGGGAAGAAACTGAGTCTGTGTTGCGTAAATTACACCAAGCATTATCACCAGTGCTTGAGCAGCGTGGGCAGAAATTAAGTAAAGTGAGCTGAGCAAGGGATTGGTATGTCTGCTGAATTATCCCATTTACGGGAACAGATTGATGAAGTTGATAAGTCATTATTAGATTTGTTAGCCAAACGGCTGCAGCTAGTGGCTGAAGTCGGCGAAGTCAAAAGCCAACATGGATTACCTATTTACGTGCCTGAGCGTGAATCCAGCATGTTGGCAGCTCGCCGAGCAGAAGCGGAGCGAATGGGGATCCCGCCTGATCTGATTGAAGATATTCTTCGACGGATCATGCGTGAGTCTTATGCGCGCGAAAATGACAAAGGATTTAAAACACTGAACCCTACCGCTGGCCCAATTGTGATCGTCGGTGGGAATGGAAAAATGGGGCGGTTATTTCACCGTCTACTTTCCCTGTCTGGTTATCAGGTTAAATTGCTGGGTGAGCAGGATTGGGATAATGCGGCTTCGATAGTCTCTGGTGCAAGCGTGGTGATGGTTAGTGTACCTATCCACCTTACTGTTGATGTCATTAAACGTTTGCCTACTTTAGATCCAGAAACAATTTTAGTGGATATTGCTTCTGTGAAGCAAAAGCCACTTGAGGCTATGCTGTCAGTGCATCAAGGCCCTGTATTAGGATTACATCCGATGTTTGGTCCTGATATTGGCAGTGTTGCCAAGCAAGTTTTTGCATTCTGTGATGGGCGAAAAGCGGAATCTTACCAGTGGTTGCTGGAGCAGTTACAGGTTTGGGGCGCGCGCTTGAAAGCGATTAAGCCTGAAGAACACGATCGTAATATGAGTTTTATTCAGGCGTTACGCCACTTTACGACGTTTACTTATGGGCAAAATTTAGCAAAAGAGCAGGTTGATCTACAGCAGCTGTTGGATCTCTCTTCCCCAATTTATCGTCTTGAATTGGCAATGGTAGGGCGTTTGTTTGCACAAGATCCACAATTGTATGCAGATATCATCATGTCTTCGGACGAAAATGTTGAATTGATCCGCCGTTATTACCAGCTTTTGGGGCAATCCATTGAAATGCTAGAGCGCAAAGATAAAGCCGAATTTATTCGACAATTCGAGCAAGTCAGTCAGTGGTTTGGTGAAGATGCACATCATTTCATGAAAGAAAGCCAGTCTCTATTACAACGGGCGAACGATAACCGTAAATAGTCTCTTTAGCCATTACTCGATAAATCGATGAAAAAGGGTAATGGCTATCTTTATGCTAAAAGTGCTAAACGCATTTCTATTATTAATATTTATAATAAATAAGTAATTGTACTTATTTCCGTGGTTTATCCTAAATTTACAATTGAGCTTCTTCCTTGGGTGGGCTTATCCACTAATTAATTAGAAATTAATCAATTTATAATATCGATATTTATAAATTAAACGATTTATCTAATAAAGATCCCTTATCTTTGACCGATAACACTAATCATTAAATGATGATAAGTGTGGTAAACCTATGTCTTTTAAGCACCTCAAAATTAGTTTGAAATTAACTATCGCGTTTGGCGTTTTCATCACGCTAATTGTTTTAAGTTCCCTGTTTTCATTAGTGAATATGAATCGTGCAAATGAAAGCATTCAGAACGTCATTTTTAAAAGTTATCCAATAACCGCTAATGCAAACTCGGTGATGGATAACTTTTATTCTTATATTGGTATCCAAGAATTGATTTTATTGGATGACCGAGGGAGTGAAAAACGCAAGGAAGAGCTGGTTAAAATTAGCCAAAACATTTCTGATCTGCTGGATGAGTTAGACCGAAGCATAACCGATAGCCGTTCTCGTGAAGTGCTTGATAATATCCAAGAGGTGAGAGCTAAATTTATTAGTGCTCAGCAACAGATGACGGAGTTTATGAATCAGGGAAATCGCCAAGCTGCGATTGAAATGATGATGACAAAAACATCAGCCATTCAGCGGGAATATCGTGAGCAAGTCCAAAACTTGATTGCTATTCAAAACATGTTGATGCAAGAAACGGGTTATCAGGTGGAAGATGACTATAAAGCAAATCGTGTTTTATTAGCATTTTTATCAATCATTAGCATTGTTGTGGGCTGCGTTATGGGGTGGTACATCACGCGTATTATCACTAAACCTTTAGATCAAGCGGTTGATTTTGCTAAATCGATTGCCAGTGGTGATTTGACCCAAAATATTCAAGTACAATCTAAAGATGAAACTGGGATCTTACTTGAATCACTCAGTGAAATGAAAGGGCATCTACTTGAGATTGTCCAAGAGGTTCAAAATGGGTCTGAGAGTATTTCTGCGGCAGCAGGACAAATTGTCGCGGGTAATCAGAACTTAGCGGCTAGAACGGAAGAGCAAGCGGCTTCTGTTGAGCAAACGGCAAGTTCGATGGAGCAAATCACATCAACGGTACAGAACACCACTGAACATACCCATGAAGCGACAATGTTGGCTGACAATACCGCTGTAACGGTCAAAAACAATGGTCAGATGATGGTTCAGCTAACCGATAAAATGCGCGCAATTAATGGTTCGTCTCAAAAAATGACGGATATCATTAACCTAATCGACTCTATTGCCTTCCAAACGAATATCTTAGCCTTGAACGCGTCCGTTGAAGCGGCAAGAGCTGGAGAACATGGCCGTGGGTTTGCGGTAGTGGCGGGTGAAGTGAGATTACTAGCACAAAAAAGCGCTGCATCGGCCAGTGATATTCGTTCGTTAATCGAAAACTCCTCTTCACAAACCCAAGAAGGGATGGAGTTGGTTGAACAAGCCAGCCAGCAGATCCACGGTATGGTCGCCAGTGTTGAAGAGATGAATGCGTTATTGCGTGAAATTGGTCAAGCTAGCAGGGAGCAGAGTGATGGTATTTCACAAATTAACAGCGCCGTGGGGCAATTGGATTTAACAACACAACAAAATGCGGGGCTGGTAGAAGAGTCGGTCGTGGCGGCGGATTCATTAAACGACCAAGCTTACCATCTTCAAAACTTAGTTAATTACTTTAAACTCAGTGCGACAATACAAAAATCGTGATTGACAGAAATCATAATTAAGAAAAATAACACAGGCTAATAACCTGTGTTATTTTTTTGAGCCAAAATTAAAACTAAGGCGCCATTTTTTCTGGTTCTACAGGAACGATATTTTCAGATGGGTAGCAGCCAAGAATTTTAATTGAGCGGGTGATTTCTGATAATTCTTTCAGTGCTTGTTGCATATTATCTGAACGCAAGTTAGCGTGAACATCTACATAAAACATCTCTTCCCAAGGCTTACCATTAATTGGGCGAGACTCTAATTTACTCATCACTATCTTATTATTTTTTAAGATAATCAAAGCATCCACTAATGCACCAGCTTGTTGACCTGTTGTGATCAGTAATGTGGTTTTCGCCGGAACTTGTTCAGTCACTTCAATTGCTCGTGGAGCCACAACAATAAAGCGAGTCATATTAATTTGCTGATTCGCTAAGTTATGCTCCAAAACAGTTAAGCCATACAATGCACCGCCAGCCTCACTGCCTAATGCAGCTACATTAGGGGAATTATGTTCTGCCACTTTTTGCATTGCTGTAGATGTGCTGTCGCAATATTCAATTTTCCAATGAGGGAATTGAGATAAATATTGGCTACATTGTTGGAATGGCTGAGGGTGGCTATAAACCGTATCAATCTTGCTTAATTCACTGCCTGGCGTGGTCAACAAGCAATGGTTAATCGGTAAACGAATTTCACCGACAATGGATAATGATGTATTTTGCAGTAAATCGTAAACATCATTAATTGCCCCAGAGCTGGTATTCTCTATAGGCAAAATACCGTAATCTGCTTGGCCACTTTCAACGAGCGAAAAGATATCTTGGAATTTATGGCAGCTGCATTCAACCAGTTGATCAAAATGACGAGCTGAATATTGACGCGCGGCAACATGGGAATAAGAACCTTTCGGCCCTAAAAATGCAAATCTTGCGGTATCGCTTGGTGTCAGGTTTAAATGTTTTTGCAGGATAGCTTGTTGAGTTAGAACAGAATCCTCAATGATCATCTGAAACAAGCGTGTAATATAAAAACCATCAAGACCCAGAGGCGTGCCTTTATTAATTAATACATCGAGTAATTGGCGTTCACGCTCTTTATCACGGATTGGGCGGTTATCATCGATTTTGGTTTCCGCAACTTCAATTGCATAGCCTCGACGTTTTGCAAGAAGCCCAAGGAGTTCACTGTCTAACTGGCTAATTTTCTCACGGACTTTCAGTAAATTAGTGCTATTTTCCATTCTGCGACCCTATCAAACATCAGTGAATAAAAAAGCCCCCTAGGTAGGGGGCTTTAAAATATTGTCTTCTTTTTTTTCTCGAACGACAAAAGCCCCTTAATGTGAGTGGCTAAAGAAGAAAAAGAAAACAGTATTTAGTTTCATGGGAAATCCTTTCGAGTGAAGTTATTCAAATAGACATGATAGTGAACGAGAAGTCAACAAAAAACAGCGCACAACGTAAAAACGCGCCCATGATGAGCGCGTTTGGAAGGTTTCAAGATAAGTGGATTGATAATATAAAAATATAACGTAACTACTTAAACGTAACTGATTACAACGTTTCTAGATTCGCTTCTTTTACACTACTAGTTTAGTTGCCCTTCTTGATTCTCCTTTATGTTGCACTTTGTTTAACTGTCTTTCGAGTTTGTTGATAAGGTCATTTATTGCAACGTACATATCTTCATGCTTAGCACTTGCTACCAACTGTCCGGTAGCGGTTTTTATGTTGGCATCAACCATAAAACCTTGAGGCTCTTTCGATAGCACCACGTGGGGGCTAATCAGGGAAACTTGCCATTTATCGAGTTTTGCTAGACGGCTTTCAATGTGTTCACGAATTGCGGGTGTGATGTCCATTTGTTTGCTAGTAATGTTAACTATCATATAGTTACCTCTCATTGTTTCCGTCTTTGATGAATTCAGAATACCGATATCTAGGAATAAAAAAATGATCTAGATCACACTTAAATTATGGGGGAGAGGGTACCCACTTGAAGTGTGATTTTGGCTAAAAAAGGCAGGTAAAAGGATTGCCAAAATAACTATATTGAGGGAGACTGAAAGAGTTGGCTATCGACACGGTAAATAGCCGGTACTTTTTTTGGGTAAAATTTTAGGGTATGAATTTTAAAAGAAAAAGTTCAAAACTATCTCTCACTCGTATTCATCTTTAAACTTGCAGTATTTCAAATCACGACTAAAACTATCAAAAAAAACAGCAGCCGAAGCTGCCGTTCTTATTTCAATCGATAGCGTTAAAAAGCAATTTATTGGTTTGCTGCAATAATGCTGCCGACTTTATTTGCTTCTTTGTCTAAGCCCATCTCTTTATATGCAATTTCCATATATCCGAGCGCTTGACGTGTTGCTTCTGTATCTGGATAGTCACGTAACATTTGTTGGACACGATTAACAACCGCGACATAGGCCCCACGTTTGTTGTAATATTCAACGACAGAGAGATCAAATTTTGCCAAACGATCTTTTAAGTAAACTAAACGCTTACTTGCATCGTTGGAATATGGGCTGTTCGGATAGTAACGAACTAGCTGGCTCAAGTCTTTGAACGCAACCAATGCGTGTTGTGGGTCTCTGTCAGAGCGATCGATACCAAAGAAACCTTGTAACATGCTGTCATCTAACGCCATTGCCGTTAAGCCACGCATGTAAAGTACGTAGTCAATATTTGGATGAGTTGGGTTTAAACGCATGAAACGGTCAATCGAAGCTATCGCCATTGGTAGCTCAGCTGATTTATAATAGGCGTAAATCAGGTCTAACTGTACTTGCTGAGCATACGGACCAAACGGGTAGCGGTTATCCAACGCTTCAAACTGTTTAATTGCCGCGCTATAGTTACCGTCCTGTAATTTTTGCTGACCTGTACTATAAATCTCAGCTGGGGAACTATCGGGGCTGACTTCGTTATTGCTGGAGCATCCGGCGAGAGCCAGGCTCAACGTGGCAGCTGCCACCAGATATTTCATACGTATCATCACGTGTTGGTTATCCTCTGACTGTATCGAGGGAGTCTATCCGTAAGGCTCCCGGCAAAATTCGAGTTACAATAGCATACATTTTAAATGAAACGGCAGCGCCGTCAAAACACAAACACCAAAAAGTAGATTAATTTATGGCTCAACAAGTACAATTAAGTGCAACTATCGCTGAATCACAGCTTGGTCAACGTTTAGATCAAGCTTTGGCTGAATTGTTCCCCGATTATTCACGTTCTCGAATAAAAGAATGGATTTTAGACGATAGAGTGCAGGTTAACGGCAAAGTTATCAATAAGGCAAAAGAAAAAGTTTTAGGTGGTGAACAAATTTCCATCGATGCCTTAATTGAAGAAGATTCCCGTTGGGAACCTCAAGATATTCCACTTGACGTTGTTTATGAAGATGAAGATATCCTAATTATTAATAAACCGCGTGATTTAGTTGTTCATCCAGGGGCTGGCAACCCGGACGGAACCATTTTAAACGCATTATTATATCGCTATCCTGAAATCGCGGATGTACCAAGAGCGGGTATTGTTCACCGTTTAGACAAAGACACAACTGGGCTGATGGTTGTCGCTAAAACGGTTCCAGCACAAACTCACTTAGTGGAAGCGTTGCAACGTCGTGAAATTACGCGTGAATATGAAGCGGTCGCCGTTGGTCGTATGACTGCGGGTGGTATGGTGGAAGAGCCAATTTCTCGCCATCCAACCAAAAGAACGCACATGGCAGTGCATCCAATGGGCAAACCTGCGGTGACTCACTATCGTGTAATGGAACATTTCCGTGCACATACGCGCTTACGTTTACGCTTAGAAACTGGCAGAACGCACCAAATCCGTGTTCATATGGCGCATATCAACCATCCATTAATTGGCGACCCATTATACGGTGGTCGACCACGCCCACTGAAAGGAGCAACAGAAGAGTTCCTCGAAGTGATGCGTAGTTTTGATAGACAAGCGCTGCACGCAACAATGCTGCGTCTTTATCACCCAATTACCGGCATTCAAATGGAATGGCATGCGCCATTACCTGATGATATGGTGAAATTGATTGAAGCACTGAAAGCTGACACTGAACTTCATAAAGACGATATGGACTGGTAATGAATACGTTGATTTTCCCTGATTGGCCGCAGCCTAAAAATATTTCAACATGCAGTACAACTCGTGCTGGTGGAGTGAGCCTTCCACCTTTTGATAGCCTAAATTTAGGTGACCATGTTGAGGATTTGCCTGAGGCAGTCAGTGAAAATCGTCATCGTCTTGAAAAGCTTGCTCAATTGCCACAGCAACCTGTGTGGCTTGAGCAAGTACATGGTACTCATGTTCTGCATTTAACGGGAAGCGAGATTAAAAATCGCCAAGCGGATGCGGTGTATACCAATCAAGTCGGTCAAGTATGTGCCATCATGACGGCGGATTGCTTGCCAGTATTGTTTTTCAGCCGCGATGGTAAAGAAGTAGCAGCCGCTCATGCTGGGTGGCGAGGTCTCTGCAATGGCGTATTGGAAAATACGCTAGCGGCATTTAATGCACAACCAAGTGACATTATGGCGTGGATGGGGCCCGCTATTGGTCCTGAGAGATTTGAAGTTGGTGTAGAAGTTAAACAAGCATTTACTCATCAATCAGCCGATCTTGCGGATGCGTTTACACCTTACAATGACAAATTTCTGGCAAACATCTATTTACTCGCACGTAAAAAGCTACAAGCAGCGGGCGTTTCCGCTATTTATGGCGGTGAATTTTGTACAGTAAGTGATGAAAACAGATTTTTTTCCTACCGACGCGAGGGACGAACAGGAAGAATGGCATCCCTTATATGGATAAATAACTAGTTCATGGAATAATATTCCAAATTAACAAATATTGAAAAAATAATCCCACCTAAAACTTGAATATTTAAAAACAGACCGCATCTTATCTCCAGTAGCAAATTTAATCATATTCTATTGGAGGTGTTATGCGTCTGGATCGTTTAACTAATAAATTCCAGCAAGCTCTCGCTGACGCCCAGTCATTAGCCCTTGGGCGCGAAAATCAGTTTATTGAACCAATTCATTTACTCAGTGCTTTGTTTAATCAAGAAAGTGGCACCGTGCGTCCATTATTGACGACGCTCGGCGTGAACGCAGTTGCGTTCGAAAACAAAATTGAAGATGCATTGGCTCGGCTCCCTCAAGTACAAGGTGTTGCTGGGGATGTACAACCATCAAGTGACTTAATGCGTCATTTGAACTTATGTGACCAGCTTGCTCAGAAAAATGGGGATGACTTTATCTCCTCAGAACTATTTCTGCTCGCTGCTTTAGAAGCCAATACAACCCTCGCTGATATGTTAAAAGCAGCAGGTGTTAATAAAGACAATTTGAAAAAGGCAATAGAACAGATGCGTGGTGGCGAAAAAGTGAATGACCAAAGCGCTGAAGACCAGCGCCAAGCTTTGAAAAAATTTACTGTTGATTTAACCGAACGTGCAGAACAAGGGAAATTAGACCCTGTGATTGGTCGTGATGAAGAAATTCGTCGTACCATCCAAGTATTACAACGTCGTACTAAAAATAACCCAGTATTAATTGGTGAACCTGGTGTAGGTAAAACAGCGATTGTTGAAGGACTTGCACAGCGTATCGTCAATGGTGAAGTCCCTGAAGGATTGAAAAACAAACGTGTATTATCACTGGATATGGGCGCACTGATTGCAGGGGCGAAATATCGTGGTGAATTTGAAGAGCGCTTGAAAGGTGTTCTGAATGACCTTGCTAAACAAGAAGGTAACGTCATTCTGTTTATCGATGAATTGCATACTATGGTAGGTGCGGGTAAAGCCGACGGTGCGATGGATGCCGGTAACATGTTAAAACCTGCACTGGCTCGTGGTGAACTGCACTGTGTGGGGGCAACAACTCTTGATGAATATCGTCAATATATAGAGAAAGACCCTGCGTTAGAGCGTCGTTTCCAAAAAGTATATGTTGCAGAACCATCAGTCGAAGACACCATCGCTATCTTGCGTGGTTTGAAAGAGCGTTATGAGTTGCACCATCATGTGCAAATTACTGACCCTGCAATTGTTGCGGCTGCTACATTATCGCACCGCTACATTACTGACCGTATGCTGCCAGACAAAGCTATCGACTTAATCGATGAAGCGGGCGCTAGCTTACGTATGCAGATGGATTCAAAACCAGAATCTTTAGACAGACTGGAAAGACGTATTATCCAATTAAAACTGGAACAACAGGCACTGAAAAAAGAGTCGGATGATGCCAGTAAAAAACGTCTGGAAATGTTAGAAGAAGAACTGGCGGAAAAAGAGCGGGAATATTCTGCATTAGAAGAAGAGTGGAAAGCAGAGAAAGCATCATTAACTGGCACTCAACACATTAAAGCTGAATTAGAAAATACGCGTATTGAGATGGAAAAAGCGCGTCGTAATGGCGATTTAGCAAAAATGTCTGAGTTGCAGTATGGACGTATTCCTGAGTTAGAAAAACAGTTAGAAGCAGCGACGAAAGCAGAAGGTAAAAGCATGAAGCTTTTACGTAATAAAGTCACTGATGTCGAAATAGCAGAAATTCTGGCTCGTTGGACAGGTATTCCAGTATCAAGAATGCTTGAAAGCGAAAGAGAAAAACTGTTACGAATGGAACAACAGCTGCACCAACGTGTGATTGGTCAAGATGAAGCGGTTGTGGCCGTGTCGAATGCTATCCGTCGTAGTCGTGCAGGGTTATCGGATCCTAACCGCCCAATTGGTTCGTTTATGTTCTTAGGCCCTACTGGGGTAGGTAAAACTGAATTATGTAAGGCACTGGCAAACTTTATGTTTGATAGTGACGACGCCATGGTTCGTATCGATATGTCCGAGTTCATGGAGAAACACTCCGTATCTCGTTTAGTCGGTGCACCTCCAGGATATGTGGGCTATGAAGAAGGCGGTTATTTAACTGAAGCGGTAAGACGCCGTCCATATTCAGTTATTTTGCTGGACGAAGTTGAAAAAGCACACCCAGATGTATTTAACATCTTGCTGCAAGTATTAGATGACGGTCGTTTAACTGATGGACAAGGTAGAACGGTAGATTTCCGTAATACTGTAATTATCATGACGTCAAACTTAGGTTCCGATCTTATCCAAGAACGTTTTGGCATGATCGGTTATTCAGAAATGAAAGATATGGTGATGGAAGTTGTTGCTCATAACTTCAGACCTGAATTTATTAACCGTATTGATGAAGTCGTGGTATTCCATCCATTAGGTAAAGAGCAAATTACGAATATTGCGAATATTCAATTAGCTCGTTTATATAAACGTTTGGAAGAACATGGTTATGAAGTCACTGCAACAGCGGCTGCATTAGAGAAAATTGGTGAAGCTGGTTTCGACCCAATCTTTGGTGCTCGTCCGTTGAAACGTGCGATTCAGCAAGAGATTGAAAATCCACTGGCACAAGAAATTCTGTCAGGCAGATTAATCCCAGGTAAACCAATTACTCTGGATGTTGAAAACGATGAAATCGTAGCGAAGCAGTAAGTAAGCGCTCGGTTATTATCGAAAAGTAAGTTTAAAAGGCGACCCTAAGGTCGCCTTTTTCATGACTATAATGGCAAAATGAATACAAAAATGGCGTTTTTTGTTGAAAAAACACACTTGAAGTATAAAGGGTAATCAGTTGGAAATTATTTTTCAAAAAACACTTGCCAGATTTTTCTGACTCCCTATAATGCGCATCCACTGACCGGGAACAAGCCAACGCAAAGCGCGATGGACACTGAACCGGCAGCGAGAGAATCTGAAAAGATTAAGCAAAAAAATGCTTGACTCTCACTGAGGAAAGCGTAATATACGCCACCTCGCGACAACGACCTAAGTTGATAAAAACTGAGTCGAATTTCTCAAGAAATGTCGCACCGCTCTTTAACAATTTATCAGACAATCTGTGTGGGCACTCACAGGACACTATCAAAAAAATATTTGATTTTAAGTCTTGAAGAGTGACTAACACGTTAATTCATATATATGAACTAATAGGTAATTTGGTTTCTTCGGAAATCAAACGACAGTAACATTCTTTGAGCATCAAGCTTTTTAATTGAAGAGTTTGATCATGGCTCAGATTGAACGCTGGCGGCAGGCCTAACACATGCAAGTCGAGCGGTAACAGGGGAAGCTTGCTTCTCGCTGACGAGCGGCGGACGGGTGAGTAATGTATGGGGATCTGCCCGATAGAGGGGGATAACTACTGGAAACGGTAGCTAATACCGCATAATCTCTAAGGAGCAAAGCAGGGGAACTTCGGTCCTTGCGCTATCGGATGAACCCATATGGGATTAGCTAGTTGGTGAGGTAATGGCTCACCAAGGCGACGATCCCTAGCTGGTCTGAGAGGATGATCAGCCACACTGGGACTGAGACACGGCCCAGACTCCTACGGGAGGCAGCAGTGGGGAATATTGCACAATGGGCGCAAGCCTGATGCAGCCATGCCGCGTGTATGAAGAAGGCCTTAGGGTTGTAAAGTACTTTCAGTTGGGAGGAAGGCGTTGATGCTAATATCATCAACGATTGACGTTACCAACAGAAGAAGCACCGGCTAACTCCGTGCCAGCAGCCGCGGTAATACGGAGGGTGCAAGCGTTAATCGGAATTACTGGGCGTAAAGCGCACGCAGGCGGTTGATTAAGTTAGATGTGAAATCCCCGGGCTTAACCTGGGAATGGCATCTAAGACTGGTCAGCTAGAGTCTTGTAGAGGGGGGTAGAATTCCATGTGTAGCGGTGAAATGCGTAGAGATGTGGAGGAATACCGGTGGCGAAGGCGGCCCCCTGGACAAAGACTGACGCTCAGGTGCGAAAGCGTGGGGAGCAAACAGGATTAGATACCCTGGTAGTCCACGCTGTAAACGATGTCGATTTGGAGGTTGTTCCCTTGAGGAGTGGCTTCCGGAGCTAACGCGTTAAATCGACCGCCTGGGGAGTACGGCCGCAAGGTTAAAACTCAAATGAATTGACGGGGGCCCGCACAAGCGGTGGAGCATGTGGTTTAATTCGATGCAACGCGAAGAACCTTACCTACTCTTGACATCCAGAGAATTTAGCAGAGATGCTTTAGTGCCTTCGGGAACTCTGAGACAGGTGCTGCATGGCTGTCGTCAGCTCGTGTTGTGAAATGTTGGGTTAAGTCCCGCAACGAGCGCAACCCTTATCCTTTGTTGCCAGCACGTAATGGTGGGAACTCAAAGGAGACTGCCGGTGATAAACCGGAGGAAGGTGGGGATGACGTCAAGTCATCATGGCCCTTACGAGTAGGGCTACACACGTGCTACAATGGCGTATACAAAGAGAAGCGACCTCGCGAGAGCAAGCGGAACTCATAAAGTACGTCGTAGTCCGGATTGGAGTCTGCAACTCGACTCCATGAAGTCGGAATCGCTAGTAATCGTAGATCAGAATGCTACGGTGAATACGTTCCCGGGCCTTGTACACACCGCCCGTCACACCATGGGAGTGGGTTGCAAAAGAAGTAGGTAGCTTAACCTTCGGGAGGGCGCTTACCACTTTGTGATTCATGACTGGGGTGAAGTCGTAACAAGGTAACCGTAGGGGAACCTGCGGTTGGATCACCTCCTTACCATTGAAGTGTACTTGTGAAGTGCTCACACAGATTGTCTGAT
>NZ_WLUN01000018.1:0-126947 GCF_009706645.1 Providencia sp. wls1914
TACGTTGAGCTAACCAATACTAATGAACCGTGAGGCTTAACCTGACAACACCGAAGGTGTTTTAGGGATGAGAGACAAAGATTAAAGTTGATTCAATGAAGTGGGACGCCGAAAGGTGGACACAACAGCTTGTTCAGGATTGATATTCTGGTTTAGTGATTAAAGGCTAAACGGGAATAAACAGAATTTGTCTGGCGGCAATAGCGCGGTGGTCCCACCTGACCCCATGCCGAACTCAGTAGTGAAACGCCGTAGCGCCGATGGTAGTGTGGGGTCTCCCCATGTGAGAGTAGGGAACTGCCAGACATTAATTTAAAACTTATTGCGAAGCGATAAGTTGCCGAAAGGCAAAAAAGAATAAGTGGAGCGGTAGTTCAGTTGGTTAGAATACCTGCCTGTCACGCAGGGGGTCGCGGGTTCGAGTCCCGTCCGTTCCGCCACTTATAGCAAGCCCCGTGATGAAAATCACGGGGTTTTTGTTTTTTGCGACAAAGTAATTTCGAACTATATTTTCTCCCTATCGTTACAAAGTTCGCTCTGCTATAGCGATCCTTCAAGATTTTTTTGTTTATTATGAGCTAGCAAGTTCTATTTAAAGTTTTGATATAGAGTATAACCTGCCACTGCACCTGCTACATCATAAGCAAAATCATGCCAACTCCAGCCAGTACCTGCAGGTCGGCTATCATAAAGTTCTTTCGCAGCACCTAGCGAAATAGAAAACAACATACCGAATTGTGCTGCTTGCCGATGTTGCATGTTCTGTTTATCCGCATACGCATTACCAGCGGCAGCCATTGCAGCAGAAAAAGCAAAGTGCTGAGCCTTATCTTTTCCCTGCCAATTATCATTTGACCAATGGAAGCCTGAACAGCCTGTCATGACTATTAACGAGCAACTTAAAGCTAATGTTGTATAAGAGAAATTTGGCATGTATCTTGAGCCTCTACAGCAACTGATAAGTTAGAGTTCGTTAGATAATAAAAAGCGCCACATGAGCGGCGCTTTAGAGAGTCAATGATTAAAGTATTCGACTAATGAGACGATCAACTCGGATACGTCGCAATCGACGGATCAGTTTTTTTACTTTAACAGGGTAGGTTTGAATGCTATCCAGCTCGCGATAGTGATGAACAACTTTAGTATGGACTCGAATACAATCGAGTTCGTGTTGGCGTTGTTCTTGGAGTTGCTGTTTTGGATCGTGGATCAATACCGCATTTTCCAAGTCTAATCCCCAAGCTCGTGGATTCAGGTTATTACCTGTAATCAGCTGCCATTGATTATCAACCCACATTCCTTTCAGGTGATAAGTGTTGTCACCATCTTTCCATAAACGAACTGTCAGCTGTTCACTATCAATAAAGCGCTGCAAACGGCTAACAAACTTACGTAAGTTTATTTCATAGAGATAGGGTAAAGCGCCAATAATTTTAAAAGGTTCTTCAGGTGGAATATAGAAGTCGTTAGCGGTTTTATCGCCAATAATGATTTCAACTTTTTTTCCATCACGCAGTAACTTGCTGATAATTCTAACCAAAACAGCAGGCAAATTAAAATATGGCGTACAGATAGTGAGCTTTTCAGTTGTTGAACTCATCAAATGGGTGATAGTACGATTTAACTCGTTTTTTTTACCTAGGCCAACAAATGGGGTAACGGCGAGTTCATCATTAGAAGCATTACCCGCAAATTGGTAATTAACGCCTCTTAATGACAAACGAAATTGCTTAATTAACCCTTTAAATTCCGCTGTTTTTGGCCTATCAGGCGTATTGAGTAGATGAATAGCATCCGATGATAAAAGAGAATCATCAATGAATTTTTTCATCGTCGTCGTGAGCTGGCTATTTTTGATGAGATGATATCTATCGTAGCGGTATTTTTCATGACGATGCAGATAGACATCATTGATGCTAGCCCCGCTATATAGGAGCGTATCATCAAATAAGAAACCTTTTAAATGCAGTACCCCTAATGCTTCACGCGTGTTTACGGGGATCCCGAAAACAGGGATCTCAACATCAGGGTATTGCTGAGAAACTTCATAATACCAATCAGCATTCGTCAGATTAGCAGCTGCGCCAATTCGGCCGCGCTGAGCTCGGTGCCAATCAACTAGAATTTTAATATCTAGATTAGGATTTGCTTGTTTAGCGGCATACAGAGCATGAAGGATGTCTTTACCCGCATCATCTTTTTCTAAATACAGCGCCGTAATGTAGACTGTATTTTTAGCTTGCGAGATCTGTTCAAGCAGAGCACCACGAAAATCTTCCGTCTTATAGAGCGTTTTAACATCATCAACCGACTGAGACAATTTAGGCATGTTTGCCAAGTGTTGTTGATGTTTTGCTTGTTTTAATTTTGACAACATCACAGTGTGAATTTTCTCTTGTTAGTCTAATAGCAAATCGCTTTATACAAATATTTAAGCGAATGATCTGTCGATGATATCATATTTACACCATTCATTAGGAATAAATTGACCATTGGTTTATTTACTATACAGATTACGGTTTATTCCTAACGTTAATTATAGATGCAGGGTGAGATTTACGACACCATCCTCGAATTGAACATCAATTTGGAACCCTAATTTTTTTGCCAAGCTGATCATATTACGGTTTTCCGGCATGGTGATCGCTGTCAGTTTTTTAATGCCATGCCCACGGGTGTAGTTGAGCAGCTTTTGCATTAATTGATAACCGAGCGTCTGTCCTTTCATATCAGAGCGAACTAGAACGGCAAACTCAGCTTCCTGGTTATCAGGATCCGCCATTGCACGAGTTACACCAATAATTTCAGGTTGTGTATCACTATTTTTAATAGCGACAAACGCCATTTCTCGGTCGTAATCGATTTGCGTCATATTCGCGAGATCATCATGAGTGAATTCACTGATTTCACTGAAATAACGGTAATAAAGATCTTCTTTAGTGACTTGTTCAATAAAGGATTTTAAAAGTGGTTCATCTTCAGGAAGAATGGGCCTTAACAAGCAAGTTAGGTCATCTTTTAGGTTAATGGTCTCTTCGAGTTCATTAGGGTAAGGACGAATGGCTAGCCGAGTATTTGAATTGTCATTCGCAGGGTTCAATGTCATTGAAACATCAAGTAATGTAAATTCATCACCAGCGGCAAGTAGTGGATGTATATCTAATCGGCTGATGTTAGGACAATCAATAATTAAGTTAGAGACACGAACTAATAAGCTGGCTAGCCCCGGAATATCTAGTGGTTCTAGAGCACTACGGGCTTTAATTTTATGTCCTTTGATTGCATTAATGACCAAGTAACGTGCTAGCGCTAAGTTAAGTGGGGGAAGGGCGACAGCAGCCTGGCTCTCTTGCTGCCACTCTACGCCACCTTCGCCAAGCATGATCAATAAACCAAAAACAGGATCAAGTTCAACAGCAATTCGTAGCTCCTGAGCGCCTGCGCGATTCGCCATGCTTTGTACTAATAAGCCTTCAATCCGTGCTTGTGGGTAGTTGGTCGAGACCCGCTCAATGATAGCATTGGCGGCTTCTGCAACTTCTTTGGCATTTCTTAAATAGAGCATAACGCCCTGAACTTCTGATTTATGAACAATATCAGGAGAACGTAATTTTAGTGCAACGGGATAGCCAATTTTTTCTGCAATTTCAACGGCCTGTTCGCTGGAGTGAGCAATCCATGTAGGTAAACTGTTTAAGCCATAAGCTTTTAAGATTGGTTGAACTTCATGGGTATCTAAATGCAGCTTGTTATTTTCAATGGCTTGCATGATACAGGTATGTGCTTGTTGAGTATTTGCAGTTATTCCGACAGGAAGCGCCGGGGTTTCTTTTAATTGTTTTTGGTTACGGCGATATTCCACCATATGCATATAGGCGGTGATAGCACCTTCAGGCGTTCGGTAAGTAGGGATCCCCGCTTCGCTGAAGAGCCTTCTCGCTTCTTGAGATGAATATTCTCCGCACCAGTTTGTGAGGATGGTTAACCATTTGCCCCGAGGATGCTGCTTAATGGTTTTGATCACTTTTTCTGCCATGGATTTGCTTTGCGTAATGGCACTTGGTGTGTGGATCAAAAGTAACGCATCATGATCGTGGCTATCGAGCATTTTGTTTAATACGTTGAGATATCTATCTACGGTAGCATCGTCGCCGAGGTCAATCGGGTTTTGGGTAGATAAATCTAATGGCAATAGGGAGCTCAGTTCGTTTTCAGTTTCTACGCTGAGTTTTGCTAGCTTGCCATTACGTAGCAGTAACTCATCGAGCGCCATTGCGGCAGGTGCAGAGCCATTGCTCATAATCGATAAACGTTCTCCTCGTAGCGGAGTCATATAACTTAGTGTTTCTACCGCAGAGAACATTTCGTGAGTATCCTGAACTCGCAGTAAACCTGCCCGTTGAATCGCAGCATCATAAGCGGCATCTAAACTCGGTTTTTCACCAAGAAGCTCTTGCGCTTTGCGTGTTCGTCCGCTCTTGATAACGAGGATCGGTTTGTTACGCGATGCACTACGGGAAGATGATAAGAAGCGTCTTGCATCACTAATATTTTCTAAATAAAGCAAGATGGCACTGGTTTTACTGTCTCGAGCAAGATAGTCCAGTAGGTCATCAATATCGATATCAATGCTATCGCCAAGGGCAATAAAATAGGAAAAACCGATATCACGATGGCGCGCCCAATCTAAGACTGTATTTGAAACTGCGGCAGATTGTGAAATAAATGCCAGTTTGCCTTTCAAAATGGGGATTGGGGAAAAGCTAGCATTTAGCCCTTGCCACGGAGCAAAGAATCCTAAACTGTTCGGACCCAATAAACGAATTTGATATTGCTGAGCCACCTTTTTCAGTTCATTAAATTGAATAGAAGGGGACGATAATATAATGACGACATTACAGCCTGCTTCCCCAAGTTGCCGGAGACATTCAACATTACGAGAGTAGTGAGTGCAGATCACTGCAAGATCAGGCTTGAGTGGGAGTTTATCAATTGAGGGATAAGCAAGGACGCCAAGAATGGAGCTCCTGTTCGGGTTAACGGGCAGAATAGGGCCTTTGAAACCACTGCTGAGTAAATTTTTCATCATCACTGAGCCTGCTCGGCTAGGATCTTCTGAAGCGCCCACGACAACGATAGATTTTGGTCTAAACAATGACTCTAGCTGACTCACTAACCCCATGGCGGTAAACCTTTTTGTGGTGAGCGAAAACCCGCTCAACTGATTTTGAGTTCGTAAGCAACGCTATACGTTGCCGTAATACTATATGTTGCCGTAATACTATACGATGCTGGAATACTATGTCGTATATTGTGCCGTATATTGGGGGAAGCGCCAGTTTATCGGGGGTATTTTATTGAATATTACAAGCACCCTCACGTTTTGCTGTGAAGGTGATTTTCAAAATAGAAATTGCTGGAAAGCGAGGCATATAAATAACGTAAAAAAATGCCTATAAAGAGTTATTCTTGGGGCTGAGACAAGAGCATTTGAGCGGTAGGATGATGTGGTTTTCCCTCTAAGTATTTACGGCGAAACAGATTGAAATGCGTAAATAACGCTTGGGATGCATCAGTATCGCCAGCTTGCTCTAGCACAGTAGCAGCCACTTCAGCGGTACAATGCTGCTCTTCACGCGATGGGATACGCAGCAGGTAGTCGGTTCTCGCTTTCGTATTGATCGACAGCATTGGAATTTGATCCAAATAAGGGCTCTTGCGGAACATTTTACGCGCTTCTGGCCAAGTGCCATCTAACAAAATAAATAATGCAGGTTTGTCAGAAAGCGTTGGAGCATTGACGACAACGCGATCCGTTTGCGCATAGCTTTCTGGGAAAATTAGATAAGGTTGTCTAGTTTTATCTTGCAGTGCAGCTAATAGCTGGTTGTCAGGATCTGTTCTTGACCACTGATATGCCTGAGTATCAGGAAGCACATCAGCAATCAGCTTTCCGGTATTGCTGGGCTTAAAAACTTCACCATCAAACATAATCAAGCAAAATTGGCTTTTTGCTTGCGCTGAAACCGTTTCTTCACAGAGACATTGAGGAACGGGAAGCAGACAATATTGACAGCGTTTTACCCGACAACCTCTTGCTTTAAAAGGTTTTGTAGAAAGGGCTAAGCGTTGCTGACGCAGATGATAGACAGCGTTCTGACTCATGGTTGATAGGGCACTTTTCGTTGCGACAAAAATAAGGGGCATATTGTACGCAAAACGATTTGTCTACGATAGAAGTATATTCAATAACTTTTCGGTGAGATAATAGCGCGGATCGGTAGCGTAGCTTTGCAACTTCATGTAATCTTCGCGCCATAGCTTAGTAGGGGATAGCGATGAACGACACGAATGATTTTAGTGGTAAAAACGGCAAAGTAAAAGTGATGTATGTCCGTAGCGAAGAGCAGGACAACAATAAAGGTAATGATAAACGCCGTGGCGGTCGTGATGATAAGCGCGACGATAGACGCGGTGATAAACGTTCAGGTGGACGTAATGATCGCAACGACCGTAATGATCGTAACGAACGTTCAGGTCGCTCTGGTCGTCCAGAGGGTGGTCGTTCAGAACGCCGTTCTGACAACGATAGACGCTCAAGTAGTCGCGATAGCGCACCACGTGGCGAGCAATCTCCGTGGCGCACCGTTTCAAAACCGGGAAGTGATGAATTAGAAAACGATCATGGTGGTATCTCAGGAAAAAGCCAAATTGATCCTGAGCAACTGCGTAAACAACGCCAAGAAGAAACCCGTATTTACGGCGAAAATGCCTGCCAAGCGATGTTTAAAAACCGTCCAGATGGTATTGTTCGTGCGTGGTTCTTGCAGTCAGTCACTCCACGTTTTCGTGATGCATTAAAATGGATGGCAGCAAACCGTAAGGCATACCATGTTGTTGATGAAGAAGAGTTAACAAAAGCGTCTGGTACTGAGCACCACGGCGGCGTGTGCTTTATCATCAAAAAACGCGGTGGTATGGCAGCAGAAACCTATTTAGAAAATGCGGTCGATACCGATTGTGTTTTAGCGTTAGAAGATGTTGGTAACCCGCATAACCTTGGTGGGATCATGCGTAGCTGCGCTCACTTTGGTGTGAAAGGTGTGATTTTACAAGATGCAGGAATGCTAGAATCCGGTGCGGCAATTCGTACCGCTGAAGGCGGCGCAGAGCACATTAAAGCCATTGATGCGGATGGTTTCACGCCAACACTGAATAAATTCCGTGAAGCAGGCTATACCATCGTCACGACATCAAGCCATAAAGGTAGTCAGGACATTGCTAAGGTTCAATTACCGAAGAAAATGGTGTTGGTGTTAGGCCAAGAGAGTGATGGTTTAAGTGACAGCACATGGGATCAGGGTGATATGAGCCTGTACATTGGCGGAACAGGTAAAGTTGAAAGCCTGAACGTCTCTGTCGCAACAGGGATTATGCTTTCTCAGTGGTGGTCACAAAATAAAGTTAAGTAATTACTTACTGACTTGAGCTAGCCTTAAAAAAACCATACGCAAAATTGTGTATGGTTTTTTTTCGTCTGAAGTATATGTCGGTTAGTGAGCTCCACCACCATCTTTTGAACCGGCTCCGAATGGGGGTTTGGCAAACCAGACAATCACCATCAATAGAATAAACACGCCTGCGGACATCCAGAAAATTTCATTAGCAGAAATAATTAACCCTTGCTCAGTAATTGAACGTGCAATATACGCGGCACTTTGTTGTTCATTCATGCCTATTTGCGCCAACTCACTGTACATATGTTGGGCATTGGGATTGTACGGGTTAACAAACTCTGTCAGATTTTCATGGTGCATTGCTTCACGCTGTGTCCACAACGTGGTGGTGATGGAAGTACCAATTGCACCCGCTAAGGTTCGCGTAAAGTTAGATAAGCTAGATGCTGATGCCATTCTTTCCGGAGGTAAACCCGATAATGTAATGGTGGTTAGTGGCATAAAGAAGCAGGCTATCGCTAAACCTTGAACGAACTGAGGCCATGCTGCCGCGGCAAATCCCATACCTGGTTCGAAGGTGTAAGCTCTCCAGTAATAGCACACGGCATACATAATAAAGCTGAAGGTGACTAAATAACGCATATCAATGCGGTTACCAAAGCGACCAATAATCGGCGTGATCAGCAGCGGCAATAGACCCACAGGCGCCGAGGCCAAACCCGCCCATGTTGCCGTATAACCGTACACTTCTTGCAGTAACTGAGGGAGTAGAACGATAGTACCGAAATAGAGCATATACGCCAGACTAAGCGCCAAACAACCGATGGTAAAATTACGCTCTTTAAAGAGGGAAAGGTCGATGACGGGATGCTCATCAGTCAGTTCCCAAACAATTAAGAAAGCTATCGCGACAACGGCGACAATGGTTAGAACGATGATCTCCGTAGAGTTAAACCAATCGAGCTCTTTCCCTTGGTCGAGCATAATCTGCAATGCACCAATCCCGACAACCAGTAAGACAAGCCCCACGGTATCAATCGGCTTGATAGCAATTTGAGTTTCACGTCCTTTAAGCGTTCGCATAATGGCAAAAATAATCGCGATACTAAATGGAACGTTGATAAAGAAGATCCAGCCCCAGTGGTAGTTATCACTAATATAGCCACCAAGAATAGGCCCACAAATCGGCGCAACCACAATAGTCATCGACCATAATGCAAGTGCCATACTGCGTTTGGCTGGTGGATAGTTATTGAGTAATAGACTCTGAGATAACGGAATGAGAGGGCCAGCAACCAAACCTTGTAGAACGCGGAATAAAATCAGCATTTCTAAGCTGTTGGAGATCCCACATAGCCATGAGGTTAGGGCGAAAAGCCCAGTAGACCATAAAAAGAGGCGAACTTCACCAATACGACGAGCTAACCAGCCAGTGATCGGAATGGAGATAGCATTCGCTACCCCAAACGATGTGATCACCCATGTACCTTGTGAGTTAGATGCACCCAAGTTACCCGCAATTGTGGGGATAGCGACGTTAGCAATGGTCGAATCCAAAACTTGCATAAAGGTCGCCAAAGATAACGCAATGGTCATCCAAGCCAGTTTTGAACCTGTTAACGGTGCATTTGTCACGTTAATGTCTCCGTTTACTTATTTGCCAGAGTTATTTTGAATAATCTCAGCAACAATTTTGTCAGCAGGAGACATATCAACCGCTAAAGCGGTTGTGTGATAAGCCGGCGTATCACGCAGGCCTTTGGATAACACTTTGCCATCTTTATTGGCAGTATCCACTTCGACTTCGGTTGAGAGCCCAATACGAAGAGGGTATTCATCAAGTTGGGTTTCATCGAGAGCGATACGTACCGGAAGACGCTGCACTACTTTGATCCAGTTGCCGCTCGCATTTTGAGCAGGCAATAACGAGAATGCGCTTCCCGTTCCCATATCAAGACCAATCACTGTGCCGTTGAATACCACATTCTTGCCGTAAAAATCGGTAGTTACTTTGGCGGGTTGACCAATACGCATACTGGCTAATTGCGTCTCTTTAAAGTTGGCATCAATCCACATTCCGCTGGATGGCACAATTGCCATTAATGGGGTATTTGGCGTGATTTGTGAACCGACTTGCACACTGCGGCGAGAAACATAACCATCTACTGGACTAACAATTTTAGTACGTTGCAGGGCAAGCCACGCATTTCTAACTTGCGTTGCAGCTTGTTCGACAAGTGGTTGTTTTTCTAAAGCCGTATTGAGCACGATAGCTTGATTGGCATTGTACTGTTCAATCGCCACATCAAGTGCACCTTTCGCACTGACGACCGCTTCTCTCGCGTGTTGGAGCTCTTCTTTACCGATTAAATTGCTGCTACCTAAGACTTCGCGGCGTTTTAAATCATTTTGTAAGCGGGATAGTTCAGAACGTTTAACATCAATATTTGCTTGAAATTGGCGGCTATTGATAATGTGCTGTTGGGATTGTCGAACACTGTTAGCAAGTTCAGTTTTGGCTTTTTCTAGGGCGAGTTCGGCATCTCTGGGATCTAACTCCACCAGTACCGTTCCACTTTTCACAAAATCGGTATTATCGACATTGACTGTCATGACGCTACCGGATATTTGCGCTTGGATTTGAACTTGATTTCCAGCAACGTAAGCGTTGTCTGTCGATTCGTAATGGCGTAAGACGAGATACCAGTATGCAGTCCAACCGATGCCAATCGCGATAAAAATAACGGTTAGGAACATTAGGGCATTTCTGCGCTGTCTTTTTTTGTTTAACGGTGGCGTTTGCGTTTCAGGCAGATCCTCGCGTGCGCTCATACTGGTGGTTCCCCATATTCAATGGATAAAAATAACGGCTGTTTCCAGCAGTTAGTGTTAACTACTGGAAACTAAGACGACAAATGACTTCGTTGCTCGATGGGATATCGCAATATATAACTGAAAGGATAATGAAATATATGTGAGTGAAAAGTTTTTTTTCAGTTTAAGCCACAGAATGCCTCAAAAACATTAACCATGCACTATATGTGGTCAATATTATCAGTCTTTTATGCTATCGAGTTTTGCTAATAATTTGCGCATCAGCTTGTCGAGCAGCTGTTTTTCATCAATATCCAATGAAGACCAGATATCGATCAATGCTTTATGTTGTGGTGGTAATAATCCACTGAGAAACTCAGAGCCTTTTTCAGTTAAGTGCAAATGTAAGCAACGACGGTCGTTATGGCTTTCTTTACGCTCAATCCAACCATTTTTTTCTAATTCATCGGCAATACGTGTCGCGTTAGTCCGTGAAGAACCTAATGCTGCACTGAGTTCAGATGGCTGAATGCTATGAGAATCTTTGGTATCAAGGATCATGAGCGCCATAAATAGCGTTTCATTGACGCCCTGAGCTCTTAGCATATTGTTACGTGATTCCAACAGTTTTCCATGAACGTGCATGCATAAGCGCGTCAATAAAATTTCTTGGTAAGGGATAGTATTTTCCAGTGAAGTTTGTTGCGCGACGCGAGCGTTAAGTAATTCTTCTGTCGGTGTAAATGAACTTTCCATTATTTGGATACCTTATTAGTTTCAGTTGGTAAGATTTCAACTGTAATCAACCATGTGAATGGTATATTAAAAGATAGAATTAGCAATTATACTTAATTAATTTCATCCATTTTATTTTGACAATGATACATCATTCATAAATTTTATGAATGTGTTTTAACGCATTTAGTATAGTTCAATTAACAATCACTGCTTTCTTACTATCATGTAGGTAAATAGATGAAAATATAATTGCGTTTTATACGACAAATAAAATCATATAAAACAATATATAATCACATCGCATTAACTCAATACCATTTTTTTTATTACTCAATAATTACAAGATAGAAGGATCTTTCTGTTTTTTGGGGTAAATACCCTAGAAAGACATCTAGGGTATTGAGTAATACCGAATTAATATTTTATGGGTAAGAAGTATACCATTTGATAAAGATATACTTTTTGCTTAACTGTGTCACTTATTAACTTTTTCTAGGTAAATTATACCTTGAACCAATTATTTATCATTGTTAGCTATTCAACATGATGATTATTATCACAGTGCCATAATAATAGGCTAAATAATGTGCACATGAAGAATAAATGAAATATTAAATGAGTATAGAGTTCTATAGCAGCCAAATAGATGTCTGCTATAGATATAAATGAATGAAGTAATTACTGTTCAGAGGTAATTGTTGGATCGAATCGAGAGCCGATTGCCCAAATGATTAAACTGATGCCAGTGATAATAACACCTGAAATAGCGACGCCCATCCATCCTGCATGTTCATAGGCATAACCTGAAAGTAATGAGCCAAGTGCTCCACCAATAAAATAACTGGTCATATAGCCGGCAGTTAAGCGATTTCGTGCTTCAGGCATAATACGGTAAAGCGTGCTTTGGTTAGTCACATGAACGCCTTGAATGGCCAAATCAAGCACTAAGATACCGATAATAAAAGCGATGAGTGAATATTTTGCTAGGCCAATCGGGATCCACGATAGCAACAAGAGAATTAGCCCTAGGGTGGTAACTAATTTGCCTTTACCCTTATCCACTAAGCGTCCGGCTTGGGTTGCCATTAATGCGCCTGCTGCGCCAACCAGACCAAATAACCCGATAGTGCCCTCTGAATAATTAAAAGGTGGACTAGCTAATAAGAATGCCATCGCCGTCCATAATAGTGCAAAGTTAGCGAAAGTGAGGGCACCTAGTAGTGCTCGAGTCGCTAAGACTGGTGTAGTAAAAAACAGGCGTCCGATAGAGCCAATAAGTTGAAAATAGTTAAGCTCCGTTTTTTGGTGATAGCGCGGTAATTTAAGTGCCAAAATTAGGATTAGAAGCATCATTAATCCAAAGGCAACCCAGTAAATTGCTCGCCAACCGCCTATCATTGCCACGCCACCAGAGATAGTTCGGGCAAGTAAGATACCAAGAAGTAATCCACTCATAATGGTGCCTACCGCTTTACCTCGCTGGTGAGGTTTTGCAATAGAAGCAGCCATAGGAACAAGAACTTGGGCGACAACGGAGAATAACCCTGTGAGGGCGGTACCGAGAAGAATTTGCCAGATATTGTCAGAAAGTGCGGTGATCAATAAACCACTGGCTGACAATGTTGTCATCACGATGATCAATTTTTTGCGTTCAAAAAGATCACCAAGAGGAACAAGGAAGAGTAACCCAACGGCGTAACCTAATTGGGCGGCGGTCACAATAAAGCCGGCCATGTTGGTTGTTAGGTTGAATTGGAGTGCGATGGTGTCTAACAGGGGTTGTGCGTAATAGTTACTGGCAACGACCAGCCCAGTGGCGATAGCCATTAAGAGCGTTAAGCCCGCAGTCAGTTCCGCTTGTGGTGTTTTCATGCTCATTATGCTTCGGATATGAATGTTATTTTATGATCTTGTGGGTAGGCATTAAGCCTATCCCACTATGACCGTTTATAGTATTAATGATTTAAGTGATTTTATTATTTTTTTCAAAAGATTGATGCGAGATATTTTTGTTGATGTTATTCAAAAAAGCCAATCATCATCTTCAGTACTGACTGCTTTACCAATCACATAGGATGAACCTGAACCTGAGAAAAAGTCATGGTTTTCGTTGGCATCAGGCGAAAGTGCAGACAAAATCTCTGGGCTAACTTGGGTTATTGAGTCAGGGAACAGTGCCTCATAGCCCAAATTCATCAAGGCTTTATTCGCATTATAGTGAAGGAAGCTTTTTACATCTTCACTCCAGCCAACGCCATCATACAGCTCTTGGGTGTATTTGATTTCATTTTCATATAAATCAAACAATAGTGAAAAAGTGAAATCCTTAATTTCATTGCGTTCTTGTTCAGAATAATGGACAAGGGCTTTTTGAAATTTATAACCAATATAGTAACCATGAATAGCTTCATCGCGGATGATTAGGCGGATTAAATCAGCGGTATTGGTGAGTTTTCCACGGCTTGACCAGTACATGGGTAAATAAAAGCCCGAGTAAAACAAAAAAGATTCTAAAAAGACGCTGGCGACTTTTTTCTTCAGTGGATGTTCATCGCAGTAGTAAGACAAAATAATTTTGGCTTTATTTTGCAGCGCACTGTTTTCTTCACTCCAACGGTAAGCTTCATCAACATCGGCTGTGGAGCACAGCGTTGAAAAGATAGAGCTGTAGGAGCGTGCGTGGACAGCTTCCATAAAGCTGATATTGGAGAGAACCGCTTCTTCGTGAGGCGTTTGAGCATCTCCCATTAAACACGGTGTACCAACGGTATTTTGGATAGTATCCAGCAACGTTAGCCCCGTAAAAACGCGTATAGTGAGCTTTTGCTCGGTAGGTGTCAGAGTGTTCCAAGAAACCGTGTCATTGGACAGTGGGATCTTTTCCGGTAGCCAAAAATTACTGGTCAATCGGTTCCATACTTCGAGATCTTTATCATCTTGGATACGGTTCCAGTTGATCGCTTGAACAGGGCGATTGAGCGTGCTGGTGGTCATTATTTTTTCCTTTTACAGTGAGCAGGAGACGCAGCCTTCGACTTCGGTGCCTTCAAGTGCAGTCTGACGTAATCGAATGTAATACAAGGTTTTGATCCCTTTTCGCCATGCGTATATTTGGGCTTTATTGATATCGCGGGTGGTGGCATTGCCATCAAAAAATAGGGTTAGTGATAAACCTTGATCGACATGCTGGGTGGCCTCGGCATAGGTATCAATAATTTTCTCAGGACCAATCTGATAAGCATCTTGGTAGTATTTGAGATTCTCATTGGTCATAAAAGGGGCTGGGTAGTAAACACGCCCAATTTTACCTTCTTTACGAATTTCGATAGGCGCTACCACAGGATGAATGCTGGAGGTAGCATTATTGATATAAGAGATAGATCCTGTTGGCGGAATGGCCTGCAAGTTTTGATTGTAAATTCCATGGGTCATCACGGACTGTTTTAATGTCTGCCAGCCCGCCTGTGTTGGTATTTCGATGCCCGAACGTCGGAATAATTCCTGCACGGTTTGGGTCTTTGGTGACCAGGTTTTGTTGATATATTTATCAAAATACTCGCCACTGGCGTAGGTGGACATTTCAAAACCATCAAAGGTTTGTTGGCGTTCAATAGCTAATTGGTTCGAGGTTTTTAAGGCATGGTATGCCACGGTGTAAAAGTAGATATTGGTAAAATCTAACCCTTCTTCAGAACCATAATGAATATGTTCACGGGCTAAGAAACCATGTAAATTCATTTGCCCTAAACCAATAGCGTGAGATTGTTGGTTGCCTTTGGCTATGGATGGAACGGAGCGAATATTGCTCATGTCAGAGACGGCAGTTAGGGCGCGAACAGCAGTATCAATCGAGCGTGAAAAATCAGGAGAATCCATGGTTTTGGCGATGTTCATGGAGCCTAAGTTACAGCTAATGTCTTTACCGATATGTTGGTAGCTTAAATCTTCTTCATAAAGGCTCGGCTGGTTTACCTGTAAAATCTCAGAGCACAAGTTACTCATATTGATTCGACCTGCAATGGGATTGGCGCGGTTAGCGGTATCCTCAAACAAAATGTAGGGATAGCCAGATTCAAATTGAATTTCAGCGATAGTCTGGAAAAACTCTCGTGCATTAATTTTAAATTTCTTGATGGCTTTGTTATTCACCATTTCATGATATTTTTCTGTCACGCTGATTTCAGACATCGGTACCCCATAGACTTTTTGGATGTCATAGGGGGAAAACAGGTACATATCTTCATTATTTTTAGCGAGTTGGAAGGTGATATCGGGGATCACGACTCCAAGCGAAAGCGTTTTAATACGAATTTTTTCATCCGCATTTTCCCGTTTGGTATCTAAAAATCGCAGGATATCGGGGTGGTGAGCATGAAGATATACTGCACCAGCACCTTGTCTTGCTCCTAGCTGATTGGCATAGGAAAAAGCATCTTCCAGCATTTTCATCACCGGAACCACGCCAGACGATTGGTTTTCTATCTGTTTAATTGGTGCGCCTTGTTCGCGCAAATTACTCATCAAGAAAGCGACTCCACCGCCACGCTTAGAGAGCTGTAACGCTGAATTCACTGAGCGCCCGATAGATTCCATATTGTCTTCTATACGCAGTAAAAAGCAGGAAATAAGCTCACCTCGTTGCTTTTTGCCACCATTAAGGAATGTAGGAGTGGCTGGTTGAAAACGTCCGCTAATGATTTCATCCACTAAGAGAGTCGCGAGGGATTTTGAGCCTTGCGCTAAAGCTAGGGCAACCATACAAACGCGGTCTTCATAACGTTCAAGATAGCGCTCGCCATCGAAGGTTTTTAGGGTGTAGCTGGTGTAATACTTAAAGGCACCCAAAAAGGTTTGGAAGCGAAATTTGTGGGCGTAGGCTTGTTTGAAAAGCTGTTTAATAAATGGGAAATCGTATTGTGCGAGCACCTCTTCTTCGTAGTAATTTTCGTTGACTAAGAAATCGAGTTTTTCTTTTAGATCATGAAAAAAGACCGTGTTTTGATTTACATGCTGGCGGAAATAGAGATGCGCGGCTTGTTTGTCTTTATCCAGCTGTAATCGGCCTTCACTATCATAAAGGTTTAGCATCGCATTGAGCGCGTGGTAGTCCGCATTGTTATTATGATTATTATTGTGCTGTGGGTTATCCATTGATCTGCTCCTTTGTGTGAGCCCAGAATGTTTTTAATCCTTGTTTTACAGATTGCACATCGCGATCCGTACCTAATAATTCAAATCGGTAGAGAAAGGGGATTGCGCATTTTTGAGCGACAATGTTGCCGGCAATGGCATAAGCCTCTCCAAAGTTAGTATTACCCGCGGCGATGACGCCGCGAATTAACGCACGGTTTGCTGCGATATTAAGAAAGTGCACCACTTCTTTAGGTACAGCTCCATGAGCAGTTCCACCACCATAAGTCGGCAGCAACAGCACATAGGGCTGTGAGGCGAGAAGCGCATTATCAGGTAGATGACCTATGGGAATGCGAGTGGCAGGCAATTGCAATTTTTCGACGAATCGATGGCAATTACCCGAGCGACTCGAGAAATAAATTAGCGGCTGAGTGGTCATTTCAAACTCTCTTACTCAATCAGTGCATTGATTTTATCGGGGCGGAAGCCTGACCAATGCTGCTCCCCAACAATGACGACGGGAAGCTGCTGATAACCTAGTTTTTTTATGAACTCAATGGCTTGGTTATCTTCAGAAAGGTCGATAATGGTGTACGGTAATTGCTTGCGCTCAAACGCTTGGTAGGTGGCATTACACTGGACGCAGTTGGGTTTACTATAAATGGTAATCTCAGTCATTTTTTTCACCTTAACATTTTCAGAACGTGGTAGTTACGTAATGGTGGTGTGTCGAAGATGATTGGATCCTATATATAGATAAAAAATATTTCAACCATACAATATATAGTGATTTCTTTATTTGAATGATAATCATTCGAATTATTGTCTATGCTGTTATTAACATTGGAAATAAAAAAATTCAGGGGGAGATGATTCAGTTAGCTACACTGAGAAAAAATATCATTGCAAAGTAGAAATAATTTACCTTATAACTGTATATACAATCAGGTAAATGAATCCTTTTGAGGAGATGTTATGTACCATCAATATTTAGTAGCCCCAGAAAACTTTCCGAAACCGTGGATCCATATTACGGCTGATGATGAAGGTGTGACGAGTATCTATTTTGTTGATGAAAAAACGGAGAAGGAGTCGAAAAACGAATTCTCAAAGCAGTGTGCGAAAGAACTAAAAGAATATTTTAATCATAAGCGGAAAGTGTTTTCGGTTAAATTGAATCCACAAGGTACTGAATTTCAGAAAAAAGTCTGGAAGCATTTGTGCGAAATTCCTTATGGTGAGCGCTGGAGTTATAAAGATCTCGCCTTAAAACTGGGCTCGGTTAACTATTGTCGAGCAGTCGGTATGGCCAATTCTCGTAATCCTATATCTTTGATTGTGCCTTGCCATCGTGTTTTAGGACATGACGGAAAGCTGGTGGGGTATACGGGAGGATTGGATATTAAAGATTGGTTACTTATTCATGAGAAGTAAACGCTAAAAAATTAACCATGAGTAATACTTACCTTTGCATTAATTACTATTATTAAGAATTATCCCCGTTTTCTGGGCGAAAGAGGTGGATAAATAATATTTTTTTATCATTTAAATCAATTTTCGTGATCTAGGTTGTAGACAAGCCAGTTATATATTTGATGTACTGAGCTTGATACAGATGGTGTGTCTATTTTATTTTAAAGGTAATATTTGATGTCTAAAGTTAAAGGTAACGTTAAGTGGTTCAATGAGTCCAAAGGTTTTGGTTTTATCACTCCAGAAGATGGTAGCAAAGATGTTTTTGTTCACTTCTCTGCGATTTCTGGCGACGGTTTCAAAACCTTAGCAGAAGGCCAAAAAGTTGAATTTGAAATCACTGAAGGCGCGAAAGGTCCATCAGCTGCTAACGTTGTCTCTTTGTAATTAAATACTTAGAAACGAACAGCACTGAACTCGCACTAGCTTTGCTAGCGCGAGTTTTTTTATGGTTAAAATTGACCTAATGATATTTTTTATTGGTGATAAATTAGGTAACTAATAAAAAACCCCAATGTGTAGTAATTCACAATTGGGGTTTCTTTTAATCACTATTTTGACGAAAAGATTAATATTATTTAACTTCTTCGCCTTTTGCTTGTAGATCGGCATGATAGGAAGAGCGCACAAACGGGCCACAGGCTGCGTGAGTGAAGCCCATATCCATCGCTGCCTCTTTCATTTCATCGAACTCAGCAGGGCTTACATAGCGTTTAACGGGTAAATGGTGACGGCTTGGCTGCAAGTATTGCCCCAACGTTAACATAGTTACGCCATGACGACGCAGATCACGCATCACTTCAATGATCTCTTCATTGGTTTCCCCTAAGCCCACCATTAGGCCGGATTTTGTTGGGATTTCAGGGTGCGCTTCTTTGAATTTTTCCAATAATTTTAGAGACCATTCGTAGTTAGCACCCGGGCGAACTTGGCGGTAAATACGCGGTACGTTTTCAAGGTTGTGGTTAAACACATCCGGTGGTGTCGCGGTGAGAATTTCTAATGCGCGATCCATACGTCCTCGGAAGTCAGGGACGAGAGTTTCAATTTTAATGGTCGGGCTTTTTTCTCGAATGGCACTGATACAGTCAGCGAAGTGCTGAGCACCGCCATCACGTAAATCATCACGGTCAACGGAGGTAATAACCACATATCGCAGTGCCATATCTTTGATGGTTTGCGCTAATTTTACTGGTTCATTCGCATCAGGGGCATTTGGTCGACCATGGGCAACGTCACAGAATGGGCAACGGCGAGTACAGATCGCACCTAAGATCATAAAGGTGGCGGTTCCGTGGTTAAAACATTCAGAGAGGTTAGGGCAGGAAGCTTCTTCGCAGACTGAGTGCAGGCCATTTTTACGCATTGCGGCTTTAATGCCTTGAATTCGCGTAGAATCAGCTGGCAATCTGATTTTCATCCAGTCAGGTTTACGTAGAATTTCTTCACGTTCCGTCACCACGTTTTTAACAGGGATCAGTGCCATTTTATCGGCGTCACGGTATTTAATTCCACGCTCGATCTGAATTGGTTTACTCATAATGTGCCGGTTCCAGTTATCTGTTTGCCATTAAAATTTTTTTGAAAAATATTAAAAAATTATAGCATTATTATTGAACAATATGAAATCCAAGTGTGTCACAGAACTGACTAATAAGCACTGGCTGAACATCGTTTAATGTAATGTTTGGCGACAGTGCTTTCACTTGTGTCATTTTCAATTCACTATAACCACAAGGGTTAATGCGATTAAAAGGCTCGAGATCCATATCCACATTCAGCGCCAATCCATGGAATGAACAACCTTTTCGAATACGTAAGCCAAGGGAGCAAATTTTGTCTCCGTTGACATAAACGCCGGGTGCATCAGGGCGCGGATACGCACTAATATTAAAATGGGCGAGGGTATTGACCACGCAATTTTCTAGGGCGCTAACAAGCTCACGGACACCAATGTGGCTACGTTTTAGATCTATCATCACATACATGACTTGCTGACCGGGACCATGATAAGTCACTTGTCCACCGCGATCACTTTGGATCACGGGGATATTGCCTGGCGCGAGAAGGTGTTCGGCTTTGCCAGCTTGCCCTTGGGTAAATACAGAAGGGTGCTGAACCAGCCAAATTTCGTCGCAGGTATCAGGGGTGCGGGATTCAGTAAATTGGTGCATTGCCTCAGATGTGCTCTCGTAGGGAGCCAGACCTAAGTCGCGGATGATGATGCTATTCTTCGACAAAATTCGGTGTCCACAGGCTGTAAAGATGAATGGCAGTATAACGCTGTGAACGCGTTACCACCAGTTTGTCTTGTTATTAACTTGTTATTTTTTAGCTGATGTTACGGATAATAAAAAACCGAGCTTGTGGCTCGGTTTTCTTGTTGCTAATTACAGCACAACTTTCACTAACTCTAATGCGCCTAACTCAGTGTAGAGCGTTTCAACTTGCTCAATATGAGTAGCGTTAATCGTAATAGAGACAGAATGGTAGTTGCCTTTGCTGCTCGGTTTAACGTCTGGTGCATAATCACCTGGAGCATGGCGTTGAACCACTTCAATGACTTGGTCAACTAATTCTGGCTGCGCTAGGCCCATCACTTTGTAGGTCAATGGACATGGGAACTCAAGCAGTTCACCTAATTTCGTTTTCATGGGCACTCCTAAAATATTGATTAGCGCCTGCATAAAAATTGGCTGGAAGAAAATAGATTTCGCCAGCCAATTCATTCCCCATCAGGGTTTGTATTTCACTACAGGCTTTCAGATACAAACTATATGGGGTTAACTGATTTCAATTTCAAGTATTAACCAAACCAACGATGGAATAATAGTTTGATGTAGTCGATTAAACGGCTGAAGAAACCGCCTTCTTCAACATCTTTTAATACCGCTAAAGGGCGCTGTTCGATGGTTTTACCGTCTAATTGGAAGCTAATCGTTCCCACTTGCTGGCCTTTTTTCAGTGGCGCTTCGATTTCAGTGGTGGTTAATTCGTAGCTTGCTTTTAAGTCTTTTAAACGACCGCGAGGGATCGTGAGGTACAGGTCTTCAACCACACCTAGTTTAATTTCGCTGTCATCGCCAAACCAAACTGGGGCAGTGGCAAATTCGACGCCAGCTTGCAGTGGTTTCACTGTTTCATAGAAGCGGAAGCCGTAAGTCAGTAATTTTTTGCTTTCTGCATCACGACCTTTGCTGCTCTTTCCACCCATAACGACTGAAATCAGACGCATATCGCCATCTTTTGCGGAGGCAACTAAGTTATAACCTGCTGCATCAGTGTGACCTGTTTTGATCCCATCAACCGCAAGGCTCTTATCCCATAACAGACCATTACGGTTAGTTTGACGGATATTGTTAAACGTGAATTCTTTTTCTTTATAAATTTCGTACTCTTCCGGCACATCACGGATCAGCGCTTGGCCAATCAACGCCATATCACGAGCAGAGCTGTATTGACCCGCTGCATCGAGACCATGAACGGTTTGGAAGTGCGTATTTTGCAGGCCCAGTTTATTCACGTAGGTGTTCATCAAGTTAACAAAGTTAGCTTGGTCCCCCGCGACATAGTCAGCCATAGCAACACAGGCATCATTACCGGATTGTAAGTTAATACCACGGGTTAGCTGAGAGACACTCACGCGATCCCCTGGCTTTAAGAACATTAATGAAGAGCCTTTGAAAATTGGGTTGCCTGTCGCCCATGCATCATCACCCACGGTGACCATGTCATTCGCGCCAATTTTACCTGATTTAATGGCTTGGCCGATGACATAGCTCGTCATCATTTTGGTCAAGCTAGCAGGGTCGCGGCGCTGATCTGCATTACTTTCGGCAAGCACTTTACCTGAATTGTAATCAATCAAGATATACGCTTCAGCATCGATAGCTGGAGCCGCAGGAACTGAAGTATTTGGAAACGCTTCATTCGCATTTGCAAAAGTGACAGTAGAAACGATCAGTGCAGAAGCCAGCGCAGTCTGACGCACGATTTGTGGCAGAAAGACATTGCGTGATGAGGAGACATTTTTCATGGTTGTATCATTACATCCAACATTCGGTTAACACAAGAAAGCGCAGTTTAGCAAAAGTTCGAAGGCAGATAAAAGAAGCTCTTGCGCTGTGCAGATAAATTTACGTTAGTTTATACCCGTTGTACTTTAAGTTGCAGGGGGAGCTATCAATAATTTCCCCCAGCAACGTAAATTATTCGGTCATTGAGTGATTAAGGGGCAACAACCATGGATTGTTGATTGCGCTCAGACTGCAAACGAGATTGTATCTCTACGGCTTGTTGTCTCGTTGCAAAAGGCCCTAATTGAACACGGTAGATGCCATTGTAAGGCTGTAGACGACCCGGTACGTTAAACTGATTTTTTAAGTTATCCAACATACTTTGTGCATTCGCTTTGCTACTGATAGCACCAGCTTGAACTAAGAAACCACGTTCAGGCACGGATTCTGTCTCAGTGGCTTTCGGTGCAACTTGAGGTTCTGGTTGCTTGATGTTCATATCCGGCATCGTTGGTTGCATTGGCTCTGCTGGCTGTTTTACAGGTAAGGCATTACTTGGCGCTGGGGATTCTTGCATCACTGGCGTCCCTAATGGGCCGGAACCTAATTGTGGACGATCCGGCAGGGCATAACTTTGTTTAACAAAGTTTGAACCTACAGTTCCAGGCCCAGATAAGCTTCCATCTGGAGCAACTTGGATGGCATCAATCTTAATTTTTGTGGTCGTCATCAGATTTAAACGATCGGCGACTGCACGGGATACGGCAATACTTTTACCGGGAGTATAAGGACCACGATCATTAATGCGAACTACCATCATACGTCCGTTCATCATGTTGGTAATACGAGCATAACTTGGGATTGGTAGTGTAGGGTGAGCGGCAGTTAACTCTACTGGGTTAGCGCGTTCACCAATGGCAGTCAATTGACCGGAAGCTTCTTGACCATAAATTGACGCATAGCCCACTTGGGAAAATTGCGCGGGTTCACGGACAATTTGGTATTGCTTGCCATTACGCTGGTAATCATTATTTGCCGTTGGGTGATAAGGCTCATAATGTGGCTCAGCACCCAACACATCTTGTGTAGGGACATTGGTGGGTACTGTTGGCTGCTGCTTAACGTCTTCGTTAATACACCCACTGAGTAATGTGGTTGCCATGGCGAGCATAATCCATTGTAAACGCATACTAAGCCTCATTTTATAAACTCTTAGATAAAAATTTTCTGTGGGTATGGATAGACATGATAATACCGAATCCAGCCATTAAAACAATTAAGGCTGAGCCCCCATAACTCACTAAGGGGAGGGGAACTCCCACGACAGGTAGAATACCACTCACCATACCAATATTAACAAACACATACACAAATAGGATTAGGATTAATCCGCCGACCATGACTCGCCCGAAGGTGTTTTGTGCATTTGCTGCAATGTATAGCCCACGAATAATCAATAGGATATAAAGACCCAATAAGATCAAGACACCAATCAATCCAAGCTCTTCAGCTAATACAGCGAAAATAAAGTCGGTGTGACGTTCAGGTAAAAATTCTAGTTGAGACTGAGTACCTTCCAACCAGCCTTTACCCATTAAACCACCAGAACCAATCGCAATTTTAGATTGGATGATGTGATAGCCTTTACCTAACGGGTCACTTTCTGGGTCAAGTAGCATCATGACTCGCGCTCTCTGATAGTCATGCATTAAGAAGAACCAGAGCATCGGAATAAAGGCGGCAACGGCGACGGCAGCAACGGCAATTAAACGCCAGCTCATTCCCGCTAAAAATAGGACAAATAGCCCTGATGCAGCAACAAGGATCGAGGTACCCAAATCTGGCTGAGCCGCTACCAGTAATGTTGGGACAAAAATAAACACGAGGGCAATACAGGTATTTTTAAAGGTCGGCGGGCATGAGTCGCGGTTCATAAAGCGAGCCACCATGAGCGGCACTGCGATTTTCGCAATCTCTGATGGTTGGAATCGTACAAAGCCCAAATCTAGCCAGCGCTGAGCCCCTTTACTGATTTGCCCAAACACATCAACGAAGACTAATAGAATCACGCAGAAAATAAACAGGTGTGGCGCGAGGCTTTCATACATGCGAGGTGGAATTTGCGCCATCACGATCATCACCACAAAACCGGAAAAAATTTGCCCTAGTTTTCGCTCCATCATATCAGGATCTAACCCGCTAGCACTCCACATGATGAAGGCGCTATAAGCGAGTAAGGCGATGATGATTAATAACATAGGCACATCAATGTGCAGACGTGTTGATAGTGATAATTTTCTCTTATCGTCAGTCATGATTAACGATCTTCCTCTGCACTGGCACCCGTACTTTCGACTTGGGTGTTGTTATCACCTAACAGGACATGGTCAAAGATTTGGCGAACAATATCACCAACTGCAGGGCCTGCTCCGCCGTTTTCTAAAATAATGGCAACGGAAATAGTGGGTTTATCATAAGGTGCATAAGCAATCATTAGTTTATGGTCACGCAAATGCTCGGCTAATTTGCTGGCATTATAGGTTTCATAACTAAATACCTGCGCCGTTCCTGATTTTGCAGCCACTTTATAAGGCGTCCCGACGAAACTACGCTTACCGGTACCATTTGGTGCATTGGCTACGCCGTACATACCCGTTTTGGCCAGTTCCCAATATCCAGAATGGATATCGCCAATTTGTCGAGTTTCTTTGTCTTCATAAGGCACCATGGCATCACCAAGTTTGGTTCCATACAGCAAATGAGGTGTTTTAACTTTTCCGTCATTAATCAACGTCATCAGTGCTTTAGACATTTGGATTGGTGTTGATGTCCAATAACCTTGACCAATCCCGACTGGGATGGTGTCCCCTTGGTACCATGGTTTTTTATAACGTTTTTGTTTCCATTCACGGGTCGGCATCAGGCCTTGACGCTCTTCAGAAAGGTCAATACCCGTATATTCCCCATAACCAAAGCGGGTCATCCAATCGGATAGACGATCGATCCCCATGTCATAAGCGACTTGGTAGAAGAAGGTATCCGCGGATTCAATAATCGATTTGACCACATTTAGCTTACCGTGTCCCCAGCGTTTCCAGTCACGATAGCGTTTTTCTGAGCCAGGGAGTTGCCACCAGCCTGGATCGTAGATTGTGGTGTTTGGCGTAATCACTTTTTCGCTTAATGCCGCGACAGAGATAAAGGGTTTCACCGTCGATGCGGGTGGATATAAGCCCTGAGTCGCGCGGTTGATCAACGGCCTGTTAGGGTTATTTAACAGGTCTTGGTAATCTTTGTTGGAAATTCCATTCACAAACAAGTTTGAATCGTAACTTGGTGTGGAAACCAACGCGAGGATCTCACCATTACGCGGGTCTGTGACGATGACTGCGGCACGGCTGGTGGTGAGGATTTTCTCAATATAAGTCTGTAATTCGAGATCGATAGTTAAATAGACATCACGACCTGCTTGCGGTGGCTGTTCGTGTAATTGGCGGATCACTCGGCCACGGCTATTGACTTCAACTTCTTCGTAGCCCGTTTTACCATGTAAAACATCTTCATAGTAACGCTCAATACCTAATTTACCGATATCATGGCTGGCAGCGTAGTTTGGTAATAACCCTTCTTTATCAAGGCGTTCGACGTCTTTATCGTTAATTTTTGCGACGTAGCCGATAACGTGGGTTAACGCGGAACCATACGGGTATGAGCGACGCTGGTAACTTTTCACTTCTAAGCCGGGAAAGCGATACTGATTAACGGCAAAGCGGGCAACTTGAACTTCATTTAGCTGCGTTTTCAGCGCAATAGAGGTAAAGCGACGAGAGCGTTTACGCTCTTTTTCAAAGTTGGTGATATCTTCGTCTGTAAGGTCAACAACATCCCGTAGCTTGTCGAGTGTTTCCTGTAAGTCATCGACTTTTTCAGGAACAATTTCTAGCTGATAAAAGGTGCTATTGAGGGCTAACTGAGTGCCTTTTCGATCATAAATAATGCCGCGGCTAGGCGCTATCGGCACCAATTTAATGCGGTTATCATTTGAGCGTGTTTGGTAATCGTCATGACGGACGACTTGTAGATGATACAAATTGGTCACGAGGATTGAAGTAAGTATGACAATGACGCCGAAAGCAATTAATGCTCGGCGAATAAACAAAACTGATTCTGCGGTATGGTCGCGAAAAGGGGTGCGTTGTTGTTTCATCCCATTGCCATTGTGTACAAATTAATTCCTAACTATTCCCGATGATATGGGTGATTAGTCGTAATACTCCATGCCCGATAAAGACTTTCGGCAACAAGGACGCGAACTAGCGGATGGGGTAGTGTTAGTGGTGATAGAGACCAACTTTGTTCTGCGGCATCTTTACATGCCGGAGCAAGTCCTTCAGGCCCACCAATTAACAGACTGACATTACGACCATCTTGTTTCCACTTGTCTAACTGTACGGCTAATTTGGGTGTGTCCCAACGATCCCCTGGAATATCCAGTGTGACGATACGATTGCCTTTGCCGACAGCGGCAAGCATCAATTCACCTTCTTTTTCGAGAATGCGTTTGATGTCTGCATTTTTTCCACGTTTTCCTGCGGGGATTTCGGTTAATTCGAAAGGCATATCTTTGGGAAAACGGTGAAGGTAATCCATAAAGCCGGTCTGTACCCAGTCCGGCATTTTAGTTCCGACAGCGATGAGTTGTAATTTCAAACTCAGCTCCAGAGCTTTTCAAGTTCGTACATGCGGCGGCTTTCATCTTGCATGATATGGACGATGGCATCACCAAGGTCGACAACAATCCAGTCTGAAATGCCTTGACCTTCAACACCGAGAGGCATTAAGCCATTTTTACGGCACGCATCAATTAAACGATCAGCCACAGACATCAGGTGACGAGTTGAGGTCCCTGTGCAGATGATCATTTGGTCAGTAACACTTGATTTCCCATGGACATCGATCGAAATGATATCTTCAGCTTTCGCATCTTCAAGTTGATCGATAATAAATTTTTGGAGTTCAGTTCCTTGCAAAAGGTTCACCTTTCATTCAAATTGAGAGAATCTCTTGTTAAACACTATTCTTGTTAAAGACTATTCATCATTGTGCTTTCTAGCGGGGGATCCCCCTAGCAAAGTGTCGCCATTTTACCCCAGATTTTCACAAAAATCGGCTAAATTATTTTTTATTGGCGTAAGAGGGCAATTTATAGGGATATCTTATCCATTGGGCAAGATAATTATCGTAACTTTACAAATAAAATATCCCTATCTCTTGCGTATCAATATTCTAGAATAAGCGCTGAGTTGTGCAATTAATTAAATCGAAATTAAGTGAATAAAAGAGAATAAATTATTTGCTGACATTCCTATTTGGTTAATAGAAATAAAATTGCTTATTTTTGATACAAATGTTGCTGTTGAATATAGTGATAAACCGCACGAGGCAGTAAATCCTCACAAGCCTGACCTTCGCTGAGTTGTTCACGTATTTCAGTTGCTGAAATATTAACCAGTGGTGTGTCGCCAATAAAAATCGAACCACAGGGCGTTTGGCTCAATATTTGCGGGTCTTGTACTTGATGCTGTTGCATCCACTGTTGCATGTCAGGATCGCTAAAATGTGTGGCGTAACCAGGTCTCGCGCAGACTAGCAGATGGCATTTATCCAATAGCTGAGTCCAGCCATGCCAGGTATTAATGGATAACAGGGAATCTTGACCAATAATGAACGCGAGAGGCTGTTTCTGACCAAGTTCTTGACGCAATTCACTGAGCGTTTCGATTGTAAAAGAGGGTGTGTTTCGCTGGAGTTCTCGCGTATCAACAGTAAACAGCGGGTTATTTTGAATGGCCAGTTTTACCATTTCTAATCGCTGGGTAGGGCTAGCTTCCGGTTGAGGTCGATGAGGTGGAACATGGTTTGGCAGCAAAATCACTTTTTGCAGTCCCACCTGATTAGCTAATGCTTCAACAGGGCGTAGATGCCCATAATGAATAGGGTCAAAAGTTCCCCCAAATAGCGCTTGTAGACCTTGTGGTTTAGCGTTCATCATTCATTACCATTTGATATCAGGTGATTTGTTTATCTGTGTTTTACTGAGCTACCGGCTATTATCGCGGCAAAATAAAATGTTCAGCATCGGTTTTACCGCATAACACCATGGAAAGAGATTGCAAATCCGGCCATGAAGAGTGAGAAAAATCCTGCTTAGTGTGAATTTCAGCTTGGGTGAGCAGCATTAACGCAGATTGTAATTGATGTAAGCTCAAACGTTGCAGCGCCTCGCCTAACAATCCTCGACGGTTTTGCCAAACTTTATGTTGGTCAAATAGCGTTTTTAATGAGGTGGTAGCGGATTGACGTTTTAACGTGATCAGCAACATTAATTCCCGTTGGATAGCTCGCAGTAAAATGACAGGTTCAACATCTTCTTGCTTGAGCTGTTCAAGGATATGCCATGAACGGCGCGGCTTACCGGCTAGGATCGCATCAACCCAATGGTAGGGCGTAAAGTGGGCGGAATCATTCACCGCACTCTCGACACGAGGGTAAGTGAGCTTTCCATCCGGATAGAGCAGGGAAAGTCTCTCCAGCGCTTGCGCTAATCCCAATAAATTACCTTCATAGCAATAGCAAAGTAATTGGTTTGCTTCAGTTTCTAATGAGAGCCGCATTTGGCTAGCACGTTTAGAGACCCACTGCGGCAAACGCTGGTATTCAGGCGTTAGGCAACTGACATAGATACCATCTTGGCTGATGGCTTTGAACCAAGCACTATTTTCTTGCGCTTTGGTGAGTTTATGTCCGCGTAGAACTAATAGCAGATCGGAATGAAGTAAACCTGCAAGCTGCGTTAGCTTGTCTGCCATTGCTGCATTCGGGCCATTTTCAGGCAAGAACAGGGTGAGCATTTGGCGACTGGCAAATAGACTCAGCGCTTGGCAGAGACTAAAAATTTCATTCCAATCCGTATTTTGCTCTAAAGCGAAAGTAAAATGCTCTTCAAAACCTTGCTGGCGTGCAACTTGGCGGATAGCATCTTGGCTTTCTTGAATAAGAAGGGGCTCGGAGCCCCAAATGAGATAGCGGCCTCTTAGAGACTCTTGTAACGAAGAGGCCAGCTGTTCAGGATAAATGCGTATCATTATTCGGCAACAGGTTTCTCAGCCGCTTGCGCTTTCGCTTTTTCTAACTCAGCACTGTGAACCAGAAGCAGTTTGCGCACGATGTTACGTGCTGCTTGTTGTTGCATCTCTTGCTTCACAATCTCGTTCTCAGCATCTTTTGCGAGCGCTTCTAACGGGTTATCAAAGAAAGTCCGCACAACTTTTGTTTCCAGCGGATAAATAGCGCCATCCGGCATTAACACTTGCGCCTTCATGACCAGTGTCAGTTGTTTCTCCGCCGCTTTACCATCTTGATAAATCGAGACGGTATCGGTGCTTTCTGTTGAACCTACGATTTTCAAAATAGGCACATCAGCGCGACCAGAATCGAGCAGAGTCACGTTATTGAGTCGCAGCTGTTCCCTGACCGCACGAGTTTGGTAACTGTATGGGTCGCCAGAACTTAACTGTAACGTTTTCAGTTCTTCGGGAAGTTGCGTGGTTCCTTGAAGACGAAAACCGCAACCTGCGGTGACGAGCACCGACAGGCTGAGAAATAGAGTTATCAGATAGCGCACTTGGGCTCCTTATCAGCCAACAACTAAGTTCAGTAATTTACCAGGTACGTAAATGACTTTACGGATGCTAACGCCTTCGAGGTATTTCGCGACGCTGCCTTCTTGTGATGCCATTTCCAGAACGAATTCTTGGTTAGCATCAGCAGGTACCGTAATACGACCGCGTACTTTACCGTTAACTTGAACAACAACCAGTTTAGTATCGTCGATCATGGCTTGTTCGTCAGCCACAGGCCAGCTTGCAAAATCGATATCGTCATTGTGACCTAATGCTTTCCACATTTCGAAACAAGCGTGTGGAATGATTGGCGATAACATCAGCGTGATAGCATCCAAGGATTCTTGAACTAAAGCGCGGTCTTGCTCAGTTTCTTGCGGAGCGCGAACTAACTTGTTCATAAATTCCATGACCGCTGCGATAGCGGTGTTGAATGCGTAACGACGACCCACATCGTCAGTCACTTTTGCGATGGTTTTATGTAAGTCGCGACGTAAATCTTTTTGTTCTGCAGTTAATGCGCTGATGTCTAATGGCTGAGTTGCACCTTTTTGTGCGTGTTCATGAACTAAACGCCATACACGACGAACGAAACGGTTAGCCCCTTCAACGCTAGACTCTTGCCACTCCAGCGTTAATTCTGGTGGCGCAGCGAACATCATGAACAGACGGACGGTATCAGCACCGTATTTTTCGACCATTAATTGCGGGTCGATACCGTTGTTCTTAGATTTAGACATCTTGCTCATACCAGTATAAACCAGTTCATGGCCTTCGCTGTCTACCGCTTTAGTAATACGGTTTTTGTCATCACGTTCAACAATTGCATCCGCAGGAGAAACCCATACACGATGACCATCGCTACCGGTGTAGTAGAAGGCATCAGCCAGAACCATACCTTGGCACAGTAAACGTTTTGCTGGCTCATCAGAGTTCACCAGACCTGCATCACGCATTAATTTGTGGAAGAAGCGGAAATACATTAAGTGCATGATGGCGTGTTCAATACCGCCGATGTATTGATCCACTGGCAGCCAGTAGTTTGCTGCTTCTGGGTTCAACATGCCATCATCGTATTGTGGACAAGTGTAACGTGCGTAGTACCAAGATGATTCCATAAAGGTATCGAACGTATCGGTTTCACGCAGCGCTGGTTGACCATTAATGGTGGTTTTTGCCCACTCAGGATCCGCTTTAATCGGGCTAGTGATACCGTTCATGGTGACATCTTCCGGTAAAATAACCGGTAATTGGTCTTCAGGAACTGGAACTACGGTACCATCTTCTAAGGTTGCCATTGGAATTGGCGCGCCCCAGTAACGTTGACGGGAAACACCCCAGTCACGTAAGCGATAATTGACTTTGCGTTGACCCGCACCAAGCGAAACCAGTTTATCTGCGATCGCGTTGAAGCCAGCTTCGTTGCTTAAACCAGTAAACTCACCTGAGTTGATCAGGGCATTTTTCTCAGTCATCGCTTCTTGAGATAAGTCAGGTGTGTTGCCTTCAGCATCTGCAATCACTGCTTTGATTGGCAGGTTGTATTTATGGGCAAATTCCCAGTCACGTTGGTCGTGAGCTGGAACGGCCATCACTGCGCCTGTGCCGTATTCCATCAGAACAAAGTTCGCGACCCAAATTGGTAATTTTTCTTGGGTTAATGGATGAACGACATACAGACCTGTTGCCAGACCTTTTTTCTCCATGGTTGCCATATCCGCTTCTGCGGTTTTGGTATTACGGCACTCATCGATAAAGTCGGCTAATTCGCTATTCGCTTTGGCAGCTTCTTGCGCTAATGGGTGACCTGCAGCAACCGCCACATAAGTCGCGCCCATAAAGGTATCTGGGCGGGTGGTGTAGACGGTTAATTTGTCTGCACGGTCGGCAACATCAAAAGTGATTTCCACACCTTCTGAGCGACCAATCCAGTTGCGCTGCATGGTTTTAACTTGTTCTGGCCAATCTTCCAGTTTGTCCAAGTCATTGAGCAGTTCTTCAGCGTAGTCGGTGATTTTGATAAACCACTGAGGGATCTCTTTACGCTCAACTTGGCTATCGCAGCGCCAGCAGCAGCCGTCGATAACTTGTTCGTTTGCGAGAACGGTTAAGTCATGTGGACACCAGTTTACTGCGGAGGTTTTTTTGTAGACCAAGCCTTTTTCATACAGCTTAGTGAAGAACCACTGTTCCCAACGGTAATATTCTGGCGTACAGGTGGTCACTTCGCGGTTCCAATCGTAACCGAAGCCCAGCATTTTCAGCTGACCTTTCATGTAATCGATATTGGCGTAAGTCCATGGTGCAGGCGCGGTGTTATTTTTAACAGCAGCACCTTCAGCTGGCAGACCAAACGCATCCCAACCAATTGGTTGCAGAACGTTTTTACCCAGCATACGCTGGTAGCGGGAGATCACGTCACCAATGGTGTAGTTACGAACGTGGCCCATGTGTAGTCGACCAGAAGGGTAAGGTAGCATGGACAGGCAGTAGTATTTTTCTTTGCTGTTGTCTTCTGTCACTTTGAACGTTTGGTGTTCATCCCAGTGACGCTGTACTTTAGGCTCTATATCTTCTGGACGATATTGTTCTTGCATGGCACCGATAATCCTATGGTGAATAATCGCTACAGTTTAGTCTGTAGCAGGTGAATGTCTTTTCTATAAAATGGATCCGCATAGCATAGCGGATCACACATGAAAACAACAATGCCGAAAGCCATTGTGTCTGTAAAAAACGATGAATCGTCGATTAGATGAATTTACAGGGACTTGGTCTTGCTGTTTCAGCTGTTTGTTATATTTTGTGCTACATAGTGGTTGGCGATACGTTGATATTGCCATACGTTGATGAAACTAAGAGCGCGCACAAAATAATAAGCGTATCGCCTATCATAATTCAATTTACTACCTAAAACTTGAACTATTTCAGGGTGAATTTGCTTTGTTCGCAATTTTATTTGAACTTAGAACACGTTAGATAATTTTTTAAGAGATTTCAAGCGCGGAAAAGTGCCAATTAAGAAAACGAGGTGAATTTTGTGTGGGTAAGAAAAGCTGAGAGAAAAGTTGCAAAAAGCCCTGTCGGACTTTCTGCAACCTAAAGCGAGATTAATGTAAGATTTTTGCCAGAAAATCTTTCGCGCGGTCTGATTTCGGATTGGCGAAGAAATCCTCTTTTTTACTATCTTCGATGATTTTCCCTTCATCCATAAAAATCACACGGTTAGCCACTTTTTTCGCAAAGCCCATTTCGTGTGTTACCACCATCATGGTCATACCTTCATTCGCTAACTCCACCATAACATCCAGCACTTCGTTGATCATTTCTGGATCGAGGGCAGAAGTTGGTTCATCAAACAGCATGGCAATCGGATCCATACACAGCGCGCGAGCGATGGCGACACGTTGCTGTTGACCACCAGAGAGCTGCGCAGGGAATTTATTGGCATGGCTCGCCAATCCCACACGCTCCAGTAATTTTAAGCCTTTAGCTTCAGCGGCTTTTTTGTCGCGATTTAACACTTTAACTTGCGCTAATGTTAGGTTCTCAATAATGGAAAGGTGAGGGAACAGTTCAAAGTGTTGGAACACCATGCCGACTTTTGAGCGCAGCTTCGCAAGGTCAGTTTTTTTGCTATTAACTTGGATATCGTTAACGAAAATTTCACCCTGTTGAATTGGCTCCAACCCATTTACTGTTTTTATTAATGTGGATTTACCAGAACCAGACGGCCCGCATACAACCACAACTTCGCCTTTTTTGACTTCAGTTGTGCAATCTGTGAGCACCTGAAATTGGCCATACCATTTCGATACATTTTTCAGGGTAATCATGAAACAGTCCTTTTCTTAAGATAATTCACCAGCATTGAAGCGCCGAAACTGAAAATAAAGTAGATGAGTCCCGCAAAGAGTATCATTTCGACTTGTGTACCGTCACGCTCACCAATATTGGTAGCGGTTCTGAAGAAGTCGGTTAGCCCAAGAACATACACTAAAGAGGTATCTTGGAATAATACAATACCTTGGGTCAGCAATAATGGCACCATCGCTCTGAATGCTTGCGGTAATACGACTAAACGCATGGTTTGCATTTGGGTCATACCTAAAGCGAGGGAGGCGCTTGCCTGACCTTTCGAGATACTTTGAATACCTGCACGGATAATTTCAGAGTAGTAAGCCGCTTCAAAAAGACAGAAGGCTACCACTGCGGATATTAAACGAATATCATTTTTTGGTGATAAGCCTAGAACATTTTGTAATATGTTAGGCACAACTAAATAGAACCAAAACAGTACCATAACTAATGGAACTGACCGGAAGGTGTTGACGTAAAAGGCCGCCAGCCAACGCAGTGGCTTAATGCTGGATAAACGCATAACGGCGAGTACGGTTCCCCATAAAATCCCAACTACAATGGCAGCTGCCGTAATTTTGGCTGTGATAATAAAGCCATCCACTAAGAATGGGATGCTTGGCTCAATGGAACTCCAATCAAATTGATAAGCCATCTTAGCGTCCTCCTAGTGTGCCGGGTAAGCGCACTTTGCGCTCAAGCAAGCTCATTAGCAGCATAATAATCAAGTTGATACCGACATATGCGAGCGTGATTGCTGTAAAAGATTCCCAAGCATGGGCGGAGTAATCGAGTAATTTTCCTGCTTGTGCCGCCATATCCACTAACCCGATAGTGGATGCGATAGCAGAGTTTTTTACCAAGTTCAGCATTTCCGAAGTCATCGGTGGTAAAATGACGCGATAAGCATTCGGTAGCAGTACATAGCGATAGGTTTGTGGCAGAGTTAGCCCCATCGCAAGCGCGGCATTACGTTGCCCTCTTGGTAGAGATTGAATGGCAGCACGAACTTGCTCAGTCATTCGCGCAGCCGTAAACAAGCCAAGGCATAGCATGGAAGAGAGGAAAAACTGGTAGTTAGGATCTAACTCCATTTTAAACCAATCTCCGATGGATTGTGGTAGCAGTTCAGGGATCACTAAATACCAAGTGAAGAACTGAACAATCAGCGGAACGTTACGGAATAATTCAACGTAAGCAGTCCCTAAAAAGGCTAAAAAGCGATTAGGTACTGTGCGTAAAATACCGAAAAATGAGCCAACTAGAAAGGCGATGATCCAAGCGCAGATGGATAGCGTGACAGTGACTTCTAGGCCAGATATTAGCCACCCTAAATAGGTGGTATTCCCAAATGGGGCATTCTCAAGGAATATCCCCCAGTTCCAATTAATTGACATAATATGACTTCCTGTGGGCAATTTGATTGTCCCGAATACCGCAATAAGAGAAAGCAAGGCGGGAACGACCGCCTTGCGACTCCTACTTCAGTAACACCCTGTTTGTCTTTTTTATTAGTTTAATGCTTTATCGTTTGGTGATTTGAACAGCGCTTTCATTTCATCAGATAACGTAAACTTCAGATTCAGGTTCTTCGGTGGGATTGGTTGATTAAACCAGCGGTCGAATGATTTTTCCGCTGCGCCAGATTTTTGTGCAGTTGAGATAGTTTCATCGACTAATGCTTTGAATTGTGGGTCATCTTTACGCAGCATACAGCCGTAAGCTTCTTCAGTTTGCGGTTTTGCTACGATTTCCCAGATATCCGGTTGTTTCGCTTTTGCGCGCTCACCAGCTAATAGGGCATCATCCATCATAAAGGCAACCGCACGACCAGATTCTAAAGTACGGAATGAGTCACCGTGGTCTTTAGCACTGATAATGCGCATCTTCATGTTTTTCTCATCATTTAACTTATTCAGGATCACTTCTGATGTTGTTCCTGAAGTGACAACCACGTTTTTGCCAGCTAAATCAGCAAAGTCTTTGATACCGGAGTCTTTTTTCGCCAGCAGTCGAGTACCGACCACGAAAATGGTGTTAGAGAAGGCTGCTTGTTTTTGTCTCTCTAGGTTATTTGTTGTGGAGCCACATTCGAAATCAAATGTGCCGTTTTGCAGTAATGGAATACGGTTCTGCGAGGTGATAGGGATCAATTTCACCTGTAAATCAGGCATATTGAGTTTCTTTTTCACTGCATCAACAATGAGGTTGGAATAGTCTTGTGAGTAGCCAACAACTTTCTGATTATTATCATAGTAAGAGAATGGCACTGATGATTCGCGGTGACCCACGACAATCACACCGTTATCTTTGATTTTTTTCAGAGTACCGTTTAATTCTTCTGCTTGAACTGCGCAGGTTGCACCCAAAAGCATCATTGTTAAAACAAGCTTGCTAATACGCATAATTACAGCTCCTTTAGAACATCGGTGTCAATCCGCCATATTTCGAGGTGTGTGTTTTAACGATACATTGCTCGATTTATTTTGGTTTTGTGGTGTTGTGTTTGCAGATGTTTCGTGAGGTTTTCATCATGACACGATCATCGGCTGTATGTTTTATTATTGTTAAAAAGTAATTAAAAAATATGAGTTTTGAAAACAAATTGTTTTAAATTCGGGAGCTGTCTCGCATATTATTTAGGCAGCTGTGAACTGCGACACCAATAAAGAGACAAACTGCCGAAACTCGACTATCGTGCACCGAAAGTGTGCAAAATAGTTTCGTTTTGCTATTTATTAAGTAAGTAGCAAGTTCTATGCCGCTTTTCGGATAAAATGCAAAAAATAGTGAATTTTATAGATGAGAACTGTTTGTAAAGTTAGATGATGGTGCTTGTGTTGCTTATTTGCCTGTGTAAGATGTAACCTGTTATTAACTTAATTAGCTAATTATTGTGAATTCAGGAAGATAATCTGAGACAGACATGACGAGGTCGATGAAGCTAGGTAAAGGATTAGTGCTGTTTGCCTGTCTGATGGTGTTGATTTGTATGAATCAAAGAGCCGTCGGGGAGCGTCTATTCGCCTCAATGTTGACATCTACTTCGACACAAGCTTCTGCGGTAGCGAATCAAATCCAGCTTTCCTCAGAGCATTATCTTTCTGATATAAATGAACAAAATAGCAAGCCCGTTAAACTTTCAACGTGTGAATTAAGTTCCAAGTCACTCCTTACTCTTGTTCCTGCTGTGATAGAGCCTCTCTTTTTTATATTTCTTTCTTTAGCGGCATTCGCTATCTTTTGCACTAGGCTATTTATATATAGAGCAAACCGTGAAGAGAGCCATTCCCCACCTGGCGTTCGGCGTCATCTACAATTCTGTAATCTTCGGGATTAGAAAGCCGCGGCTTATTGTTCGTCGCTGTTATTTATTCTGGAGGGATCATGCGTTTTTTTATTAATGCGTTAATTGTTTTATTCACTGTATTTTCTAGCAGCTTACAGGCTGCGGATACAGGCTGGTTGCAACCTGCAAACACGGGTTTTATGACCGCAAACACACCGAGCCATGTGCAGGTTCGCTTGCTGAGCTCTGCACAAAAAGAGGGCAAGGTCGATATTTTACTGGATGTAAAACTCGATGATGGCTGGAAGACTTATTGGCGCTCACCGGGAGAAGGGGGCGTTGCTCCAGAAATAAGCTGGTCTTCACCCGTCAAAACCGTGGAGTGGCTATGGCCCACACCGGGGCGTTTTGATGTCGCTGGCGTGTCGACACAAGGTTATATGGGAGACGTGGTTTTCCCTATTACAGTCACCAGCAGTGAGCATCTTGATAAATTATCAGGCACACTGACATTATCTACGTGCAGCAATGTTTGTATTTTAACTGACTATCCTTTTGAATTAGATCTCACTGAACCGGCTCCTGCGGATTTTAGCTGGGCATTTAATCAAGCAAAAGGCAGCGTGCCTGCAGCTAGTGGGCTTGTTGAACAGGCGCAATTTGGCTTTGCTGGCAATAAATTGACGGTAGAGTTACAAAAAGCCGCCGATAATACGTGGATTGACCCACATCTGTTTACCGATGTTGTGGATGGCGCGAGCCTTGGGGTTCCATCCCTAAAATATTCTGGCAACAAATTAACCGCCACCATTGATGTTAGCGATGACTGGGGCGGCGAAGCGCCTAATCTTGTTGGTAAAACGGTTTCATTTGTCGTAGCGGACGGTGAGTTATCTCAGCAAATTCATGGCAATGTCGTGCCTTATACCGGTTCTGCATCTGGGGATGACAGTGGGCACGCGCTGGGTTTATGGCAGATAGTTCTATTTGCGCTACTTGGCGGTCTGATCCTGAACTTAATGCCGTGTGTCTTGCCTGTACTGGCGATGAAACTCGGCTCTGTCTTATTGGTTCCTCAAGGTGAACAAAATACCATTCGTCGGCAATTCTTGCTCTCTTCATCGGGAATTTTGGTCTCATTCTGGCTATTAGCCTTGTTGATGACATTTTTACGATGGGGACAACAGGTTGTTGGTTGGGGTATTCAATTCCAAAGCCCGTGGTTTATCGGTTTTATGGTGCTCATTACGGCGCTGTTTACTGCGAATTTATTTGGGTTGTTTGAAATTAACCTAGGCAGCAAAGCGAATACGCGCCTAGCCACCGCTGGTGGACAGGGTAATAGTGGGCATTTCTGGCAAGGGGTCTTCGCGACACTCTTAGCTACACCTTGTTCTGCACCCTTTTTGGGCACGGCTGTCGCCTTCGCCTTAGCGGCACCAATGTCAGAGTTGTGGCTGATTTTCACGGCGTTAGGTATCGGAATGAGCCTTCCGTGGCTACTGATTGCAGCGTTCCCTGTGATTGCGAAAGCGTTGCCGAAGCCGGGAACGTGGATGCTGAAATTACGCGCGATATTGGGCTTGATGATGTTGGTTTCCTGCTTATGGTTAATCAGCTTATTAATTCCCCATTTTGGTGCAATGACCGCGACCGTTATCGCCGTACTGTTTTTATTAATCTTAGTGTTATTTATTCTTAAGAACCGAGGCGTACGTGCGGCAATTTTCCCATTCCTATTATTCTCGGCATTGGGTGCTGGGTTTGCTTGGATGGCGATAGATCAACAGCAAGGTCACCAAACGCTAGCTTCCGATAAGGTTCAATGGCAAACACTGTCTGAAGACGCAATCACACAAGCGCTGGCAGATAATAAACGTGTGTTTATTGATGTGACCGCAGACTGGTGTGTGACGTGTAAGGCGAATAAATATAACGTCCTACTTAATGACGAAATTCAGCACTTACTGAGTGAGCCGGATGTCGTCGCGCTACGGGGTGATTGGACAAAACCTTCACCGGAAATCTCGGCATTTTTGCAACGTCGAGGACAAGTAGCAGTGCCATTTAACCAGATTTATGGCCCTAATCTGACAGAGGGGAAAATACTGTCAACAATACTTGATCGTGAAACTTTATTATCAATTATGACTGAGGCCAAAGGAGCCGAAAAATGAAAAAGACGATATTAGCTGTTTTATTTTCCTCACTAGTATTAGGGGCCACAGCACATGCAGCGCCACTGACTGCCGACCAAGAAGCACAAGTTCGTAAGTTGGTACGCGATACATTAGTTGAGAATCCAGAGATCCTTGAAGAAGCGATTGTGGCTTTACAAGCGAAGCAAGGCGAAAAACAACAAGCGCAAATGAAACAGGTATTAAAAGATCAGCATGATGCCCTGTTTAATGACCCGACTAGCCCACGTATTGGTTCGAAAGACGCAAAATTAGTCTTGGTAAACTTTACTGACTTTAACTGCCCATACTGCAAACGTTTTGACCCACTGTTAGAAGATATTGTTAAGAAAAACCCGGATGTTGCAGTTGTTATCAAGTACCTGCCATTTAAAGGGGAAACCTCGCTGGAATCTTCGCAACTAGCGATGACTTTATGGCAAGAAAATCCAAAAGCGTTCTTAGCATTGCACCAAAAACTGATGGCGAAACAGGGCATGCTGTCGGATTCGAATATCAAAGAAGCACTACAAGCAACCGGTAATGGTAAGTTAAAAGCGAGTGATAAGAGCCGTGCGGCTATCCGTAAAAACCTTGAGCTGGCTAATATGCTGGGCGTGAATGGTACGCCTGCGACGTTAGTGGGTGATGAAATGATCCCAGGCGCTGTAGATGCACAAGAATTTGAACGCATCGTGAAAGAACAGCTCAGCAAAGCGAAATAATGGCGTGATGGGGAGACTCAAAAAGTGGTCGAAAGAGCTTCTCGTATTAGCGGTGATTTTGGTGATCGCTTTTACGGTGATGGACTTTTGGCGTAAACCGCAAAGCCTTGCCCCCGTGTTATTAGAACCTCTCACCCTTGCAACGGGTGAGGTGGTTTCTATTGCTGAACTCAGCCAAAAACAGCCAGTATTAGTCTATTTCTGGGCAACATGGTGCGGTGTTTGCCGATTCACATCACCAACCGTTTCTGATTTAGCAAAATCAGGGGTTCCGGTGGTGACGATAGCGCTGCGTTCGGGGGAATCTTCTCGACTGTTAGCCGGAATGGAAAAAAAGGAATTAAATTTTCCTGTAGTGAATGATACCAACGGTCAGTTGGCTGCACAGGTTGGCGTGGCAGCAACACCGACCTTTATGATTATCGATAAAGGTGAAATGGTGAGTTTTACTTCTGGCTGGACGAGTTATCTGGGGCTGAAAAGCCGTTTATGGTTCGCTTCGTTTTAATTAAATGCCCTTGGTATCAGCATCAAGGGCATTTTTCTTATCAAACTCTAATCTTAAACTCTCTCATCAAAATTCGAGATTACGAATAAACCGATAGTCAGCCGATTGTGATTTTAAGCGATAAAGATTGGCTGGGCGCCCGCGTTCTTGGCGTTTTTCCCCTGTATCAATCAGTAAATCAGCTTGGTCTAAACGGCGGCGGAAAGATTTATTCTGTATGGCTTTGCCGATTAAAACCTCATGAACATGTTGTAGCTCGGCTAAGGTGAATACTTCCGGTAGCGCAAATCCCGGCACAATGGAATAAAGGGATTTCTGGCGTAAGCGTTCACGGGCTTGTAAATAAAGCTGGTAGTGATCGAAAGCCAGTGTCATGCCTTCAATTTCTTCAATGGAGGCCCATTTAACGGAATGAACACTTTCAATGTGCGCTTCGCAGGCTTGGTGAGCAATAAGTGCGGTATAGCAGACTGTTACGGACCAGCCTCGAGGATCTCGATCTGAATTTCCTACGGTACATAACTGCTCGATATAAGGAGGAACAACCCCCGTTTTCTCTTTTAATTTGCGATATACCGTATCGTCTAACGTAGCATCACAATTTTCATCAACGAACCCACCTGGTAACCCCCATTGACCTTTCTGCGGGTAATTAGCGCGCTCCACGAGCAGCACTTTTAAGGTGTTTTCATGATAAGTGAATAATACGGTATCCACCGTGAGCAAAGGCGTTAAATAATCTCGTCGATCATAATTAGATAAAAACTCTTTTTCTGTCATGTGATTAAGATCCTTTCCCCCGTTTTTAGTCTTGCGTTAAATCATACGCGAAAATTTATTTAGTGTCATTAAGACATTTAATTGTTGACTTATTTGTGTCCATAAGACAATAATTATTTAAGGTCATAAAGACACTAATTGATTTCACAAAGACACTAAGTGGGGTAGACCATGTTAAATTTTAAATATTTCAAATCAGATTCATCGACATTCATTATTCAATCCATTAATGGTGCAGTACGTAAGCAAGGTAAAGGATTAAGTTTTTGGTATAACGCAGATAAAACGTCCATTGCGGCATTACCTTTGAACGCTCAAGAAGCGCCATTTATTTTTAATCTACAGACGGCGGATTTCCAAAGCTTACGTATTCAAGGGCAAATTTCATTTCAAGTGAAATACCCAGAAAAAACAGCGGATGTCTTGAATTTTAACCTTGCTCAAGATGGTAAATCTTATGCGTCAGAAGACCCGTTAAAGCTGAGTGATAGGGTGGTTCGTAGTGCGCAAACTGTCATCCAAGCAAAAACGCAAAGTACCGATTTGCGAGATGCATTACTCATGGGGCAACCATTGGTGATGTTGGTTTCTCAGCAACTGTCTGAGCATCCTGCTCTTGAATCGTTAGGTATAGAAATTTTGGATGTGGCGATCTCTGCTATTACACCATCCCCTGAAACGCTAAAAGCATTGGAGGCTCAAGCTCGGGAATCGATTTTGAAAGAAGCTGATGATGCGATTTATGCGAGACGCAAATTCTCCGTTGAGCAGGAAAGAACCATTAAAGAGGCTGAATTAGAAACGGATTTATCAGTACAAGCCAAACAGCAGCAAATCGAAGAAGCTCGGTTGGATAATGAGCGCACATTGCTGCGTGAACGTGCTGAAATTGAACAAGAAGAGTTGATCGCTCAGGTTAACTTGGAAGCTAAACGCAACGAGCTGGTGGCGCTAAGTGTTGAAAACCAACGTACTCAATCAGAAGCGGATGCTTATGCCATCGAAGCTAAAATGAAAGCGTATAGCCAATTGCCAGTGGAGAATTTGAAGGCGATGGCATTGGCGAAAATGAACCCAGAGCAGTTGATGGCGATGGCGTTTGAATCCTTGGCTCAAAACGCAGGTAAAATTGGTGAAATTAACTTCTCGCCAGATTTATTTGGTCAATTGATGAAAAAAGGAGCCAAACAATGAGCCAGCATGATGATGTTCGCTTTGTGTTGGTGATGCGTAAAACGCGCATGCAGGAGTTAATTGAGCGTTTCAATACCTGGTCGCAAGCAAAATTTTACCTTGAACATAATGATGTTGAAGTGAGTGATTACCTACTTGAACATGATGTGTATCAGCGGCAGTTAATCCAAGCCGAGTCGGTGCTAAAAGGGATAGGGCGCTTTCAATTACTGGAAAGAAAACTGTTACCTAGCTACCAGTTTTCAGCACGAGATATCGTGGTGGTCATAGGGCAAGATGGTTTAGTGGCAAATACCCTTAAATACCTTAATGGACATCCGGTGATTGCCATAAACCCGGAACCGACACGCTGGGATGGTAAATTACTGCCCTTTGAAATTGGGCAGCTATCGGATGTGGTAACGCGTACACTAACTGGAAAAGTGAATCAAAAATCCGTTACTTTTGCGCAAGCTACAACCAACGATGGGCAAACGCTATTAGCCGTTAACGACCTATTTATAGGCCCTAAAAGCCATACATCCGCACGCTATAGAGTGAAATGGCAAGGGCAGCAAGAATTTCAATCGTCATCAGGGATTATTGTCTCGACAGGGTTGGGGTCGACGGGATGGTTTCAATCTATTATTGCTGGGGCTCAGGCGATAGCAGGGACTCACTCTCATCCGTTATCGCAGGGATTTGGTTGGGATGAAAAACGGTTACAGTTCAGCGTAAGGGAACCTTTTCGCAGCCGAATGACAGGAACGGAATTAGTGTTTGGTACCATTGAGCAAACCTCGCCATTACAATTAGAGTCTTTAATGCCTGAAAATGGCGTAATTTTTTCCGATGGTATTGAAGATGATTATTTGAATTTCAACGCAGGTTGTATTGCCTCAATTGGGATAGCAGAAACACAGGGGTTATTAATTGGTTAGATTAAAAAAATCCCCGAATCATCAATCGAGATGTCGGGGATTTTTAATCGGTTTAACGCGTTAATTAATGGCGTTTTTGACGACGATTAAGGGTAAATCCGACAATACCGAATATAGCGACCATACCCCACATCGGCCAGTTACTCCAACGAGCATAAGGGGTTAATCCCGTTGTTGGTGTGACTTTTTCAGCCAGTACCGCATCTTGGAACTGTGGCAGAATACCTTGAATGGAACCATCCGCACTGATGACCGCCGTTACGCCATTGTTGGTGGCACGTAACAGTGGGCGACCGAGTTCTAATGAGCGCATTCTTGCCATTTGGAAATGCTGCCAAGGACCAATCGATTCACCAAACCAAGCATCATTTGAAATTGTCAGTAAGTAGTCACTGTCAGGTTTGAAGTTATCTCTAACTTGAGTACCCAGAATAATTTCATAGCAAATGGTTGCTGTTAGATGAATATTACCAATCGCTAATTGAGGCTGTTGATAATCTCCACGGCTAAAGCCCGACATTGGTAAATTAAAGAATGGCGCAAGCGGACGAAGTAAATCTTCCAATGGGACGAACTCACCGAATGGGACTAAGTGATGTTTGTTATAGCGATTTTTAGTCGGGTAAAGGTAAGGTTTTCTATCTCCGAGTACAATGATGGAGTTATAGAATACCGAATCACCATTGACCGGTTTTGCATCGACAGTTCCGGTAATTAACCGCGTCTTAGTTTCATTCAGTAATGTGTCCAGCGCTTTGAGCCACGGCTGATTTTCCAATTCCACCACGGGAATGGCTGATTCAGGCCAAATAATCATATCGGCTTTGCCAATATAAGGGCTGGAAAGCTTGATATAGCGATCTTTGGTTTGCTGCAAAAAGCCTGCTTCCCATTTCATCGATTGAGGGATATTTCCCTGTACCAATGCCACTTCCATGGTTTTATCATTCAGAGGCGTGAACCACTGGACGTTTTTAGCTAACAGTGGAACCAGCAACAGCGCAGCCGCACAAACCAGAGGGATAAAACGGCGACGAATGACGGTCAGGACGAGTAAGCCGCTGATGCTAAATAGCAGCAGGGTTATCATCTCAACACCAAAAATTGGCGCTAATGATTTCATCGGCCCATCAATCTGGGTATAACCAAACTGCAGCCATGGGAAACCAGTCAGTACCCAACCCCGCAGAAACTCAGTCACTTGCCATAGCGCGGGTGCCATCAACACTAGGCGCCAAACATTGGCATTGGGGGTGAGTTTATTGAGCAGCAGACCAAATAGGCCAGGGTACAGCGACAGATAGGCAGCCAGCAAGATAACGATAAATACGTTAACGGCATCCGGCATCCCGCCAAAATCGGCGATACTGACATACACCCAGTTGACGCCGCTGCCAAATAAGCCAAATCCCCACGCGAACGCGATAGCAAAAGCTTGCTTAGCGGTTCTGTGTAGGGTTAATAGCTGGAGAAAGAAAATAGAAAGGAGAGCGGCGGGCCAGAAGTCAAAAGGCGAAAAAGCCAGTGTACCACTGGCTCCGAATAGTAAAGCCAGCAGCAGGCGTAGCCACTGGCTTTGATAAGTAGAGGATAAGTTCATTAACTCTGTTCTTCATCCAAAGTAGGCACTGGGGCATCGTCAGGAATTTTTACTTGAAGCAGTAAAATTCGACGGCTATCCGCCATGGAAACTTTAAACTGATAGTTATCGATGGTAATGGTTTCACCACGGGATGGTAAGTGACCAAAGGCTTGCATCACTAAGCCCCCAACGGTATCTACCTCATCATCACTAAAATGCGTGCCAAAGGCGTCATTAAAGTCTTCGATTTGAGTCAAGGCGCGAACAGAGTACGAATGACGGCTCAGCTGGCGGATATCCACATCATCTTGGTCGTCATACTCGTCTTCAATCTCACCGACGATCAGCTCTAAAATATCTTCAATAGTCACTAAACCAGAGACACCGCCGAACTCATCAATAACGATGGCCATGTGGTAACGCTGGGAACGGAATTCTTTGAGTAAGCGGTCTACTCGTTTACTTTCAGGAACAACAACGGCCTGACGTAACACTTTATCAATACTGAATGGTTCTGCGTCGGTACGCATAAATGGCAGTAAATCTTTTGCCATCAATAGCCCTTCAATATGATCTTTATCTTCGCTGATAACAGGGAAGCGAGAGTGGGCAGAATCGATGATGACATCGAGGCACTCATCAAGGCTTTGGTTACGTTTTAAGGTAACAATTTGAGAGCGAGGGATCATGATGTCACGTACCCGCTGATCGGCAATATCCATGACGCCTTCCAGCATTTCACGGGTATCCGGGTCAATTAAATCGTTTTGTTCAGAATCACGAATTAATTCGACCAAATCATCACGGTTTTTAGGTTCACCATGGAAAAGTTGGTTTAACAATGCAAAAAAACCTTTCTTAGGCCCAGGGGTGTCACTACTCGAAGAGTTATCGTCGCTCATGGCGTTTAATTTATTATTCCTCAGTTAATTAGAAAAATCGCTAACCCATAGAGTTAGGTATGAATTGTTTAGCTTAAAACATTTTGTTTAGCGAAACAATTTATGGGTTAGCGTTGAAGCATATTCTTTACGTTTACAGACATCGTTTTACGTCTAAAAATGCTTGTTAACGTTAAAAATTATAGAGAGCTCACTCTTTTTCCGCAAGGTACGGATCGGCATAACCCATTTCTGCGAGGATCTCGGTTTCTAATCCTTCCATTTCTTCAGCTTCATCATCTTCAATATGATCATAACCGAGTAAATGCAGGCAACCGTGAACCACCATGTGCGCCCAATGTTCTTCTTCACTTTTTTGCTGCTCGGCGGCTTCTTGCTCCACCACTTGACGGCAAATAATTAAATCCCCTAACAGTGGAAGTTCCACTTCAGGTGGTGCTTCAAATGGAAATGACAGCACGTTAGTCGGCTTATCTTTTCCACGATAAGTCAGATTTAATTCATGGCTTTCGGCTTCGTCAACAATACGAATAGTGACTTCACTTTCAGCTTGAAACTTGGGTAATACCGCATTGACCCAGCGCTGGAACATCGCTTCAGAGGGTAAGCCGTCGGTATTTTCGCTCGCTATTTGTAAATCGAGAATAACATCGCTCATTTAGTGATTTTCCTGCTTTTCAAGCTCACGTTGTTGCTCTTTTTCTTCTTTCAATTGCTGGCGACGTTTGCTGTCTTGCTCTTCCCATGCTTCATAAGCCATGACAACTTTCGCCACGACAGGGTGACGCACCACGTCTTCGCTATGGAAGAAATTAAAGCTTAAATCATCCACGTTCGATAACACTTCGATGGCGTGTCTTAAACCGGATTTGCTTCCTCTTGGCAAGTCGACCTGAGTGATATCCCCAGTGACGACGGCTTTAGAGTTAAAACCAATACGGGTTAAAAACATTTTCATCTGTTCGATGGTGGTATTTTGGCTCTCATCTAAAATGATAAACGCATCGTTCAGTGTGCGACCGCGCATGTAAGCCAGCGGAGCCACTTCAATCACATTACGTTCAATCAATTTTTCAACTTTTTCAAAACCGAGCATTTCAAACAGCGCGTCGTATAGCGGGCGTAAATAAGGATCCACTTTCTGGCTTAAATCACCCGGCAAGAAACCCAATTTTTCGCCGGCTTCAACCGCTGGGCGGGTGAGCAGAATTCTGCGTACTTCTTGGCGTTCTAATGCATCGACGGCTGCTGCAACAGCAAGGTAAGTTTTACCCGTTCCCGCAGGACCAATCCCAAATGTAATATCGTGATCTAAGATATTGGCAATGTACTGCGCTTGATTTGGGGTACGAGGTTTGATCACGCCGCGCTTGGTTTTGATATTCACGGCTTTACCATAGTCAGGTACGCTTTCTGCGGATTGCTCAAGCACTCGGCTATCGACAATGGCAAGGTGAATATTTTCAGGATCAATATCAGGGATCACTCCGCGGATTGGCGCGGTATCAACGTACAGCTGGCGTAAAATCTTACTGGCAGCTTGGATATTAAGTGCTTTACCCGAAAGCTTAAAACGGTTGTCTCGGCGATTAATTTCAATGCCAAGACGACGCTCTAATTGCTTAATATTGTCGTCAAATGGCCCGCAAAGGCTCATTAAACGCTGATTATCTGCGGGCTCTAAAAAAATCTCTTGTGTTGCGATTTGCAAAGGTTTGTTATCGGTCACTGAGTATCCTATCTTTAGGGTTGGAAGTTACCAACGCCAAGTTCATCTTCTTTACGGGTACGTGCAATCACGGATTCTGGGGATTCATGAACACGCAGATCCATTTGATCTTCAGTACGAATTACTTTACCGCGTAAAGAGTTGGTATAAACATCGACGATTTCGACATCAACAAATTTACCGATCATGTCCGGAGTGCCCTCAAAGTTCACTACACGGTTATTTTCGGTACGACCTGAAAGCTCCATCACATTTTTACGTGATGTGCCTTCCACTAAAATACGTTGAACTGTTCCCAGCATGGCACGGCTGAAGCTCATTGCTTGCTGATTAATGCGTTGTTGCAGCAGATACAGACGCTGTTTTTTCTCGTCTTCGCTAACATCATCCGGTAAATCAGCGGCTGGTGTACCCGGACGAGCTGAGTAGACGAAGCTGTAGCTCATATCAAAATTCACGTCAGCAATTAGCTTCATGGTTTTTTCGAAATCATCGGTGGTTTCGCCAGGGAAGCCAACAATAAAGTCGGAGCTGATCAGAATACCTGGGCGCGCTTCACGTAATTTACGGATAATCGCCTTATATTCCAATGCAGTATGCGCACGCTTCATCATTGTGAGTACGCGGTCAGAGCCACTTTGCACTGGTAAGTGTAAGAAACTTACTAGCTCTGGGGTATCGCGATACACTTCGATGATGTCATCGGTAAATTCGATTGGGTGGCTAGTGGTGAAGCGTACGCGGTCAATACCGTCGATAGAGGCCACTAAACGTAATAATTCGGCAAATGAGCAGATTTCACCGTCGAACATCTCGCCACGGTAGGCGTTAACGTTTTGACCCAGTAAATTCACTTCACGCACGCCTTGCGCCGCTAACTGTGCAATTTCAAACAGGATGTCGTCACAAGGGCGGCTAACTTCTTCGCCGCGTGTGTATGGCACAACGCAGAACGTACAGTATTTGTTGCAGCCTTCCATGATAGAAACGAACGCGGTTGGGCCTTCAGCGCGAGGCTCTGGTAGGCGGTCGAATTTTTCAATTTCAGGAAAGCTGATATCAATAATTGGGCTGCGGTTACCTTGAATCTGGTTAATCATTTCCGGTAAACGGTGCAGAGTTTGCGGACCGAAAACGATATCAACGCAAGGTGCGCGTTGGCGAATAAAATCACCTTCTTGGGATGCGACGCAGCCACCGACACCAATGATGATGTCAGGATTTTTGTCTTTGAAGAATTTCCAACGACCAAGCTGGTGGAACACCTTTTCTTGGGCTTTTTCGCGGATCGAACAAGTGTTTAATAACAACAGATCTGCTTCTTCAGCAATTTCAGTCAGTTGATAGCCGTGGGTGCTTTCTAATAAAGAGACCATTTTAGATGAATCGTATTCGTTCATCTGGCAGCCCCAAGTTTTCATATATAACTTTTTATTTGTCGACATGTCGTGTATCCGGTGTTTTCGAGGTCTAAAATAGGGACTTCGAAACGCGTTGTAAATCCAAAGTCCTACCCTATGATGATGGGGAAATTCACCGCATTTTGATTAAGAACAGCGTTCTGTATTGGATTAAATGCAAAAATCACCCAGTAATAACATGCTAAAATAATATCATCACCAAATACTTAAGGGCAGGCTATTTGCCTATTGTTTTAAAGATTGACGAGTATTGTATTCATTTGAGGCATCAGTGACCAGAGCCCGAGCGTAGATATTGCCTGCGGGGGTAAGAATTTTTCGGTATACTAAATAAATCAAACAGTTAATAGTAGCTATCATGATGAATAAACTAACTGAATTTTATGATGTTGTTGTGGTTGGTGCGGGAATGACCGGCGCCGCAGCGGCATTAGGCTTCGCCCAAGAAGGGATGAAAGTGGCTTTACTTGAGAAAGCCCAGCCGGCCGAGTTTGATGTGAGCAGTACGCCAGATGTGCGTATCTCTGCCATCAGCAGTGCTTCTATTGAATTGCTGAAGCAATTAGGGGCATGGAAACATGTAGAAGCGATGCGCAGTGCGCCTTATCGCGAATTAGAAACCTGGGAAGAGCCGGGCAGCAATGTGATTTTTGATGCCAAAAGTTTAGGCTTACCAGAGCTTGGCTTTATGGTGGAAAACCGCGTTTTACAGTTGGCATTGTGGCGCGAATGCGAACAGTACAGCAATCTAGAATTAGTTTGCCCAGCGACATTGGTGAATTTACATCAACCCCATGGGCAAAAACACTGGATGGTTGAGTTGGAAGATGGGCGTATTCTGGAAACCAAACTGGTGGTTGGCGCGGATGGCGCTAATTCTCAAGTGCGTAAAATGGCAGGTATTGGTAGCCGAGGCTGGCAATATCGTCAATCTTGCATGTTGATCACTATCCAAACGGATACGCCGCAACAAGACCGTACATGGCAGCAATTTTTCCCGTCAGGCCCAAGGGCATTTTTACCATTGTATGATAATTGGGCGTCCCTCGTTTGGTATGACAGTCCTGCCAAAATTCGCCGTTTGCAAAGTCTATCTATGGAGCAACTCACAGGCGCTATCTCGGAAGCGTTTCCTGAACGGCTTGGTGCAGTAAAAGCCATCGCATCGGGTGCATTTCCGTTAACTCGTCATCATGCAAGCCGCTATGTGATGGATGGATTAGTGCTGATTGGTGATGCGGCGCATACTATCAATCCGTTAGCGGGTCAGGGTGTAAACCTCGGTTATCGCGATGTGGATGTGTTATTGAAGGTCATTTACCAAGCGCGTGAGTATGTTGAGGCATGGGAGTCTTTGGATGTGCTTAAGCGCTATCAGCGACGCCGTTTACCCGACAATCTAGTAATGCAGGCGGGGATGGATATTTTCTATATGGCTTTCAGCGAGAATTTACCGGGCTTGAAAATGCTGAGAAACTTTGGCTTGATGACCGCGCAACGTGCGGGCGAGGCGAAAAAATTAGCGTTAAAATATGCGCTGGGGCTGTAATCTAACCCATTGATGGTATTGAACCTATTTATTGTTATTTGTTACCCAGATAAGTTTCTGGGTAACTTCTTCATAATTACTCTTCTGTATTTACATCTTGCTCTTGCATATTTAATAGCGGGATCCCATATTTTTCTCCCCACTCTTGCAGTGCATTAATCACCGCACTTAAAGATTCACCCGCAGGGGTCATTGAGTACTCAACTTTGGGTGGCACTTCGGGATAGACATGGCGAGTAATTAGCCCGTCACTTTCGAGTTCTCGTAATTGCTTGGTCAGCATGCGCGGTGTAATGAAAACTAATTTCCTTTTTATTTCATTAAATCGCAGCGTTTTTCCCTGTAAATGATACAGGATCACGCCTTTCCCTTTTCCTCCCATTAGCTCTAATGAGGCTTCTACAGGGCATCCATCGTAGGTGTAGTTTGTGTAGCGTCTTTTTTTGATAGTATCCATTTGTATAGTATGTGCCATTAATGTGCGTACTTGTCTGTTTGTACTTTTAACATTAGGATGTTCAAAATTCAATACAGTTTATTTAACTTAGAGGATCCAATGAACTTAATTAATGTTTTAAATACCCGTTATGCAACGAAAAGCTTTGACCCGAATAAAACGATTTCTGATGAAACTCTGACTGAGATAAAAGCGTTGCTCCAATTAAGCCCTTCGAGTGTCAACGTGCAACCTTGGCATTTCTTGATGGTAAGTAGCCCTGAAGCAAAACAAAAAATCATCAATGCGACGGCAGGCGGGTACTCATTCAATGAGGAAAAAATTCGCAATGCATCTCATGTAATTGTGATGTGTGGAAAAACAGAGTTGCCTGAGGATTATTTACTGCATCTTTTAGATCTCGAAGATGAAGAAGGGCGATATCTGAAAAGCGAATTTAAAGAGCAGAATCATATGGCTCGTTCATTTTTTGTGAATTTACATAAGAATGAATTGAAGGATTTGCCGCATTGGATAGAAAAACAAGTTTACTTGAATATGGGAGCTTTATTATTAGGTGCGGCGGTTTTAGGGGTTGATGCCCTGCCGATGGAAGGTCTCGATTTTTCAATTCTTAATGATGAGTTTGGTTTGAATGAGAAAGGGCTAAATGCGGTGACCGTAGTTGCGTTGGGCTATAAAACCGAAGACGATTTTAATTCTGCATTACCAAAAGTGCGTCGTCCATTGAATGAAGTCGTGACTGAGCTTTAATTTATTGGATAAAAAATAAGCCGCAATTGCGGCTTATTTTCATTATAGGGGTAATAAATTATTTATTATTTGCGATATCGACAGAAGTCGTTGGTTGTACTGCATCTTCTTCCGTGATGATTGAATCTAAAGATTCACCTTTGGATGAGAATGCATGAGCCAGTTTTTCGGTATCCAACTCTTTTTCCCAACGCGCAACCACGATACATGCACAAGCGTTACCGACTAAGTTGGTCAGCGCACGGCACTCAGACATAAAGCGGTCGATACCCAGAATCAGTGCCATACCTGCAACTGGAATGCTTGGCACCACCATCAGCGTTGCCGCTAAGGTAATGAAGCCTGCACCAGTTACCCCCGCCGCACCTTTAGAGCTGATCATCGCAACTAACAGCAGGGAAATTTGCTCCCAAAGTGTTAATTCAATATTGGTCGCTTGAGCAATAAACAGTGCTGCCATCGTCATATAGATATTGGTGCCGTCGAGGTTAAATGAATAACCGGTTGGGATAACCAAACCTACAACGGATTTTTCACAACCCGCATGCTCCATTTTTCTCATTAAGCTTGGTAATGCAGCTTCAGAAGAAGAGGTACCCAGCACTAACCATAATTCATCTTTGATGTATTTGATCAGTTCAATAATCGAGAAGCCGTTATATTTTGCCACTGCGCCCAGCACCACCAAAATGAACAGCAGCGAGGTGATGTAGAACGTCATGATCAGCATCATTAAGTTGCCAATAGACGAAATACCGTATTTACCAATGGTAAATGCCATCGCACCAAATGCGCCGATAGGTGCCAGTTTCATCAACATAGCAACCATTTTGAATACTGGTTCAGAGAAGTTTTGCAGCAGTTTAACGATAGGCTCACCGTGTTTACCGGTTGCCGCCAATGCTAAACCAAAGATCACCGAAATAAACAGAACCTGCAGAATATTTCCGTTCACCAATGGGCTAATCACGGTGTCAGGAATGATATTCATGAAGAAGCCAACGATGGAAGACTCGTGCGCTTTTTCGACATAACCAGCAACTTTCGCATTATCTAAGGTTGCAGGGTCGATATTCAGTCCAGAACCAGGCTGGATGACGTTAGCGACGATTAAACCAATAATCAGGGCGATAGTTGAGAATGTGATGAAGTACAGCATTGCTTTACCAGCAACGCTACCGACGGCTCTCATGTTGGTCATGCCTGAAATACCAGTCACAACCGTTAAGAAAATGACGGGAGCAATAATCATTTTCACGATTTTAATAAACGCATCACCCAACGGTTTTAATGACTCTCCGATGTCTGGGAAAAAATGCCCAAGGGCAATACCGAGAGTGATGGCGACAATGACCTGCACATATAAAATTTTATATAGTGGTTGTTTTATTATGTTTCGCATAAGTTTTCTCTGTAAAAATATTGTGTTAGAGCAATTATAATTATTGGTTTTTTTACAACTGAGTTGAGATGGATTGGAAAGTTGGACTGATAATTTAAGACGAAAGGGGGCTTACGTATTACTAATCTAATCTAACTACAATTCGTCGCAAGATTACCACTTTATTTGGTTACATGAAAATGACTGACATCACACTTCCGATACAAAGGTTGCGTAAAGGTAAATGGGATGTGTTAAATGTTTTTTAAAAGGTTAAAAGAAAATTTAAAGGCAGGATGATAGTTTTAAAAAGCATTAAATAAATAACGCATTAAGTTTATTTACTTAATTTTTTAAATTGTTTTGAGAGTGTTTTTTGATGAAGAATACAAAAGAGGATGGCTGGGGTACCAGGATTCGAACCTGGGGATGCCAGGATCAAAACCTGGTGCCTTACCGCTTGGCGATACCCCAACAACAAGAAAGAAATGGTAGCTACGACGGGATTCGAACCTGTGACCCCAACATTATGAGTGTTGTGCTCTAACCAACTGAGCTACATAGCCATTGTATTTTCTTTACTGTGTGATTTTACTACTTGGTAGGATAATAGATGGCTGGGGTACCAGGATTCGAACCTGGGGATGCCAGGATCAAAACCTGGTGCCTTACCGCTTGGCGATACCCCATCCGAGAATATCTATTATTTATTTTCACTAAGAAAATTAATTGTTTTTAAGATGGCTGGGGTACCAGGATTCGAACCTGGGAATGCCAGGATCAAAACCTGGTGCCTTACCGCTTGGCGATACCCCAATCTTAAATTCAATTTTAACCGAGAAGGAAAATGGTGCGGGAGACAAGACTTGAACTTGCACACCTTGCGGCGCCAGAACCTAAATCTGGTGCGTCTACCAATTTCGCCACTCCCGCAAAGAAATGGTGGCTATGACGGGATTCGAACCTGTGACCCCAACATTATGAGTGTTGTGCTCTAACCAGCTGAGCTACATAGCCATCTTTTTTTGCTTAACCTTCATCGGCGTTGCGGGGCGCATTATGCTAATTACAGGCAAGACAGTCAACAGCTTTTTGCACTATTTTTTAGAAAATGCGTCTGTTTGTTTGATGAATAATCATTTTGTCGATAAAGCCAGCAAAAAACAACCCCGAATTTGAAAAAATGTGATTTGTTATTATTAAGATGGTTAAAAATCACACTGGGATTTATTGCGCTATTTTGCTGTTTACCGATAAGAAAGAGCGCAAAGTTAACTTTCTAATAATCTTTGGAGCAATTCGCCGTTTAACATGGCGCGTTTTGTCAGTGCAAATGCACCAATTGCTGAATTATGAACCAGTTGCGAGGTGACAATCGGTAAGTTTTCACGGAAACCTTTTAACGCTTGGGTATCAATGCAGCTTTGAATGGCAGGTAATAGAACCTGCTCAGCTTCAGTAATGTCTCCGGCGATCACCACTTTTTCAGGATTAAACAAGTTAATGGTAATGGCGATAGCTTTACCAATTTGGCGTCCGACGTGTTGGATAACCTCGGTTGCCAGTGGATCGCCTTTGTTTGCGGCTTGGCAAATATGGGTAATTGAACTGGTTTCAGGGGTTAATTGGCTCGTATAGCCCTGTTCTAAACGCTGCTTCACGCGAGCTTCAATGGCTTGGTTGGAGGCGATGGTTTCTAAACAACCAAAATTACCGCAATGGCAAAGCTCACCTAGTGGGTCAACTTGGATATGCCCAATCTCCCCAAGATTACCTCGATGATTAAGAAGGATCTCTTTATTAACGACTAAACCCGCTCCAGCGCCTCTGTGGATGCGTACAAGAAGCGAGTCCTCACAATCTTGGGTGGCTCCGAAATAGCTCTCAGCGAGGGCGAGGCTGCGAATATCGTGCCCAACATAACAGGTGAGATTGAAATGCTGCTGTAGGTTATCAATCAACTGCCAATTATCCACTTTAATATGTGGCATATAGTGGACAATGCCAGAGTGCGGATTGACCAGCCCTGGCAATATCACCGAAATAGCAATCAATTCACGGATACGTCGCTGGTGCAGCGAGATAAAATCTTCAAGTGCTGCAATCAGTTTATGTTCAACGATTTGCTGAGTAGGTTCTGTAATAGGGTAGTGGCCGTCTGCCAGCATTTTACCGCTAAGGTCATACAGGGCGATTGTGGCATCGTAACGGCCCAAGCGCACACCGATGGTATGGAAATGTTTGTATTCGGAGACGATGGATATAGCGCGACGGCCTCCGGTGGAGGCCTGCTGGTCTACTTCTTTAATTAAACCGCGTTCGAGTAACTGACGAGTGATTTTTGTGACACTCGCTGGTGCAAGTTGGCTCTGTTCCGCTATCTGAATTCTCGATATCGGTCCTTGTTGATCAATCAGGCTGTAAACGACAGCACTGTTGAGTTGTTTTACGAGATCAATATTACCAATTTGCTTTAGCGAGTGGCTTTGATTCATCAGCTAGTTACTCATTTTTATAGACTTCCTCTCCGTTTACATAAGTTGAAAGGACTTGGAAGTCTTGGTTAAAGGCAGTCAAGTTAGCCGTTTTGCCGGCTTCGATGGAACCTAATGTTGCCTCTACCCCAATGGCTCTTGCTGGGTAAAGGGTGGCCATTCTTAATGTTTCATCAAGAGGAATGCCAACATGTTCAACACTGTTTTTCACCGCATTAATCATGGTCAGGGAAGAGCCGCTCAGTGTGCCATTTTCATCGACACATAATCCATTGCGATAGTATATGGTTTTACCTGCGAAGATAAAATGATCCATTTCACCTGTTTGGGGATCAATTCCCGCTGGTGCTGTCGCATCGGTGACTAAAACCAGTTTATCCCCTTTGAGCTGTTTACTATTACGGATATTGGCCCATTGAACATGTAGACCGTCCGCGATAATGCCAGCATAGACTTCAGGAGTATCGTAAATTGCGCCAACCAGACCAGGGCCGCGACCAGAAATATATGGCATTGCGTTGAATAGGTGGGTCGATGCACGAATACCCGAGCGGAAGCCTTGGCGCGCTTCTTCATAGGTTGCATTGGAGTGACCCGCTGAGACCACAATACCCGCTTCGGTGAGCTGGTGGATAAAGCGTTGCTCAACAATTTCAGGTGCAAGCGTGATCATGCTAATCGCATCAGCATGTGCTGCTAAGTAATCCATCATCTCGACCGATGGCTTACGGATAAATTCTGGGTTATGAGTCCCTTTTTTAATCAAATTAATGTAAGGGCCTTCAATATGTAAACCAAGCGCTTGGTTTTTATTGTGTTTCAGATATTCAGTCATGACATCGACGCCATGCTTCATCAGTTCATCTGAACAGGTAATGAGAGTTGGCAGAAAGCTAGTACAACCCGCACGCTCATTGGCTTTTTGCATGATTTCGAGGTTTTTCAATGTGACGTTTTCTTCGTTGTCATTGAATTGCACGCCGCCACAGCCATTCACTTGGAGATCAATAAAGCCAGCCGATAGAATGGCACCTTTTAAATCTCTACGTTCGATATCGTGAGCGAGTTCGGATTCTGGGCACACCGCTTTGATGATTTCGCCATCAATAATGACTGCGTGGTTATCCAGTCTTTCGTGACCTGTAAAAATAATGCAATTAGTTAATGCGTACATAGCGTAAAACTCCTGACCGCGAGTAAAATGGGTCACCGACCCGCATCAGTATGGCGGGTCGGGTGTTCGATACTCTATCTATTTTAGGCGCTTTTAGAGACGCTAAAATAGGGCTGAGTATAAATTAATCAAACTGCTCGATATTCGAACATTCTAATTGTTTGAAATATTTGAGCGTTTTGACTTTCAATTCTAATGTTGCTGGCTCATCACAGACAATCAATGCTTTAGGATGTAGTTGCACACAGCTGATTGTCCATAAGTGGTTAACAGAACCTTCTACCGCCGCGTGAACAGCATCGGCTTTGTTTGCACCTGTCGCTAATACCATCAGTTCTTTTGCATCTAATAAAGTCGCAACACCCACGGTTAATGCGTACTTAGGAACTTGATTGATATCGTTATCAAAGAAACGGGAGTTAGCTTGGCGAGTTTCTGGTGTTAGCGTTTTGATACGTGTTCTCGAACTTAAAGAAGAACCTGGCTCATTAAACGCGATATGACCATCATTACCTACGCCACCCATAAATAGATTGATTTGGCCGTAGGATTTGATTTTGTCTTCATAACGTTGACATTCCGCGTCGACATCAGGGGCATTACCATTGAGTAAATTGATGTTTTCAGCTTGGATATCAATGTGATTGAAAAAGTTTTGGTGCATAAACGTGTGGTAACTTTGTGGATGATCTTTTGGAATACCAATGTATTCATCCATATTGAATGTCACGACATGTTTAAAGCTGACTTTACCTGCTTTATATAAGGCAATTAATTCTTTGTAGGTGGCAAGCGGCGTTCCGCCGGTCGGTAAGCCTAGAACGAAAGGGCGTTCAGCTGTCGGATTAAATGCGTTGATTTTATCAGCGATGTACTGTGCGGACCATACGCCAACATCATGAGCATTATTTAATGGGATAAGCCTCATGTACTTTTACCTCTAGTGTTTCTTTAAATTTATACTTGTAGGACCCCAAATCTCAATTGTGTTGATCATTTTCAACATTTTCTTATGACTGAGGTACTTGGAGTATATACAGCAAATCATATAAAAAACTTATTTTTAATCATAAAATAAGTTTTCGAGAATAGCTACTAATTTAGTCAATATTAGGTTTCTTTCGTTGACATTTATCACAGTTTCCAGCTATTTATTTTGTATCGCGAAAAAATTCATCTATTCTATGAATTGCTATAATTAAGCGACTTCGGATATATTTCCGATGCGTGAAAATAAGATCCTGAAATGGGACAAAAATAGAGCGATACAAAGGGGGAGTTTGTGAATATTCTTAGCTACTTACAGCGGATTGGTAGGGCGCTTATGGTGCCTGTCGCCGTATTACCAGCCGCCGCAATCCTAATGGGGATTGGTTATTGGATTGACCCAGATGGTTGGGGCGCCAATAGCGCAATCGCTGCGTTACTGATCAAATCCGGTGCTGCCATCATCGACAACATGTCCGTGTTGTTTGCGATTGGTGTTGCGTACGGAATGTCTAAAGATAAAGATGGTGCTGCTGCATTAACCGGTTTTGTCGGCTTCTTAGTCGTGACAACACTGTGTTCACCTGCGTCCTACTCAATGATTATGAGCGTGCCAGTGGAATCCGTTCCTGCTGCGTTCAATAAAATCAATAACCAGTTCGTGGGTATCCTTGTTGGGGTTCTCTCTGCTGAACTTTACAACCGTTACAGTGGCGTTGAGCTGCCAAAAGCGTTGTCATTCTTCAGTGGTCGTCGCCTCGTCCCGATTTTAACCTCATTCCTGATGATCATCCTGGCATTCATTCTGATGTATGTTTGGCCAGTGGTGTATAACGGATTAGTGGCGTTCGGTGAAAGCATCAAAGATATGGGATCGGTAGGTGCAGGTATCTACGCCTTCTTTAACCGTTTATTAATTCCTGTTGGCTTACACCACGCACTGAACTCCGTATTCTGGTTCGATGTGGCGGGAATTAACGATATTCCTAACTTCTTAGGTGGCGCGAAGTCCATCGAAGCAGGTCTGGCAACGGTTGGGATTACGGGTCGCTACCAAGCGGGCTTCTTCCCTATCATGATGTTTGGTCTGCCAGGTGCGGCTCTGGCTATCTATCACTGCGCACGTCCAGAAAATAAAGCCAAAGTGGCTGGTATCATGATTGCAGGTGCGTTTGCTGCATTCTTTACGGGTATCACTGAACCGCTTGAATTCTCATTTATGTTCGTTGCACCAGTACTGTATGTGATCCACGCATTATTGACCGGTATTTCTGTCTATATCGCGGCAACAATGGAATGGATTTCAGGCTTCGGCTTCAGTGCGGGGCTGGTGGATATGTTCTTACAGACACGTAACCCACTCGCAACTCACTGGTACATGCTGATTGTTCAAGGCTTAGTCTTCTTCTGCATCTACTACGTGATTTTCCGATTCATGATCCGCAAATTCAACCTGTTAACGCCAGGCCGTGAAGTCAGCGCGGGTGATGAAACTGTTGACGGTTATGACGAAAACGTTAGCGATGCACACAGCGATGAAAGCGAAATTCAAAAAGAAGCTCGTCAGTATATTGCAGCGGTAGGTGGTAGCGACAACATCGTTAACATCGACGCGTGTATCACACGTTTACGTTTAGGCGTAAAAGATTCAGCGGTAGTCAACGACCCACTTGCTAAACGTATTGGTGCATCTGGCGTGATCCGCCTGAACAAGCAAAACGTGCAAGTGATTGTAGGAACTCGCGCGGAATTAATTGCTAAAGCGATGACGGAAGTGATGGCAAAAGGCCCTATTGCGGCATCTACGCCTGTTGCTGCTCCAGAAAAAAGCCAGAAAGCGGAACCAGAAAAAGCAAAAGGTAACGCGGTTCTGTCGTTAATCGCACCCGTTAGTGGTGAAGTTTACTCGCTGGATCAGGTTCCTGATGAAGCGTTCTCTAGCCGCATCGTCGGTGATGGTATTGCTATCAAACCAACCAGCAGTGAAGTGGTGGCGCCGGCCGCAGGGACAATTGTGAAAATTTTCCCAACTAACCATGCATTCTGCCTCGAAACCGCGAATGGCGTTGAACTGATTGTGCATATGGGGATTGATACCGTTGCATTAAATGGTGAAGGCTGTGAGCGTTTAGTTGAAGAGGGTGCGGAAGTTGAAGCGGGTACACCAATTCTGAAACTTGACCTGCCATTCCTTGAAGCGAATGCAAAATCAATGATCAGCCCTGTTATCATCAGTAATATTGATGACTTCGCTGGTGTTGATATTTTAGCGAAAGGTCAGGTTACTGCCGGTGAAACCGTTATTTATCACGTATTAAAATAATGCGCATATAGATAACAAAAACGAGCAGTACACACGAATGCCAGCTTAATTAGCTGGCATTTTTTTATCTAAATTATCCGTAGTTAATATCCAAAGCATTAATTCCCCAAGCATTAATTCCCCAAGCATTAACTTCCAAGGTATTAATTCCTATATTAATCAATCATGTATTCGGTATAACCGAATTTAACTTTTTGGTACTTATTACTATTTTATTTCTCTTATGGCTTATTTTCCTTGCGATTGATTTCCCTTGTTGGCGAGGGGAAAAATTATTTAAGGAAATTGGTTGGTTAAAGGACGCTGTTTTTTAAAGGAATAAATAAGATGATGTCAAAAATAACGCTAGTGAGTGAAGCTAGTGAATATGTGTTTCAAAAAATGAACCATTTTTTTCAATGCTCAGGGAATGCGATTCGCATTCGCAGAATGAACAAAGAAAATCTAAAGTATTGCAATATCAGTTCATTAGCAACAGAAGAACCTTTGGATTGGCTAGAGTATCAAGAAATTGTCATGACCAAAGAGAGCTTTAGTTTCTGTTTTAAACTCATTAGCCGTAACCGAATTTTAGTTCGAATACCCGATAAAGCCGCGGGAGGCTGTGTTTGTAGCTATGATCCTCACAGCCGCCGAGCGACAATCGAAATACTGCAAAATTTTGAGAAAAACAATAAAGCATTAGATGGAAAAATGATGGTTTACTCATTGCTGAGTATTTTATTTTTTCTCATCAAGGTTGGGGGCGAGGGGGTCTATATTAACAATCCGGCTAACGAAGACCTTCTTGACTATTATATTGATGAACTAGGCTTTCAGGATGTCTTTAAAGATGGCTGTCTACTGTATAGCACCAAGCAGCAGCTGTTTAATCTCTTTGATGCGTTAAGGGAACAATGGAAACCCAAAACGGCTCGAAACATCACAGAAATACCGAATGAGAGTGAAGAGCTAATTGCGGATGAATTTATGGGTTTGATTATCAGTGTCGCTCAAGCCATTAAGCAGATGCCCAAGGCACCGAAAGGGGAATCTGTTGGGAAATTTGCTGATGAATTTGATGTATGGCGAAAAAAACTAATTGATTGAATATACTTAAGTTTGTAAATAAAAGGTTATGTTTGTTAATTAATTTGGCGAAATCTCAAAGTGAGTTGTCAAATCTGCGTAAGCACAGGACGGTTCTCAAGGATAAGATAAAAACTCAATCATCTTTGAGGATCATCCTGTGGATTTACTACTTTGTTTATTTGGTTTTATTTCGGGGATCACAACAGCGCTGTTCGGTTTCGGGGGCGGTTTTATTACGGTACCCCTGTTATACGCCTTAATTACCCTTGTTTGGGGACCCTGCCATGATGCTAGCGACGTTGCGATGCAAATCGCCGTCGCCACGTCCACATTTGTGATGATTTTCTCATCAAGTTTATCGAGCCGGGCACACTACCTGAAAGGGAATTTTAACTGGCAAATTATTAAGCCTTTTATGCTGCCTATTTCGATTGGCGGGATTTTAGGCGCTCTCATCGCGTTATCGGTAGACAGTGACTGGATCCGCTGGATATTTATCGGTTATCTCATTATCACTATTCTCGACTGCTTTATTCGCCCAGGATTTATGCAACCCCAGTCAGAAGGTAATACGTTAAGAAGCGACAAATGCATTGAGGATACCGTCATCGGTACAGTAATCGGTACTGTCGCGGCATTTTTAGGTGTGGGGGGGAGTGTGATGACGGTGCCTCTAATGCGTCGTCGTGGAGCGGGCATGTTGCAAGCGGCGGCATTTGCTAACCCGCTGACGTTACCGATGGCAATCACGGGCTCCTTGATTTACTTCTATTTTGCGATGGAAAAGCACCTTGAATTAGGCTCCGGCTTCTTAGGGATGATTTATATTAAAGGCGCTTTAATTTTGATTGCTACCTCGTGGCTAGGTATTCGTTTTGCTTCGTTTTTGATGCCCTACTTGAGTGATAAACGCCACGCCCAAAGCTATCCCATTTTATTGATGGTGGTTCTTGGGGTCATGCTATTCGTATAAATAGCCTATTTTTTGATAAAAATCCCTCTTTGCCATTGCTTTTGCCGACTAACCTTAATCAAACGGTTGTTTCTGGACGTATTATGGTAGAATATATTCGGTTACTATACGAATTTAGCGCGCTTTTGGCACTGAGGAACGATGACAATGAATGAGGCAGATGCTCGCCCAACTAACTTTATCCGTCAGATCATAGATGAAGATCTGGCGACTGGGAAACACACATCAGTACATACCCGTTTTCCACCTGAACCGAATGGCTACTTACACATTGGCCATGCGAAATCAATTTGCTTGAACTTTGGTATCGCGAAGGATTATCAAGGCCAGTGTAACTTACGCTTTGATGATACTAACCCGGTCAAAGAAGATGTTGAGTATGTGAACTCCATTCAAAATGACGTCCAATGGTTAGGTTTCCAGTGGAGCGGCAACATTCGCTACTCATCGGATTATTTTGATATTTTATATCAATACGCGATTGAGCTTATCAAGAAAGGCCTTGCCTACGTTGATGAATTAAGCGCGGATGAAATTCGTGAATACCGTGGCACATTAAAAGAGCCAGGTAAAAACAGCCCTTACCGTGAGCGCCTGATTGAAGACAACTTAGCGTTATTTGAAAAAATGCGCGAGGGTGGCTTCGAAGAAGGTAAAGCGTGTCTGCGTGCGAAAATCGACATGGCATCACCATTTATGGTTATGCGTGATCCCGTGTTATACCGCATTAAATTTGCAGAACATCACCAATCCGGTAATAAATGGTGCATCTACCCGATGTACGACTTCACTCACTGTATTTCTGATGCGCTGGAAGGCATTACACACTCACTGTGTACATTAGAATTCCAAGACAACCGCCGTCTGTATGATTGGGTGCTGGACAATATCACGATTGACTGCCACCCGCGTCAGTACGAGTTCTCTCGTCTGAACCTTGAATACACGGTGATGTCAAAACGTAAACTGAACCAATTAGTGACTGAAAAACACGTTGCTGGTTGGGATGACCCACGCATGCTGACCATCTCTGGTTTACGTCGTCGTGGTTATACTGCTGCATCAATTCGTGAATTCTGCCGTCGTATCGGTGTCACTAAGCAAGATAACAACGTCGAAATGGCGGCATTAGAATCTTGCATCCGTGATGACCTGAATGACTCAGCACCACGTGCAATGGCGGTTATCGATCCAGTTCGCTTAGTGATTGAAAACATGCCAGCAGGCGAAGAAATTCTGAAGGCACCAAATCACCCGAACAACCCAGAAATGGGAACGCGTGAAGTGCCATTTAGCAATGAGCTGTATATTGACCGTGCAGATTTCCGCGAAGAAGCTAACCGCCAATATAAGCGTTTGGTATTAGGTAAAGAAGTGCGTCTGCGTAATGCTTACATCATCAAAGCAGAGCGCGTAGAAAAAGATGCAGAAGGCAATATTACCACTATCTTCTGTACTTACGATGCAGGCACATTGAACAAAGATCCTGCTGACGGTCGTAAAGTTAAAGGCGTTATTCACTGGGTAAGTGCAGCACATGCACTGCCAGCGGAAATTCGTCTGTATGACCGCCTGTTTACTGTACCAAACCCAGCAGCTGAAGATGATTTCTTATCCGTGTTGAACCCAGAATCTCTGGTTATCCGCCAAGGTTTCGTTGAACCAAGCCTGCGCGATGCGCCAGCAGAAAAAGCATACCAGTTTGAGCGTGAAGGTTACTTCTGCGCAGATAACAAACTGAGCAGTGCGGATAAGCTGGTGTTTAACCGTACGGTTGGGTTGCGTGATACTTGGGCTAAGATTGAGTCTAACTAAATCCTCGTCATACTTCGCGCTATAGTGTCGTTGGCTTGTGTATGCTCCTAGGGATTAGCTCACTTGCCGCCTTGCTACAACGCGAATTATTTAGAGGATTGCTGAGAACAGCCTAAGAAAAAAACAGTTTATTAACCCCCAATAGTTGGAATGCCAATTACTGGGGGTCTTTTTACATCAAAATACAGTTGTGGGTGCAGCTGAACACTCACAGAAGATTCAGCGTTGGCTCGTGAAATCTTTCAATCCATAGACCAATGCTTCTATCCATGCAGCATAGTCATGGCCACTTGACCATGAATGGAAGCTGGTTTTGTAGTTTTTATCTCGTAGAACATGTTCAAGCTCTTGGCTATTAAGCCAAATGCCGCCATCAGCACCTTGGTTTTCAAATAATCCTGCTTGTATCCAGAAACTGATCGGATAATGCGGTGATTGCTGATATTGACGAGTTAACCATCCTGGCTTTTCACCTTCAGGCGCCCACCAGTACGAGCCAGATAGGCTCAGCACATGACTAAATTGATTTGGATATCGCAATGCGACCCAGGATGATGCCAATCCGCCATAACTTGCGCCAGCCACAATCGTCTTTTCATTATTTATTTCAATACCATTTTTGCTCACCCAAGGTAGCAGTTCCAGCGCCATAAAATCAGCAAAAGCTTCATTTGGAGGGAGTTCCTTGGAGCGACGTTTACTATCCAGACTATCTATAAAGACAATATTAATCGGGGGTAATTGATGATTAGCAATCAAACCATCAATTACATTGGCGGTGTGATATTTATCCTGCCAAATTTGACCATCAAACAAAAATAATGTCCAACTAACCGGCGTTGTCGCTTTTGGGCGATAAAGAATGATTTCTCGGCTATTTCCAAGGAATTCACTTTTTAATGTATGTAGAGTCAAAGAGCCATGGTTTATAGGCTGTTTCATTGTATCGCGGGTAAAATACCGTGAGGGTTTTAAATCAAGTAAGGATGATGTGTTCCACTTATCTTCATTTTCTATACTCATAGTCGCATGATTTAAAGGGTCTGCTTGTGCAGTGACCAAAATCGCACGGCGTTGTTCACGCGCATTGCCATCTACTTTAGGAACGTCAGGCGCTAATTGATATTGCATACGCGTATCTGCAGGGACCACGTAGCTGCGAAACCATACATCGGAGTCACCCAGTTTAAACATAGGATCATGATCGCCTGCCGGAGACCCTAAAATAAACACATTACCGCGCGCTGCGCGCCACAAAAAAGTGACTCGTTTATGGGATGTATCTACGGGTTCAACTAAAGGCGTACCGATGAGTTGCTGTTTTTCCCAAAATGCATCTGTTGTTCCTCCTGCTGCCAGCTCCTTTGCGAGTTGTTGTAAAGTAGGACTTACTGGATCAAGTTTTCGCACGCGATTGAGTGGCTGAGTTTCTGTCATTTTCCAGTCGAACTGCCATTTACTGCCGTTATTTCCATATAATACTAATGATGAAACTTGCCCCGTCGGGGATGAAAAAAGTAGCGACTTTTCTCCATCAGCGGGTCCTGCTTCCAATAAAGTGCGTAAATGATGGTTTTGCTGGTCGAGCAATTGTGCTCCTGTTGCCCCTTTTAGTGTGGCTGCAACATAGTTTTCACTAAGCGCTGGAAGCACAAAGCAAATCCTACCATCAGAATCGAATACACCTTCCTGAACCCCCTGGAGAGGTAGTTCGTTGCAAGGCGCAGCTATTGCGGGTACTGCACTCAAAGCGACCATTACGTAAAGTAAAACAGACTTCATGAGCCCTCACTTTCAAGTTAATCTTTATTATTAATGAGATAACAAAGGCTACATCTCAATTTATCGTAGCCTTTGTTCTTACTCTTTGTTTTACCAAGCGTAATCAAACGTGACAGTACCAGTTCGGCCTATACCATAAAAGCAGGCATCACTCATACCACAGGATGAAACATAATGTTTATCCATTAAGTTATTCACGTTTAACTGTATCGTTGCGCCTTTCAACGATGGGGAAATATTGGCAAGTTCATAGCCAACCATCGCATCGTAAAGTGTTACCCCAGGCACAGAAAAGCTATTATCTGCCCCTGCTTTGCTGGATCCGATATAGCGCACTCCTGCTCCGGCTTTCAGTCCATTCAGCATTCCTGAATTTTCTTCATATTGCCCCCAAACAGAGGCCATATTTTTAGGGATTCGAGGAAATTCTTTTCCTTTTTCAGCACTGTTTGCCGTTTCAAGCACTTTGGTTTTGGTATACGAATATGCCCCTGTAACGGCAAATTTGTCGGTGAGTTTACTGTTTATCTGGGCTTCCACACCTTTACTTTCACCCTTGCCGATTAGCGTCATATAGCCTAATTCAGAGTCGTATTTAGGAATGTTTTTTTGCTCGATATGATAGAGAGATAAGGTCGCCAGCGTTTTTTGGTCAGGGGTGAGGTACTTAATACCGATTTCCGTTTGCTTTGCTGTTTTAGGATCAAACGGCTTACTTTCTGGCTTTCTGTTGGTTGCAAGATTTGGCTCAAAAGAGGTGCTGTAGCTAATATAAGGGGAAATACCATTATCAAATGAGTATAACACCCCAACTAAGCCTGTTAGTTTGCCATCATTTTGTTTCGAGTTGTCACTGTTCGTTCTGTCTATCGTTTTTACTTCAATCCAGTCATATCGGGTGCTAGCTAATAAGTTCCAGCTATTCCATTCAATTTGGTCTTGAATATAAATACCGATTTGATCGCTTTTTTGTAACTGGTCGGTGAATAGCGTCTGCTTGGATTCATCAATTTTCTGGTATTGGGGGTTACGCCAATCAATATCATAATTGCCGCTTCTGTCGCGCCAAAACTGTTTATCCTCTTTAGTCCATTTGTAATCGACGCCGACTAATAGTGTTTGATAAAGCCCCCCATTATCAATGTCGAAATTTAAATGAGTATCAACACCAAATGTATTGAGTTTTGTTTTTTCGTGCTGAGCCATTCGTTTTAGTACATAAGGATAGTTTTTAGCTTCACTTGCTAAGGTGTTAAATACTAAATAATTATATTTTTCATCAATTTCTGCGTAGCGTGCCTTTTGTACCAATGAAATTTGATCACTAAAATTATGTTCAAATTCATATCCAATACTATGTTGTTTTTGTTTGGAAATATTATAGTCAGGATTACTTATATTGAAGTCTTGTGGAATTTTTCCTTCTGGGGTTGATTCTAGAGTGCCAACTTTAGGAAGAAAATTTCGATAACCATTTTTCGGTGAGTTCTGTAGGTAAGCCAAAAGAGTGAAAGTAGTGTCTTCATTTAGGAATGTTATTGCAGGTGCAATAGCATATTTTTCTTCCTCATAGTCTCGTACCTGAGTATCTTTCTTCTTTGCCAAGCCATTTAAACGGTAGAGGATATTTCCATCATCCGTTAGCTGGCCACCGAGATCAAAAAATCCTTCTGTTTTATTTCGATTACCGACTCGTAACTGAATTTTATTGATGCTCTGTGCAGTGGGTTTTTTACTTGTCATGGCAATAACCCCGCCAGGGCTTATTTGTCCATATTGCACAGATGCCGGTCCTTTAATCATCTCAATTCTGTCTAGAAACCAAGGCTCAGTTGTGCCCATTGACGAGGACGCATTTCCGCCAAAAGGAATGCCATCTAGAATTTTGTTCGCATAATCAAAACCGCGACTGAATACCTCATCATTGCGATTCGAATCACCACGGTATTCGGTAACCACACCGGGTGTATACCTCAGTGCATCCACAACAGTTTCTGCTGCTCTGTTTTCTATTTGGGTTTTGGTCACCACATTTACTGTCTGTGGTATTTTCATTATCTCAGTTTCATTCTTTGTTGCAGAAGATGTCGTTGTTGCGGTGTATGAATCACTTGAGCTTGGTGTAGTCACAACCAGAACGTCAGTTGCTGAAGCCGCGAATGGCGAAACTATTAACAGTGATAGCGCTGATAGCTTATTTAACATAGCAATACCTGTTCATCCCTATTTTTAACGTATGGTTCTAATATTTATTAGTAAAATCATATTGATGCATAAATTTATGCATTTGTGCTTTATTGAATATCATGTGTGTGATTTTATATGATAATAATAATCATTTAAATAATTAATGATAATAATAATCATTAAGAATACCATATGATAATTAATCAGTTTTTTATGTTTTAGAAAGTCAGGATTTCAACCAGATTGCTCTTTGCTCAATGAGGCAACTATCAACGCATTTCATCAGCGCATCTAATGCTTCGGTCTGAATAGGGTTATAAGATTCGGCTTGTGATTTTGATTGGCGGATATATTGGGTCAGGGAAATGGGGCTTCTCGATCGTGAAAAAGGTATTTTCATTTTTCGAGGAGTAAGGAGTGTAACGAAAAGAGCTCGACATAATGAAGTGCCCACTAGCTATTGGGGCGCTTCATTAATCGGGAGGGGATAAAATGGGTTATTTGGCTGGTTTATCAACGTTATTTTTCAGTAAATCATGCAGATACTGATTGGCGCTGGTGACTTTACCTTGGGCATCGGTGACTTGATACTCTTCTCCGGTGATAGAGGATTTGGATGCCACATTGTCAATAAACTGCTCTGTTGTCTGTAAGCGTTTTTCGGTTTTACCTAGCTTTAAACGCAAATGGGATTCAGCTTCTGGTGCGGAATGACCGGAACCATTACGCGTGAACGTTAAATTCTGCTGTTTGCCCAATTCCGTTAACAACGCTTCAGTCCGCGTTTTCTCTTCTGGGCTTAGCGCAAGGGCTTTGGTGGTGACGAAAATAGTTAAAAAAATCACTAAGATTGAAGCAAAACGGCAAGAAGCTTGAGTCAGTAACGATTGCACAGGAAACGCTCCGATAAGTTAAGATTGGAGAGATTATAGGCAGCCGAGATGAATAAACTATCAGTAATAGTCTGAGAATCATGTTTTAAGACAAACTTAGGTTTTAAGGCATAAATTAAGGCATAAAACGGTAGCCAATGCCGGTTTCAGTTAAAAGATGTTCGGGGCGAGCAGGGTCATTTTCCAACTTCTGGCGTAAATGCCCCATATAAATGCGTAGATAATGATTATGTTCGACGTAACTTGGCCCCCAGACTTGCAGCAACAAATGGCGCTGAGTGAGCACTTTTCCGCTATTGGCGACGAGTTCGCTAAGTAACCGAAACTCAATGGGGGTGAGATGCAGCTCTTCGCTGCCTTTAGTCACGATACGGTTGATGAAATCCACCGTGACATCGCCAAATTGAAAAGTCGGGCTTTCTTGACCGGCTTTACCAAAGCGACGCAAAGCGACTCGGACACGGGCGAGTAATTCACTGATACCAAAAGGTTTCGTTAAATAATCATCGGCACCCGCATCAAGAGCGGCCACTTTTTGGGACTCTTCTTCACGAGCAGAAAGTACGATCAACGGAATACTGCTCCATTGGCGTAAATCACGGATCAAATCCAATCCATCACCGTCGGGTAATCCAAGATCTAAAATCACCAAATCAGGCTGACGAGTACCAGCTTCTATGAGTCCTCGTTGGTAATTTTCAGCTTCAAAAATTTTCCAGCCTTCACCCTCCAACGCTAATCGAACAAAGCGGCGGATCTCTTTTTCATCTTCAATGATCAGGATTTGATGGGAACTCACAGTCTGCTAAGTGCTCCTAAATTTCGTTTTCGCTTTCGTTTTCAATCTCGGGTAACGGCTTTAATGGCAAAATAAAATGGAAGCTGGCGCCACCTTTTTCATTATTTTCAGCCCAAATTTCCCCTTCATGGAGATGGATAATAGCACGACAGATAGCTAAACCTAAGCCAACTCCCGGAATTGCTGATTCTTTTTGTGCGCGGGAAAATTTATCGAAAATGGTTTTTTCTTGCCCGTCGGGAATGGCATTGCTGGCATCCCACACTTCGATATGGGCTTTTTGTGATTCGATAGACGCACGAATACCAATTGGGGTGTCGCTATCACTGTATTTTATGGCATTTTCGAGCAAGTTAATGATGACGCGCTCAATCAAATTGCCGTCACAATACAAGAGTAAATCGGCTGGAATATCAATATCAAGTGGGTGACTATCTAAAGTGTAGTCCAAGATGCGAACTGCGCTGCTCGTAATTTCTTGCAGAGATTCCCATTCCAAATTTGGGTGGATCCCCCCAGATTGTAAGCGAGCCATATCCAATAAATTATTCACTAATCGCGAAGTGCTTAACACCTGTTGGCGCATCTGGCTGACTTGTGCGGTGAGTGGTGAATTTTCGGCTGATAACTCCAACATCAAAATTTCACTTTGACCAAATAAAACAGTCAGTGGCGTTTTGAGATCATGGGATAAGGCTGCCAGCAGTGAATTTCGTAATTGCTCCCGTTCAACATCCAGCTTGGCTCTCTCTGCTTGTTTGGTCAGTTGCAGGCGGGAAAGGCTACTGGCGATTAATCCGGTAAAGGTTTGCAACATACGCTGCTGTTCGGGGATCAATAATTGGCGAATATTACGCGGCTCAATGGCGAGCACGGCAAGGGTTTCATCCGCCGTTGTGATGGGCTGTAATTGGTACGGCACGCTGGGAAGTGTGTCCGTCCCTGCACCTGCAGGCTGGCGCTTATCGAAGCTCCATTTTGCGATCGCTTTGTCGATTTGCAACTGGCTATAACCTTCGCACTGTAATGGCGTCAGTTGGTTGTTTTCATCGGGGAGTAGCAAACAGGTTTTTGCCTGAAAGGCGTTGTTTAAAAAGTGGTAGCCAGTTTTACCGATATCTTCCGTGCTGAGGGCTTGACCTAGCTCTTTGGTCATTTCATATAAATGGCGCGTGCGTTGTTCTCGATAACGGGCAATTCTTGCCTGATAGCGCATACCTGCGGTCAAGTTCCCGACAACCACCCCCACAATCAGCATTACGGTAAAAGTCACCAGATACTGCATGTCCATGATAGCCAAAGAGAAATGAGGCTGAACAAAGAATAAGTCAAAACTAATCACGTTGACTAATGCGGCGAAAACGGAAGGGCGGCGACCGTAAAATAACGCGACTAATACCACACCCAATAAATAGAGGGTGACTAAGTTGGCTTTATCCAGCGCCAATAAGAAGGTTCGAGAAAATAGGGTGATAGCTGCACACATGGCGATCGCCATTAAATAGCCATTGACATCAGAGCGCCATTTTTCGGTAAACGGCTTTCTTTCTGGCTCTTTATCCCAATCGCTTTTTTCTTCAAGGGCGACAATGATCAAATCTAAATCAGGCCCGAGTTTACCTAGCCTATCCGCAAAACCTTGGTGTAAATTGAATTTATACCATTTGCGATGTTTATCCCGTCGGCCGATCAAAATTTTACCGAGGTTATGCTCTCGTGCGTAACGCAAAATGGCTTTTTCTTCATTAGGATCAGAAAGGGTGGTGGTTTCTGCGCCTAAATCTTGCGCTAGCCTTAAGGCTTTTAAAATAGCTCGGCGCTGATTTTCAGGAAGTTGGTGTAAGGTTGGGGTTTCTACATACACCGCATGCCAAACACTGCCGAACTTAGCGGCAAGGCGAGCGGCGGCGCGAACCAGTTTTTCATTGCCTGTATTATGCCCGATGCATAAAAGTAATCCGTCGCGGGTATGCCAAACGGGGGCTTCGCCTTTACCATCACGAAACTCACGCATTTGGTCATCAACGCGATCAGCTGTGCGGCGTAGGGCTAATTCCCGTAAAGCAATTAAGTTTCCTTTACGGAAAAAATGCTCGATAGCACGTTCAGCCTGTCCCGGAATATACACTTTGCCTTCTTTTAAACGTTGGCGCAGGTCATCGGGAGGTAAATCCACTAAAACCACTTCATTGGCGGCATCAAAAATATGGTCAGGCACGGTTTCACGCACGCGGATACCGGTGATGCTGCCGACAATGTCATTTAAGCTTTCAATATGTTGAACGTTAACGGTGGTGAGAACGTCAATGCCCGCATCCAGTAATTCTTCGACATCTTGCCAGCGTTTAGGGTGGCGGCTGCCATTTGGATTACTGAAGGCAAGTTCATCCATCAAGATAATGGCAGGATGCCTTGCCAATGCAGCATCAATATCGAAGGCGTGCAGGCGACGCCCTCGATGGCTGATTTTTAACGGAGGTAGTTGCGGGAGCCCATCCAGCAGCGCGGCGGTTTCTTCTCGTTCATGAGTTTCGACCACGCCAATCAGCACATCTAACCCTTGTGCTCGAAGGCGTTGCGCTTCTTGCAACATGGCATAAGTTTTCCCAACACCAGCGCAAGCACCGAAGAAAATCTTAAGTTTGCCACGTCCACTTTCGTTTGCCTTTACCAACAGGTCATCTGGGTTTGGGCGGATAGGCTCCTGATTATTCATAACTGACCTCAGTGATTTTGACTGTTAGCTTCCCGTTGATAGGTATCAAGGGCAAGGTTTAACTCTAATACGTTGACGACCGGCTCTCCTAAAAATCGAAACAGAGGAGATTGCGTATTGTCAGAGATAAGCGATTTTACCTTGTCTATCGATAACTGTCTGTTTTTGGCAATACGCGGCGCTTGATATAACGCAGCGGCAACCGAAATATGTGGATCTAGCCCGCTGGATGAGGCGGTCAGTAAATCCACAGGCAGAATATCACCACCATCGGGTTCATGCTGTTTCAATGCGACTGAGCGCTCAGTCAATTCCTTGGTTAACAGTGGGTTGCTGATGGCTAAGTTGCTGCCACCAGAGGCCAGTGCGTTATAAGGCATTTCAGCTGTCACAGACGGGCGACCATAAAAGTAATTGTCATTTTGGTAAGACTGCCCAATCAGTGATGACCCGATAACGCGATTATCTTGCAAGATCAGCGAGCCCATCGATTGAGTTGGAAAAATAACATTAGCGAGCCCAGTCACAAGCAGCGGATAAGCAATCCCAGTCACCAGCGTTAACAGAACTAAAATCATTAATGAAGAACGAAACATGCTCATAATAGGCTCCTTAAATACCAAACAAGCTGATGAACATATCGATAAGCTTGATCCCTACAAATGGGACAATCAAGCCACCTAACCCATACAGGCTCAAGTTACGCTGTAAAAGTGATTGAGAACTCATTGGGCGATAATTCACCCCTTTTAATGCCAGTGGAATTAAGAACACGATAATCAAGGCATTAAAAATAACCGCCGACAGCAATGCCGAAGCTGGTGAGTGCAAATGCATAATATTCAAGGCATTGAGTTGTGGCCATGTGACCGCAAAACAGGCTGGAATAATCGCGAAGTATTTGGCGATATCGTTGGCAATACTGAATGTGGTCAATGAACCGCGAGTCATCAGCATCTGTTTACCGATATGCACGACTTCAATCAGCTTGGTTGGGTTGGAATCTAAATCCACCATGTTACCGGCTTCTTTCGCCGCTTGCGTACCCGAGTTCATGGCAACCGCCACATCCGCTTGCGCTAATGCAGGGGCATCGTTGGTACCGTCTCCGGTCATGGCCACTAAGCGGCCTTCCGATTGATATTGGCGGATTAACGCAAGTTTTGCTTCAGGGGTGGCTTCAGCTAAGAAATCATCCACGCCTGCTTCTGCGGCTATTGCTGCTGCGGTCAGGTGATTATCTCCCGTGATCATCACGGTTTTGATCCCCATCGCACGCATTTGTGCAAAACGCTCTTTCATGCCGCCTTTGACGATGTCTTTGAGCGCCACGACGCCGAGCACCGTTTGGCTATCCACCACCACTAACGGTGTTCCCCCTGTCTGCGCCACTTGTTCAACAAGTTTGTCGGCTTCGACAGGGAATTTTCCGTGATTCGCTTCAACATAACGGCGAATAGCATCTGCTGAACCTTTGCGGATCATGCGCTCGCCGACGTTCACACCGCTCATGCGCGTCATCGCAGAGAAGGGGACAAAGGTGGCATTCATGGCGTGGATATCGCGTTCGCGTAAATTGAATTTCTGTTTTGCCAGCACCACAATACTGCGCCCTTCAGGGGTTTCATCCGCTAAAGAAGAAAGCTGAGCCGCATCCGCCAGTTGCTGCTCGGTGACGCCATTCAACGGTAAAAACTCAGAGGCTTGACGGTTTCCGAGGGTAATGGTACCCGTTTTGTCCAGTAACAGGACATCAACGTCTCCCGCTGCTTCCACGGCGCGCCCGCTGGTGGCAATCACGTTGGCACCCAGCATACGGCTCATTCCGGCAACCCCGATGGAAGATAGTAGCCCGCCAATGGTGGTTGGGATCAGACAGATAAGTAACGCAATCAACACAATGATAGAGACTGCCCCACCTGCACCCGCGTATTCAGTAGCAAACAAGGTGAATGGATATAACGTTGCACAGACTAAAACAAAGATAATGGTCAGTGCGGTTAATAAGATAGTGAGCGCGATTTCATTGGGGGTTTTACGGCGTTGTGCGCCTTCTACCATGGAGATCATGCGGTCTAAGAATGTTTCGCCCGGGTTAACCGTACATTCGACGATCAGCCAGTCAGAGAGTACGCGAGTTCCCCCCGTGACCGATGAAAAGTCTCCACCGGATTCACGGATCACGGGTGCGGATTCACCGGTGATCGCACTTTCATCTACGGAGGCGCCACCTTCAATCACTTCACCATCACAAGGGATGGTTTCCCCTGCGCGGATCAGGACGATATCGCCTTTACGCAGTTGGTCTGAACTGACCATTTCTTGCGGTGCATCGAGAGAGGCTGTCGCCAGCTTGGTTGCTCGGCTTTGCTGTTTTACGCCTTTTAAACTCTGAGCTTGCGCTTTACTACGACCTTCCGCTAAAGCTTCTGCAAAGTTGGCAAATAGCACAGTAAACCATAGCCATAAAGTGACCATGCCACTAAACCAAGCGTTGCCTTCACTGTAGCCAGCGACCATCGCTATCCATAATAAAGTGGTAATAATACTGCCGATGTAAACCACGAACATAACTGGGTTACGCCATTGTGCTTGTGGTGTCAGTTTTTTAATGGCATCAATTGTCGATTGGCGAACCAGTTTGCTATCAAATAATTGTGTTTTTTGATTTTTCATTTTTTCACCCTCATTATGCCGCTAACCAAATTTGCAGATGTTCTGCGATTGGCCCTAACGCAAGCGCAGGGACAAAAGTCAGTGCACCAATGAGAAGAACAGTCATGATTAATAAACCGATAAACAGTGGACCGTGTGTCGGCAATGTTGCAAGGCTGGCGGCTTGTGGTTTTTTCACTGCCATAGAGCCTGCAATCGCTAATACTGGGAAAATCACACCGAAACGCCCAAGGAACATAGCTAATGCCAGCATCACGTTGTAATACGGTGTGTTCGCGCTTAATCCTGCAAAGGCACTGCCGTTGTTATTAGCGGCGGATGAGAAGGCGTATAGCACTTCGCTAAATCCGTGAGCGCCCGGGTTAAGAATGCCGGAGCGTCCTGCTTCGGTCATTAGTGAAATTGTGGTACCGAGTAGCACTAAAGTTGGTGTGACAAGGATGGCCAGTGCCACCATTTTCATTTCACGTACTTCGATTTTTTTACCGAGGTATTCAGGAGTACGACCAATCATCAATCCCGCTAAGAACACAGCAAGTAAAACAAACAGTAACATGCCGTATAAACCTGAACCGACGCCCCCAAAGACCACTTCACCTATTTGCATTAGCCACATAGGGACCATGCCACCTAATGCAGTGTAAGAATCGTGCATTGAGTTCACTGCACCACAAGATGCCGCGGTAGTGACAACGGCATACAGCGCAGATCCTAATGTACCAAAGCGGTTCTCTTTTCCTTCAAGGTTAGCGGTGCTGCTTGCGTGCAACTCGCCTAAGAATGGGTTGCCGACATATTCTTCATGGATCACAACGGCGGCGGCAATCACGAAAATAATCGCCATTGCCCATAACAGGGCGTGACCTTGTTTGTTATCACTGACGGTACGGCCAAATGCAAAGCAAAGTGCCGTTGGAATAAGGAAGATAGCCAGCATTTGAACAAAGTTGCTTAATGCCGTTGGGTTTTCAAATGGGTGAGATGAGTTAGCCCCAAAGAATCCGCCACCGTTAGTTCCCAATAATTTGATGGCTTCTTGGGACGCAACAGGCCCCATTGGTAACAGTTGTGGCGCACTATCAAGGTTGTTACTCAAAACATAAGGGGAGAAGTTTTGAATAACCCCTTGGCTGACAAAGAATAAAGCAAAAATAATGGATAATGGCAGCAGGAGATACAGCGTGATACGCGCTAAATCAACCCAAGCATTACCAATAGTTTTGCTGCCGTGGCGTGAAAATGCACGAATAAGTGCAAACACGACGGCGATCCCTGTGGCTGCCGAAAGGAAGTTTTGTACGGTTAACCCGACCATTTGGCTCAGATAGCTTAGGGTATTTTCCCCGCTATAAGATTGCCAGTTAGTATTGGCCACAAAACTAATTGCTGTATTGAAAGCCAAGTCCCAGCTCATTCCAGGATAATGCTGAGGATTGAGAGGTAATGAGCCTTGGCACATTAAAATAACGAATAGTAATCCAAAACCCAGTAGGTTAAATAGCAAAATGGCGATGGCATATTGCCAGTAATTCATCTCAGGGAGATCGCGCCCCACTTGTTTGATTCCGCTTAATCGCCAGAATACCGATTCACTTTTGGCAATAGCACGCGGCATATCACCATCAATCAGATAAGCAATAAAGTTGCCGAGTGGTTTTGCTAACAGCATAAGAACCAGTAAAAAACTGGCGATCAATAAAAACGCATAGGTGGCCATATCAGAAATTCTCCGCGTTGAGCAGGGCATAAATCAGATAAACCAGCAGTACAACAACAAGAACTGCCCCAGAAATGGAAAGTAGTGACATTGTTATCTCCTTATTATTTCCATTGCGCTAGGTTAGGCATTTGCTTGTAAAGAAGCTGATAAAAAAACCAGGTGGGGTGTAAAAATAGTATAAAAATGCCCAATTAAAATCGCTTCGTGATGATGAAGAGATTCTCTAAGTATAGTTTGTTAATAAGATGTGATTTATTTGTTTGTTTTATACGGTATCTTGCTACATTTCGTAATAAAACAACGAAACTGAGTCAAAAAGTTAATTTATTTTATATTTAAGTGGTCAGATGAGTAGTTTAATTACACAAATTGCGTTATTATAGATTCCGTTAATGAAGATTAACCTTGGTGTTCGATTTTAGTGCCTCTTTGGTGATTTACGCTCAATGCGAATTGAGTTAAACGTGAATTAAGTGAAATAGAAGTAAAGAGCAAAACTGGAATCGGCAAAATTAAGTGGCTACTGAAGGAGGATATCGATGTCCACATATCAAGAATATTCCCGTAATCAGGTACTTTTACGCCGCACTGCTGCTGTAACAGCTGGCATTATTGCGTTTCCGGTTATGGTTTTTTACCCAAAAAGAGCAAGATTTTATAGCTACCTGCATAAAGTCTGGGCTAAAACGAGCGACAAGCCTGTGTGGTTGGCTAGCTCAGAAGTGACGATGGAAAGCCATCGTTAATCAGTGATTCAATTCACTAAAAAGATATCCCTGCAATAATTTAATTGTGGGGATTTTTTTATATAAAAATCATAATAATTAATTCCTATACTTCAATGTTATTTAAATTAAAGTCATGTTATTTAATTTGAAATTTAAATAAATTAACTTATTTGACACTGAGAAGTGAATCACGGTAATTATCTTTATCTCATTGCTAATATCCATCCCCAATAAAATTAGATTTTATTTTATTAAAATTCAAAAGATATTTAATTATAAATAGCAAATGAGGAATATCATGATTCTATTTAAAAAATGTGTTATCGCATTGTCAATTAATATCGCATTAATATCATCGGGATTGGCTTGTACCACTCTGCTTGCGGGTAGTGAAGCCACGAATGATGGCTCGTTAATTATCGCGAGAAGCGCTGATAGCAGCGCATTAAAAGCTCAGCATTTTGTCATACATCCAGCAAAGAAAAATCAATCCGGAATATACAGTACAAAAGAACATAATGGTGCTAATAATTTTACCTACCCATTACCAAAAAATTCATTGCGATATACAACTGTGCCAAATTGGAAAACACAATTACATGGTGCGACAGGATTTAATGAATTAGGTGTAGGAGTCAGTGGTACTGAATCTATATTTGCTTCTCCTAAAGCATTAGCGTTCGATCCCTATGTTGAAGAAACTGGAATTACCGAAGATGATATTCCAGATGTACTTCTTTCCCGCGCAAAAACAGCCCGTGAAGCGGTGGAGATTTTAGGTAATATTATTGAAACCCAAGGTGCTGGTGAAGGCTTTGGTGTTGCTGTCGTCGATAAAAATGAACTGTGGTATTTAGAAACGGGAACGGGTCATCAATGGATGGCTCAAAAAATTGCAAAAGATAAATACTTTGCAACGGGTAATCAGGGGCGTTTACAAGCGTTTGAGGTGAATAATCCCGATATGCTAGGCTCTAAAAATCTCGTTGAATTTGCAGTAGAAAAGGGTTTATACAATCCTGCTAAAGATGGCGCATTCAATTTTTCTAAAGCCTATACGCGTGATGATGAGCGAGACCGTGATTATAACGATCCACGAGTTTGGATCATTCAGCAGCAGTTTAATCCATCGTTAAAACAAGATATTGCAGATGGTAGAAATTTTGCTCCTTTCTTAACACCAGAGAAAAAAGTTTCTGTTGAAGAAGCGAAAGCCATGCTACGTAATCACTTTGAAGGCACGGAACATGACCCGTATACCAATGGCTTAAACGGAAAAGAGCCATGGCGACCAATCAGTGTGTTTAGAACTTATGAAGCGCATGTGATGCAAGTACGTCCAGAGTTACCGCAAGAAATTGGTGAAGTGACATATGTTGGTCTAGGAATGGCGGATTTGACCGCGTTTGTTCCTTTCTATAGTGGGTTAGAGGCTTATCCAAAACATTATGGTATTGGGACAGACAAGGCAGACAGCGATTCTATTTATTGGAAATACCGTAAATTACAAACATTAGTGATGACGGACTACCCTAAACTGGCGCCTATTGTGAAAAAAGCCTACCAAGAGTGGGAAGCGAAAACGGCGTTAGAGCAAAAAGCCATGGAAGTGAATTACTTAAAAATGGCGAAAACAGATAAAGCCGCCGCCAATAAAATGCTTAACAAGTTTAATCTGGATGTGATGGCTAGTGCTGAGAAGCTCACTGAGGATTTAACTAACCAACTTTTCACTATTCGAACTGAAGACATTCAATCTGATATTTTCTTTGCGAATAAATCGAAGAAAGACTAATAATAGTCGCAATTTTGTAAACTCAAGAAGGCTCTCAGTGGGGGAGCCTTTTTGTTTAATTATCTCTCTTTCAAATTTGACTGAGTTCTTAGCTTGTGTGAGTTTGCCAATAAATACAGCAGAAAAAAATATCATTTACGTTTATGCTAATTGAATATGAATAAGTAGGAATTCAGTAGGTAAAGGATACGATTATGCATAATTTTAAGTTAGAAGAACTGATTAACGACGAGCTGAAAGTCAGTGAAATCCAAGACTATGCCCCAAATGGATTACAAGTAGAGGGTCGCCCTCATGTTAAAAAAATCGTGACAGGCGTGACAGCTTGCCAAGCATTATTGGATGAAGCGGTCAGACTCAATGCCGATGCGGTGATTGTGCATCATGGCTACTTTTGGAAAAACGAACCGGCCATTATCAAAGGTATGAAAAGAAATCGCCTAAAAACATTGCTGGCGAATGACATTAACCTGTACGGTTATCACCTACCATTAGATGCTCACCCAGTATTAGGTAACAATGCGCAACTGGCCCATATTATGGGTGTGCAAGTCAATGGCAACATTGAGCCACTGATGCCATTTGGCTTTTTCGACCAACCCATTACCCCCGCAGAATTAACCGAGCGTTTAGAAAATCGCTTAGGGCGTAAAGTATTGCATTGTGGTGATAACGCCAAAGAAGAAATTCGTCAAATTGCATGGTGTACTGGCGGCGGCCAGGGCTTTATTATGCAAGCGGCAGAATTTGGTGTAGATGCGTTTGTGACAGGGGAAGTGTCAGAGCAAACCATTCATATCGCAAGAGAGATGGGGATCCATTTCTACAGTGCAGGGCACCACGCAACAGAGCGTTATGGGATTAAGGCGTTGACGGAGTGGTTGAATGATAATCATGAGGTGGATGCAACGTTCATCGATATAGACAACCCCGCTTAAATTTTCGTCATATTTCATGCTGTGGCTGTGTTGGTTTCACTCAGCCACTTGGGTCACATACTTATGTATGCTCCCCAAGCTGTCTTTGTTCACCGCCTTGCCACAGCATGAACTATTTAGAAAATTGCTATGTAATAGAAATAGCTACACAATAGAAACTAACTACAAACAGGTTACGTCCTGTATTTTAGTGCGGTAAGGAGCAGTATTAGGCTTGACGTGGTTAGCACTAACCCTAGGTTTTGAACCTCGCCGGCGGCCATTAATCCGAGAGCTAATCCTAAATAGTAAAACAAACCTAAAATTGCGCCGGCGGTGCCTTTTCTGTCTTGATAATGATCCAGAGCGTGCGCCAAAATATTCGGAATTGCGATCCCATAGCCCACCACAATGCCCATAATTGGTAGCACAAACCCAATATGACTTTGCAGCAGATAAACTAAACCACTACTGACAATAGAGAGCCCACTTGCCAGTTTAACGAGCTTTTCTGGTGACCACGTTTTCGCCAATAATGTGCGATTAATCAGTGAACCGAGACCGACACCAAACGCTAACAGAATCCCAGTCAGACCAAATTGTTGTTGGTTGAACGTTAATTGTTCAAAAATAAAGGGGCCAAGCTGGTAATAGCTGAATAAATTAATGTTGAAAAATGCAATCAACATCACATTTTGGAGAATTCGTTTATCCCCTAACATGTGTAAAAAAGTGGTTAAAAATGGGGTTTTGATCACGTTCTGTGGTTTGGTCTCAGGAAGCTTATAACATGACCATAACAAAAGTATGGAAGCTAACAACGCTAAACCCATAAAAACGGCTCGGTAACTACCTAACCAAACTAAGCTGGCACCGAAAATCATCCCAAGGGCGGGGCTTATTGCTAAGGCGATGCCCATCACCGAAAAAACTTTGGCTAACTTATGACCTTGGAAACTGTCTCGCATCATGGTTTGTGTGCCAATAGAGCCAACTGCAGCACCAAACGCAGATAGCATACGCAGTAACAGCAACCCATAGAAATGTGAGACAAAAAGTGCGCTTACAGAGGCTATTCCATACAGAAATAACCCAAGCAAAATAGTGGGACGACGCCCAATCACATCACACATTCTGCCCCAAAATACGACACCAAAAGCGAAAGCAAAGAAATAGAGCGACAGCGTTTGAGAGGCTTGATCGGCATTCACCTGAAATGCAGCAGCAATATCCGTTAACGCTGGACTATAAATGGTTTCGACAATTTGCGGAAACATCATTAGCGCTATTGCTAAAGATAATGAAAGTACGCGTTCCATATTGATTTACCTATTTATTTTCAAAGTATGTGGAATGGCGCAAAGTCTAGTGGCTTTTTATTTGTCTTATTACAATAATAAAGACAATAAATATCAAAAAAGAGACATTTATGGCGTGGTTATTACAGACGGATGAGTTTCAAACTCACTGGTATGATGCCCCCGTATTGGGGATTGCAGCCCAAATGGGGCAACATGATTCAGGAGCGCATACCCATGAAATGGGGCAGCTGTTATTTACACAACAAGGCTGCATTCGCATTAGCTTACAGAATGAGATTTCGTTACTACCGCCAGGGAGAGTTGCGTGGATCCCACCATTTACACAGCATCGAGTACAAATGCGTGCTTCGGTAGGGTATCGGTCTGTTTACCTAAGCCAAGAATATGCGCAGCAAATATCTGGTCAGGTGTCTATTTTAAGTCTCTCTCCTTTGCTTCGAGAGTTGCTGGAACGTATCGCGGTGGCGCCTTTCGAGAGTGACTGGCGAGAAGGGCGACTAGCAAGGTTACTTCCTGTTTTTATTGATGAATTACAATGTGCAACAGCGGAGCCCACTCTGCTGTCTTTACCTCATGACAGACGTTTCAAGTCTCTAGATCTAGAACGACTTCCTCCACCTTTGAACCAATTAGCTCAAACGGTTGGTGCCAGTGAGAAGACCATTACTCGAGTTTTTCTAAAAGAGACAGGAATGAGTTATCAGGCGTGGCGACAACAATGGCGATTTATCAAAGGGATAGAGCTGTTAGCGCAGGAGAAAACCTACGGATTTATTACTCAAGAGTTAGGTTTAGCCAGTGACAGCGCATTTATTAGTTTTTTCCGCAAAATGAGCGGGATGACACCGCGAGAATACAGCGGTGAATCAAGACTGAAAAAATAGAATAAAAATAGAATGTTAGAAATTAAAAAGCCCCGAATCTTCGAGGCTTTAGTGATGAGTGAGTTAAATTATTTTTTGTCTAACTCAGAGCTGAATTCACGTCTGTCGTAGCCAGTGTACAGTTGGCGAGGACGGGCAATTTTCAGACCTTCATCGTGCATTTCGTTCCAATGTGCAATCCAACCAATGGTACGTGCAATTGCGAAGATAACTGTAAACATTGAAGATGGAATACCCATTGCTTTCAGGATGATACCTGAGTAGAAGTCAACGTTAGGGTACAGTTTCTTCTCAATGAAGTACGGGTCGTTCAGTGCGATACGTTCTAATTCCATGGCCACTTCAAGCAGGCTATCATTTAGACCCAGCTCGTTCAGGACTTCATGGCAAGTTTCACGCATAACGGTAGCGCGTGGGTCATGGTTTTTATAAACACGGTGACCGAAGCCCATTAAGCGGAAAGAGTCGTTTTTATCTTTTGCACGTTCGATAAATGCTGGGATGTGCTCAACAGTTTGAATCTCTTCAAGCATACGTAAGCAGGCTTCGTTAGCACCACCATGAGCAGGTCCCCACAGAGACGCAATACCTGCTGCAATACACGCAAATGGGTTAGCGCCGGAAGAACCTGCGGTACGGACTGTTGAGGTTGATGCGTTTTGTTCGTGGTCAGCGTGCAGGATCAAAATACGGTCCATTGCGCGTTCAAGTACTGGATTAACCACATATTCTTCACATGGTGTAGAGAACATCATGTGCAAGAAGTTACCCGCGTAAGATAAATCATTACGAGGATAAACAAAAGGTTGTCCGATAGAGTATTTGTAACACATCGCTGCAACGGTCGGCATTTTAGACAGCAGACGGTAAGCGGTGATTTCACGGTGGCGAGGGTTATTAACGTCTAATGCATCGTGGTAGAACGCGGCTAGAGCACCTGTTACCCCACACAGAACAGCCATTGGGTGAGAGTCACGACGGAAACCATTAAGCATGCGAGTGATTTGCTCATGGATCATGGTGTGGCGAGTCACCGTATTTTTAAATGTATTGTACTGTTCTTGGGTTGGTGCTTCGCCGTATAACAGGATATAACAGACTTCAAGGTATGAGGCTTGAGTGGCGAGTTGATCAATTGGGAAACCACGGTGGAGTAGAACGCCTTTATCACCATCGATATAGGTAATTTTTGACTCACAGGATGCGGTAGAAGTAAAACCGGGGTCGTATGTGAAGAACCCTTTAGAACCTAAAGCTCGTACATCGATAACATCTTGGCCAATGGTCGGGCTTAGGATGTCTAGTTCGAAATCACCTTTACTTCCAGTCATTATCTTAGCTTTGTTATCAGCCATTTACGGTCTCCTTAGCGCTTGATAATCCACACTCAACAACCCAGAACTCAGCGTTATACTGCGTCTTTGAGCATTGTTCTATCGGTGTGTTGAGAAAATCAGCGGGATATCACATAAAACCTTGAAATCCGGCAACCAATATCAATACCGATAACAATGTGGTTAGGTTGTTTGCGAGTGTATAGGGCGTTATGTTCTTTTTTTGTTGTTTTCTCTACAATATCATTATTTGTGGTAAGGGAAACAACTTTCATAACTTTTGTTTATACTTGCATACTCATTCACATTACTACACGACTTTGGGTCATCCGTAACGTATTCAGATAAATCTGTCAGGCATATATGTAAGATAAATGTTGAATCATTGTCAAATAAGATAAGCACATTTATATAAAATGTTTAAATCGTGATCCTTCTCACTGTTCGGGCTAAATGTCTCCAAACCTTTTGTGTGGGAATTGTAATAGCAATGTGAAGACTTTATACTGGCGCCAGGTCTCCGGATTACCCTGAGTAGGAGTTCCCAGCGTGATCAGTATGCAACTTTATTCAAACATGATGGATTAAAGTTTGTGTTAAGTTGCATTTTGTACCCCTGTCGCTGTCTGATTTCCACCCCAGGTCCGGAGGATGGAAAATAATAAAGAGCTGTGTGGGCAAAATTGTGAAAAAACAAAGACCTGTCAACCTTGATTTGCAGACGATTCACTTTCCGATTACTGCAATATCGTCGATCTTGCACCGTGTCTCTGGCGTCATTACTCTCATCGCAGTTGGTATTCTGCTTTGGTTGCTAGGGACTTCTCTCTCCTCTCCAGAAGGTTTTCAATACGCGTCTGAAATAATGACTGGCTTTTTTGCTAAGTTCATTCTTTGGGGGATCTTAACAGCGCTGGCATACCACATTTGTGGTGGTATTCGTCATATGCTGATGGATTTCGGTTGTGTTGATGAAACCCTTGCTTCGGGCAACTCATCCGCAAAAATTACATTTGTAATTACTGTAATTCTGGCAATTCTGGCGGGGATCTTAGTATGGTAAGTAATGCATCAGCTTTAGGCCGTACTGGTATCCAGGACTGGCTGCTAATTCGTGGTTCGGCGATCGTTATCGTCCTCTACGTACTCTACATTGTTGGCTTCGTAGCAATTAATGATATTACCTATGAAGTATGGCGTGGCTTCTTTGCCTCCTCTGTGACCAAAGTATTCACTATCCTCACATTGTTCTCGATTCTTGTGCATGCCTGGATTGGTATGTGGCAAGTACTGACTGACTATGTTAAGCCGCTGGCGATTCGCTTAGTGCTGCAACTGGCCATTGTGGTTGGTTTGCTGGCTTACTTAATTTACGGAACAATTGTTGTGTGGGGTGCATAAAATGAATCTGCCAATCAGAGAGTTTGACGCTATCGTTATCGGTGCGGGCGGTGCAGGTATGCGCGCAGCACTACAAATTTCTCAACAAGGCCTATCTTGTGCTTTGTTATCTAAAGTATTTCCAACTCGTTCTCATACTGTGTCAGCGCAAGGTGGTATCACTGTTGCACTCGGTAACACACACCCTGACAACTGGGAATGGCATATGTACGATACTGTTAAAGGTTCCGATTATATCGGTGACCAAGACGCTATCGAATACATGTGTAAAACAGGGCCGGAAGCTATCCTTGAATTAGAACATATGGGATTGCCTTTCTCTCGTCTTGATGATGGTCGTATTTATCAACGTCCATTCGGTGGTCAGTCTAAGAATTTCGGTGGCGAGCAAGCGGCACGTACTGCTGCTGCAGCGGACCGTACTGGTCACGCGCTGTTACATACTCTGTATCAGCAAAACTTAAAAAATCACACTACGATTTTCTCTGAATGGTATGCACTGGATTTAGTGAAAAACCAAGATGGCGATATCGTAGGCTGTACTGCAATCTGCATGGAAACGGGCGAGCTGGTTTACTTCAAAGCGAAAGCAACCATCTTAGCAACGGGTGGTGCAGGTCGTATTTACCAATCCACCACTAACGCACACATCAATACGGGTGACGGTGTGGGTATGGCTGTGCGTGCTGGTGTTCCATTACAAGATATGGAAATGTGGCAGTTCCACCCAACGGGTATCGCTGGCGCAGGTGTTCTGGTCACAGAAGGCTGTCGTGGTGAAGGCGGTTATCTGCTGAACAAAGATGGCGAGCGCTTCATGGAACGTTATGCACCAAACGCAAAAGACCTTGCTGGTCGTGACGTTGTTGCACGTTCAATCATGATTGAAATCCGTGAAGGTCGTGGTTGTGATGGCCCATGGGGTCCACACGCGAAACTGAAACTGGATCACTTAGGAAAAGACGTTCTGGAATCTCGCTTACCGGGTATCCTTGAATTATCTCGTACCTTTGCCCACGTTGACCCAGTTAAAGAGCCAATCCCAGTTATCCCAACGTGTCACTATATGATGGGTGGTATTCCAACTAAAGTGACGGGTCAAGCGATTCGCTATAACGAAAAAGGCGAAGACGAAGTGATTCCGGGTCTGTTTGCTGTGGGTGAGATTGCTTGTGTATCTGTACACGGTGCTAACCGTTTAGGCGGTAACTCCCTGCTTGACCTCGTGGTATTTGGTCGTTCTGCTGGTTTACACTTGAATGAATCCATCATGGAACAAGGTCCAATGCGTGATGCATCTGAATCAGACATCGATGCAGCAATGGCTCGTTTCAATCGTTGGGAAAATGCGCGTACGGGTGAAGATCCAACTGATATCCGTAAAGCACTGCAATCTTGTATGCAGAACAACTTCTCCGTATTCCGTGAAGGGGATGCAATGGCGAAGGGCTTAGAAGAGCTGAAAGAAATCCGTGAGCGTCTGAAAAATGCGCGTCTGGATGACACTTCAACTGAGTTCAATACCCAACGTATCGAATGTTTAGAGCTGGATAACCTGATGGAAACTGCTTATGCAACGGCACAAGCTGCAAACTTCCGTACAGAGAGCCGTGGTGCTCACAGCCGCTTTGACTTCCCAGATCGTGATGATGCAAATTGGTTATGTCACTCATTATATCTACCGCAATCTGAAACGATGACTCGTCGTGAAGTGAACATGCAACCTAAGTTGCGTGAAGCCTTCCCACCGAAGATTCGTACTTATTAATGCGTGGTGTTAATCCAGTTGCGGAGAAATAAACTATGAAACTAGAATTTTCGATTTATCGCTACAATCCTGATGTAGACAATGCGCCACGCATGCAAGATTACACCCTTGAAGTGAAAGAAGGGCGTGACATGATGCTGCTGGATGCGTTAATTCAGTTAAAAGAACAAGATCCAACACTCTCATTCCGTCGTTCTTGCCGTGAAGGTGTGTGTGGTTCTGATGGTCTGAACATGAACGGTAAAAACGGACTGGCTTGTATCACGCCATTGTCTGCTTTAACCCGTAGTGGTAAAAAAATTGTGATCCGTCCATTACCAGGTCTGCCAGTGATTCGTGACCTGATCATCGACATGACACAATTTTATACTCAATACGAAAAAATTCGTCCGTATCTTCTTAATGATAATAAGAATCCGCCGGCGCGTGAAAACTTACAGCTACCAGAACAACGTGAAAAACTTGATGGTCTTTACGAGTGTATTCTGTGTGCATGCTGTTCAACTTCATGCCCATCTTTCTGGTGGAATCCGGACAAATTTATCGGTCCAGCAGGTCTATTAGCTGCATATAGATTCTTAATTGATAGTCGCGATACTGAAACAGATTCACGATTAGATGATCTGAACGACGCTTTTAGTGTTTTCCGCTGTCATAGCATCATGAATTGTGTCAATGTATGCCCTAAAGGACTAAATCCAACGAAAGCTATCGGTCACATTAAGTCTATGTTATTGAAACATAGCGCCTAAATCGATACAGCCTGCGGCGCTTAGGTGCCGTAGGCTAAATTTGGATAGCACAAAATACGTACTTAAAGTAAAAAATAAGCGTAAAGTAAGTATAAGTCTTAAATTGAATCACTGAAACGTAAAGTAAAAAGTCAAAAAGTGAAAGTAAAAAGCCAACTGCAAAACCAGATGAAGACACTTGCGAAAGCAAGGAACCTTTAAAAACCGTAGACAGTTTTTAAAGGTTCCTTAAAAGGGAAACCCTTAATTGATAAGAGGGACTCCCAAAGTGAGAACATGCAAAAAGCACGTCCAAGAGAACCTTTATCGAGGTCGCTTAAATGCGGCGATTAGTTAACCACGGCGAAAACTAAAGCTTATAAAGCTTAAGGGATCACAATGCAGAACGGCGTAATGAAGGACTGGCTGGATTCAAGCTTTCTGGCAGGCGCGAACCAGTCTTATATAGAACAGCTCTATGAAGATTATCTGACTGACCCTAATTCCGTAGATATCGAATGGAGAGAAATCTTCCAGCAACTACCTGGAGCGGGTAATAGCGGTGAGCAATTACACTCGCAAGCACGAGAATACTTCCGTCGCTTAGCAAAAGATTCTACCCGTTACCACACCTCTGTTAGCGATCCAACGATCGACGCAAAACAAGTTAAAGTTTTGCAGCTTATCAATGCCTTCCGCTTCCGCGGACATCAAAATGCAAATCTCGACCCGTTAGGACTTTGGAAACGCGAAGCCGTTCCAGATCTGGACCCTACATTCCATAACCTAACCAAAGAAGATTTCGACGAAACTTTCAACGTGGGTTCATTTGCAATTGGCAAAGAAACCATGAAACTCAGCGAGCTATATGACCACCTGAAACGCATCTATTGCGGCTCCATTGGTGCGGAATATATGCATATCACTAACACAGAAGAAAAACGTTGGATCCAACAGCGTTTAGAGTCTGTGAATGTTGCGCAGCAATTTTCTAAAGAAGAAAAACGTCGCTTCTTAGCTGAATTAACAGCAGCGGAAGGTCTTGAGCGTTACCTTGGTGCAAAATTCCCAGGCGCAAAACGTTTCTCTTTAGAAGGTGGTGATGCACTGATCCCTATGCTGAAGGATCTTATCCATCATGCAGGCAAACAAGACACCCGTGAAGTGGTGCTTGGTATGGCGCACCGTGGCCGCCTAAACGTCCTGATCAACATTCTGGGTAAAAAACCAGCTGAATTATTTGATGAATTTGCTGGCAAGCATAAAGACCATTCAAGTGCTGGTGACGTTAAATATCACCAAGGTTTCTCTTCTGATTTCGAAACTGCGGGTTCCCGTGTTCACTTAGCACTGGCATTTAACCCATCACACTTAGAAATCGTAAGCCCTGTAGTTATCGGTTCTGTACGTGCTCGCCGTGACCGTCTGGACGAAGGTCGCAGCAACATGGTTCTGCCAATCACCATTCACGGTGACTCAGCAGTAACCGGTCAAGGTGTTGTACAAGAAACTCTGAACATGTCTCAGGCTCGTGGTTATGAAGTTGGCGGTACCATGCGTATCGTTATCAACAACCAAGTTGGTTTCACAACCTCCAACCCGAAAGACACACGTTCAACAGAATACTGTACTGATATCGTGAAAATGGTGCAGGCACCTATTTTCCACGTTAATGCTGATGACCCTGAAGCCGTCGCATTCGTGACTCGCTTAGCCTTAGATTTCCGTAACACCTTTAAGCGCGATGTGATGATCGACTTAGTGTGTTACCGCCGTCATGGTCATAACGAAGCTGATGAGCCAAGTGCAACTCAGCCAATCATGTACCAAAAAATCAAACAGCATCCAACTCCACGTAAAATCTACGCAGACCGTTTAATCGAAGCTGGCGTGGTTTCTGCGAATGAAGTCACTGAAATGGTTAACCTGTATCGTGACGCATTAGACCGTGGTGATTGTGTTGTTGAAGAATATCGTGAAATGGGTCTGCATTCTTATACATGGGAACCGTACTTAAACCATGAGTGGAATGAGCAATACAAATCTAACTACGATATTAAACGTTTAACTGAGTTAGCAACTAAGCTGAGCACGATCCCTGAAGGCATCGTTGCGCAATCTCGTGTTGAGAAAATTTATTCTGACCGCGCTGAAATGGCGAAGGGCGAAAAATTACTCGACTGGGGTGCTGCAGAAACTCTGGCTTACGGTACGTTAGTCGATGAAGGTATTCCAATCCGTTTATCTGGTGAAGATGCGGGTCGTGGTACGTTCTTCCACCGTCATGCCGTTGTTCACAACCAAACCAATGGTTCTGTGTACGTGCCTCTGCAAAATGTTCATAGTGGTCAAGGCGTGTTCAACGTTTGGGATTCTGTTCTGACTGAAAACGCAGTATTGGCATTTGAGTATGGCTATGCAACAACTGAACCACGCGCACTGACTATTTGGGAAGCTCAGTTCGGTGACTTTGCTAACTGTGCGCAAGTTGTTATCGACCAATTCATTAGCTCTGGTGAGCAAAAATGGGGTCGTATGTGTGGTCTGGTCATGTTACTGCCTCATGGTTATGAAGGTCAGGGCCCAGAGCACTCATCTGCACGTTTAGAGCGTTACCTGCAACTGTGTGCGGATCAAAACATGCAAGTGTGTGTGCCATCAACACCAGCTCAGGTTTATCACATGTTACGCCGTCAAGCACTGCGCGATATGCGTCGCCCTCTGATTGTTATGTCACCTAAGTCACTGTTACGTCATCCATTAGCAGTTTCTAGCATGGATGAGCTGGCGAATGGTTCATTCCAACCAGTTATCGGTGAAATTGACGAAATTAATCCGAAAGATGTGAAACGCGTCGTTATGTGTTCCGGTAAAGTTTATTACGATTTATTAGAACAACGTCGTAAGAAAGAGCAAAAAGATGTGGCTATCGTGCGTATTGAACAGCTGTATCCGTTCCCACGTGAAGATATCCAAAAAGTATTCGCTCAGTATGCTCATGTGAAAGATTTCGTTTGGTGCCAAGAAGAGCCACTGAACCAAGGTGCTTGGTATTGCAGCCAGCACAATTTCCATGAAGCTATCCCAGCAGGCGCAACTTTACGCTATGCGGGTCGAGCAGCTTCTTCTTCTCCAGCAGTTGGTTATACCTCCGTTCACCAGGAACAACAAGCGGCCCTGGTTAATGACGCTTTGAACATTGCATAATTAAAGGATAGAAAATGAGTAGCGTAGAAATTCTTGTTCCCGATCTTCCTGAATCCGTCGCTGATGCAGCGGTTGCCACATGGCATAAAAAACCAGGTGACAGTGTTCAGCGTGACGAAGTTCTGGTTGAGATCGAAACAGACAAAGTTGTTCTTGAAGTTCCTGCAAGTGAAGCAGGTGTTCTGGAAGCCATTATTGAAGAAGAAGGCGCAACTGTTTTATCTAAACAGTTACTGGGTCGCATTCGTTTAGGCGATAGCACCGGTATTCCTGCTGAAGTTAAAGAAGCAGCACCTGCACCAGCAGCACGCCAAACAGCGAGCTTAGAAGAAGAAAGCAACGATGCACTGAGCCCAGCGATTCGTCGTCTGGTCGCTGAGCACAACCTGAACCCTGCGGATATCAAGGGAACTGGTGTTGGCGGTCGTCTGACTCGTGAAGATGTTGAAAAACATTTAGCAGCTAAACCAGCAGCGGCACCTGCGGCTCAAGCACCAGCTGCAGCTCAAGCACCATTAGCTCACCGTAGTGAAAAACGTGTTCCGATGACTCGCCTGCGTAAACGTATTGCAGAGCGTCTGTTGGAAGCGAAAAACAGCACGGCGATGTTAACAACCTTCAACGAAATCAACATGCAGCCTATTAAAGACCTGCGTGCGCAGTACGGTGAAGCATTCGAAAAACGTCACGGTGTACGTTTAGGCTTTATGTCTTTCTACATTAAGGCGGCGGTTGAAGCACTGAAACGCTATCCAGAAGTGAACGCTTCTATCGATGGTTCTGACGTGGTTTACCATAACTATTTCGATATCAGTATTGCGGTATCAACACCGCGTGGCCTGGTAACACCAGTTCTGCGTGATGTGGATGCAATGAGCATGGCTGATATTGAGAAAAATATTAAAGAGCTGGCTGTCAAAGGTCGCGACGGTAAATTAACTGTTGAAGATTTAAGTGGCGGTAACTTCACTATCACTAACGGTGGTGTGTTCGGTTCTCTGATGTCTACTCCAATCATTAACCCACCACAAAGCGCAATCTTAGGCATGCATGCCATCAAAGACCGCCCAATGGCTGTTAATGGTAAGGTAGAAATTCTTCCAATGATGTATTTAGCGCTGTCTTATGACCACCGTTTAATCGATGGTCGTGAATCAGTTGGCTTCTTAGTGGCTATCAAAGATATGTTGGAAGATCCAACTCGTTTACTGCTAGACGTATAGAAACATAACAGGGCAGGGGGACAACCTGTCCGGTCTGAGGTAACCGATGCAGCCAGTTCGCTGGCTGCTAAATCTGTAACAATTGCAAGGGGCGATAAACGCTCCTCCAGACTCAATTATGGATAGAACATCATGAATTTACACGAGTATCAGGCAAAACAGCTTTTTACACGCTATGGTTTACCAGCACCAACTGGTTATGCCTGTTCATCAGTAGAAGAAGCAGTAGCTGCGGCGAAAAAAATCGGTAATGGTCCATGGGTTATCAAATGCCAAGTTCACGCAGGTGGACGCGGTAAAGCTGGCGGCGTAAAAGTTACAAAAGATATCAATGACATCCGTGAATTTGCTGAGAAATGGTTAGGTAAGAATCTGGTTACTTACCAAACTGATGCAAATGGTCAGCCGGTTAACCAAATTTTGGTTGAAAGTGCGACTGACATCGCTAAAGAACTGTACTTAGGTGCAGTCGTTGACCGTGGTACACGTCGTGTTGTATTCATGGCTTCAACGGAAGGCGGCGTTGAAATTGAAAAAGTTGCTGAAGAAACACCAGATCTGATCCACAAAGCTGTTATCGATCCACTGACTGGCCCAATGCCATATCAAGGTCGTGAACTGGCATTCAAATTAGGCTTAACTGGCAAACAAGTTAGCCAATTCGCTAAAATCTTCATGGGCTTAGCGACCATGTTCTTAGAGCGCGATTTAGCGCTGATCGAAGTTAACCCATTAGTTATCAATACTGAAGGCGACTTAGTTTGCTTAGACGGTAAATTAGGCGTGGATAGCAACGCTCTGTATCGTCAAGCTGAAATGCGTGAAATGCACGATCCATCTCAAGAAGATGCGCGTGAAGCTCAAGCAGCTAAATGGGAACTTAACTACGTTGCTCTGGATGGTAACATCGGTTGTATGGTTAACGGTGCGGGCCTTGCAATGGGTACCATGGACATCGTTAAACTGCACGGCGGTGCGCCAGCTAACTTCCTTGACGTTGGTGGCGGTGCAACCAAAGAGCGCGTAACTGAAGCATTTAAAATCATTCTTTCGGATAAGAGCGTAAAAGCTGTATTCGTAAACATTTTTGGTGGTATCGTTCGCTGTGACCTGATTGCAGACGGCATCATTGGTGCAGTAGAAGAAGTTGGCGTGAATGTACCAGTAGTTGTACGTTTAGAAGGTAACAATGCAGAGTTAGGTGCGAAAAAACTGGCAGACAGCGGCTTAAATATTATCGCTGCAAACAGCCTGACAGATGCAGCTAAGAAAGCAGTAGCAGCGGCGGAGGCTAAATAATGTCTATTTTAATCGATAAAAACACCAAAGTAATTTGCCAAGGATTCACTGGCGGTCAAGGTACTTTCCACTCCGAACAAGCTATTGCTTACGGTACAAAAATGGTTGGCGGTGTAACGCCAGGTAAAGGTGGTACAACTCACCTAGGTTTACCGGTATTTAACACTGTGCGTGAAGCAGTAGAAGCAACGGGTGCAACGGCATCTGTTATCTACGTACCAGCACCATTTTGTAAGGATTCTATCCTTGAAGCGATTGATGCAGGTATCAAACTGATCATCACTATCACAGAAGGTATCCCAACACTGGATATGCTGACTGTTAAAGTGAAATTAGACGAAGCTGGCGTTCGTATGATTGGCCCTAACTGCCCAGGTGTTATCACTCCGGGCGAGTGCAAAATCGGTATCCAACCTGGCCACATTCATATGCCAGGTAAAGTTGGTATTGTTTCACGTTCAGGTACACTGACTTATGAAGCGGTAAAACAAACAACGGATGCAGGTTTAGGCCAATCTACTTGTGTTGGTATCGGTGGTGACCCAATTCCTGGTTCAAACTTTATCGATATCCTGAAATTATTCCAAGAAGACCCACAAACTGAAGCGATCGTGATGATCGGTGAAATCGGTGGTAACGCGGAAGAAGAAGCGGCTGCATACATCAAAGAGCACGTTACTAAGCCTGTTGTTGGCTATATCGCGGGTGTGACTGCACCTAAAGGTAAGCGTATGGGACATGCTGGTGCAATTATCGCTGGTGGTAAAGGTACTGCCGACGAGAAATTTGCTGCTTTAGAAGCAGCTGGCGTGAAAACTGTACGTAGCTTGGCTGATATCGGCGATGCTGTGAAGTCTATGCTAAACAAATAAGCGCAATATGAGCTTATAGCTCGTATAACGTAAGAGACGAAGCCCGTGCTTTCTAGGAAGCGCGGGTTTTTTTATGGCTAATGATTGTACTTATTTCATGTAATTCCTACTAAAAGCTTAAAAGGTAGGATTTTTAATGAGTAATACCAAAATAAATCAGCATAAATAGTAAGTTTTGAGTAAGTTTATTATTGAATATGAAATAGCACAAAATGGGAAATAGCCTAATTTGATATTAGATCAATTTTTTATTTTGAAATTATTTTGATTAACTGAATATAGGGCTTTTTCTACGATAATTATCTTTATTAATAAATAAAGTAATAATTTAGAAATGGGCTGCTATTATAAATAAACATTCTTTTTTAGATTGAGAAAAACAAAAGTTATCATTTTGTTTTAATCTTATTAAAAAAGTAAAAAAACCTATATCAATTAAAATAACAGATAGTTAACAACTGGCTAACTATTATTTGAATCGGGTCGAGAACAATTAACAAGTGAGAAAAAATTGACGTAAATCAATTTATTACCACTAGCTTTATTTGCCCAAATTGCTTAAATTGGTGCTCGATCAAATACTCATTTTTCTATTAAAGGGTATAATTATTGATATAACTTCAGAATTCAAATCTGAATCACGTAAAAGAAGTTTATTGTATGTGAAGATAGGCGTACTATTATTATGGTAGGTTTTTTCTTTTACTTTTGTTAATTATTTGTTGTTTTGAGGCATTTTTTGCTGGTAGTTAAGAGGCTTTCCTGTTTAACACTGGAAGCTGGGTTGCCGCAAGTCGGTGTCTTCCTGCTAGGAGCAAGGAGTCAAGATGTTTGATATTGTCGAACTGTCACGATTACAGTTTGCCTTAACTGCGATGTATCACTTCCTGTTCGTTCCATTAACGCTCGGTATGGCGTTTTTGCTTGCGATTATGGAGACGGTATATGTGCTGTCTGGTAAACAAATTTATAAAGATATGACTAAGTTCTGGGGCAAGTTATTTGGTATTAACTTCGCTCTGGGTGTTGCGACTGGTCTGACTATGGAGTTCCAATTCGGGACTAACTGGTCATACTACGCCCACTATGTTGGAGATATCTTCGGTGCGCCTCTGGCAATCGAAGGTCTGATGGCATTCTTCTTAGAATCTACCTTTGTTGGTTTATTCTTCTTCGGTTGGGATCGTTTAAGCAAAACTCAGCACCTTGCGGTGACTTGGTTAGTTGCTTTAGGTTCTAACTTCTCTGCGCTGTGGATTCTGGTTGCGAACGGTTGGATGCAAAACCCTATCGCTGCAGACTTCAACTACGAAACAATGCGTATGGAAATGGTTAGCTTCTCTGAGCTAGTCCTGAACCCAGTTGCGCAAGTTAAATTCGTTCACACAGTTGCTGCTGGTTATTGTACTGGTGCCATGTTCATTCTGGGTATCAGCTCTTACTATATGCTTAAAGGTCGTGACTTGGCATTCGCTAAGCGCTCTTTTGCAATTGCTGCAAGCTTTGGTATGGCTGCCGTTCTTTCTGTTATCGTTCTTGGTGATGAATCAGGTTACGAAATGGGTGACGTGCAGAAAACGAAGCTGGCCGCTGTTGAAGCAGAGTGGGAAACCCATGCGCCTCCAGCTGCATTTAACCTAATCGCATTCCCAAGCAATGAGAAACAAGAGAATACATTCTCTATCTCAATTCCATGGGCGATGGGTATTATTGCAACGCGTTCTATCGACACGCCAGTATTAGGTCTGAAAGATCTGATGAAGCAACACGAAGTCCGTATCCGTAACGGTATGGTTTCTTATGGTCAATTACAACAGCTGTTAGCTGGTGATAAGAGCCCAGAACTGCGTGCTGCGTTCGAAGCAAGTAAAAAAGACCTTGGCTATGGCCTTCTGTTAAAACAATACACACCAAACGTTGTTGATGCGACAGAAGAACAAATTCAGAAAGCGGTTAAAGACAGTATTCCTAATGTTGCACCACTGTTCTGGGCATTCCGTATCATGGTTGCAGTCGGCTTCGCGTTACTGTTAATCATCGGTTGGTCATTCCTGTCAGTTGTTCGTAACCGTATTGGTAAGAGCAAACTGCTGCTTCGTCTGGCTCTGTTTGGTATTCCATTACCATGGATTGCTATTGAATCAGGCTGGTTCGTGGCGGAGTATGGTCGTCAACCGTGGGCAATTGGTGAAGTGTTACCGGTTTCGGTCGCACACTCTAACTTAACCCCACAAGACCTGATCTTCTCTATGGCTCTGATCTGTGGTCTGTATACACTGTTCTTGATTGCCGAAATGTTCTTAATGTTCAAATTCGCTCGCAAAGGGCCTAGCAGCCTGAAAACCGGTCGTTACCATTTTGAACAGAAAAATAGTTCAGCACACGACGTTCAGTAAACAGGAGTCCACTTATGTTTGATTATGAAGTTCTTCGATTTGTGTGGTGGATCCTTATCGGCGTACTGCTGATTGGATTTGCCGTCACGGATGGCTTTGACATGGGCGTAGGCTTCTTATTACCTATCTTAGGTAAAACAGATACTGAACGCCGCGTTATGATTAACTCAGTAGCACCGCACTGGGATGGTAACCAAGTTTGGTTAATCACAGCGGGTGGTGCAATGTTTGCTGCATGGCCTCAGGTTTATGCTGCTTCATTCTCTGGCTTCTATGTTGCTATGATTTTGGTATTAGCTGCATTGTTCTTCCGTCCGGTTGGTTTCGACTACCGTTCTAAACTGGAGAACCCAAAATGGCGTAGCATGTGGGACTGGGGTCTGTTCATCGGTGGTTTCGTGCCTCCGTTAGTTATCGGTGTTGCGTTTGGTAACCTGTTACTGGGTGTTCCACTGCAAATCGATAACCAACAGTATCTGACTTATACAGGTAACCTGTTTGGTCTGCTGAACCCATACGGTCTGTTAGCTGGTGTTGTCGGTTTAATGATGATTGTTACCCAAGGTGCAACTTATCTGCAAATGCGTACAACGGGCGAACTGCACTTACGTACCCGTAAAGCAACTTACATCTGTGCGTTTATCACTTTAGCTGCTTTTGCTGGTGCTGGCGTATGGTTAGTGATGGGTATCGATGGTTATGTTGTGACTTCAACGATTGATACATTAAGCCCGTCTAACCCACTGAACAAAACTGTAGAAGTTGTTTCTGGTGCATGGTTAACTAACTTTAATACGTATCCAATCCTGTGGGCTTTACCTGGCCTGGGTCTGGCATTACCACTGTTAACGATGATTGCAACTAAAGCAGATAAAAATGGTTGGGCGTTCCTGTTCTCCTCATTGACTATCGCGTGCATTATCTTGACATGTGGTGTTGCAATGTTCCCATTCGTCATGCCTTCAAGCATCATGCCAAATGCAAGTTTGACCATGTGGGATGCGACATCTAGCCTGTTCACTCTGCAAGTTATGACTGTGGTTGCTATCATTTTTGTTCCAATCATCCTGTGCTACACCGCGTGGTGTTACTACAAAATGTTTGGTCGTTTGGACAAAAACTTCATCGAAAGCAACAAGCATTCACTGTATTAAGGAGCATAACATATGTGGTATTTCGCCTGGATCCTCGGCACTCTGTTAGCTTGTAGTTTTGCAGTGATTGCAGCATTAGCCCTTGAGCACTCTGAAAGTGCAAAAGAAGCTAAAACAGCTAAAGATGGTGAGTAAATAGTATGCTGATGGATAAATCCTATCAGCTATTAGGAAAGGGCCCGATAAGGGCCCTTATCCTTATATTAGCTTTAGTAACCGCTGGTGCAGTAATGTGGGATCCTTCCCTGTTTGCAGCAAATACCAGTGCATTTCCAATCTGGCAAGGTCTTCTCATGATATGGGCAACTTGCAGCGCCATCATTTTTGGAGTGGGTTTTCTACCCAATAAATTGACGTGGCGAGTGCTGTTCCACCCATTACCTGCAGCCATCATTCTTATCTGGGGACTTGTAAAAGTCTTTAGTTAATCTAAATTCAGATTGTGGGTCATGCGACCCGCAATTATTTTTGATATCTTTACCTGCAAAGTGATTCCAAAGCGGCACTGTCTTGCGTATAGTGACACCGTTAATTAATTTAACCTAAGACGGAGTGGTTTTTTTATGTTATTTCGCTGGCCTGTTCGCGTGTATTATGAAGATACAGATGCGGGCGGAGTTGTATATCATGCACGTTATCTGGCTTTTTTTGAGCGAGCAAGAACAGAAATGTTGCGGAATAAAGGTATTAACCAACAAAGTTTACTCGCTGAGAACCTTGGCTTTGTCGTCCGTAGTATGACAATCGATTTTATTAAGGGCGCTCGGTTAGATGACCTGCTGGAAGTGGAAACGGAAGTTGTTGAAATTAAACGTGCTTCTTTACTCTTTCAGCAAAGGTTAGTTGATTTGCAAGGTAACTTGCTTTGTGGGGCAACAGCCCTAATTGCTTGTGTGGACACATCTAAAATGAAGCCAAAAGCGCTTCCTAAGTCTATTGTCGCGGAGTTTAAGCAGTGACTGACATGAATATCTTGGATTTATTCCTAAAAGCGAGCCTATTGGTTCAGCTGATTATGTTCGTTTTGATCGGTTTTTCTATTGCATCGTGGGCGATTATTATCCAGAGAACGAAAGTTTTAAATGCCGCCACGCGCGAAGCGGAAGCATTTGAAGATAAATTCTGGTCAGGTATCGAGCTGTCCCGCTTATATAAAGAAAGCCAAGCTCGCCGTGATGCATTAGGTGGCGCTGAGCAAATTTTTTACTCTGGCTTCAAAGAGTTTGTTCGCTTACATCAAGCAAATATTCATGCGCCAGATGCAGTTGTGACTGGTGCATCTCGTGCTATGCGCATTTCCATGAACCGTGAGTTGGAATCCGTTGAATCGCATATCCCATTTTTAGGTACCGTAGGGTCAATTAGTCCTTATATCGGTCTGTTTGGTACCGTTTGGGGGATCATGCACGCATTTATCGCACTGGGTGCGGTAAAACAAGCAACATTGCAAATGGTTGCTCCGGGTATTGCGGAAGCTCTGATTGCAACAGCAATCGGTCTATTCGCTGCAATCCCAGCTGTTATGGCATACAACCGTTTAAACTTACGTGTGAATAAACTTGAGCAAAGCTACGATAACTTTATGGAAGAATTCCTCGCTATCTTGCATCGTCAAGCATTCTCGGCTGATAAGAAATAAGACGAGGGAGAAAAGCGAATGGCGCGCAATAGTAGACGCAGACGTGAGCTAAAATCCGAAATCAACATTGTTCCATTACTGGACGTATTGTTGGTGCTTTTGCTGATTTTCATGGCAACGGCACCCATTATCTCTCAGAGCGTGGAAGTTGACTTGCCGGATGCAACAGATACCCAAACCGTCTCATCCAGTGATAATCCCCCCGTCATTTTAGAAGTGGCGGGTGTTGATCAATATAATTTATTGGTCGATGGTGAGCGCATGGAATTACTGCCACCTGAACAAATTTCAGCGGTCGCAAAAGAACAGTTAGAAAAAAATCCGAAAACGATTTTCCTAATTGGTGGTGCGAAAGAAGTTCCTTATGACGAAGTCATTAAGGCGCTGAATATGTTACACAGTGCCGGGATCAAATCTGTTGGTTTGATGACTCAACCTCTTTAATTTGCTGATGCCACTTTGAGAGTGGCGCAGATATAATTGAAAAGAATCGATTCTTTTTTTGGAAACCAGAGTGGGAAAGACAAAAGAGAAACAGGATGACTTGAAGCGCTCATTAATGATGTCAATTGGATTGCACATCTTACTGGTCGCTTTAATTGTTATAGGCTCTTTAGTGACTGTCGTCCAACTTGGCGGCGGTGGGGAAGAGGGGACTGTCATTGATGCAGTGATGGTCGACCCTGGTGCAGTTGTTGAGCAATATAATCAATCTCAACAGCAGCAAAAAAGTTCCCAGCAAGCAGCTAAAGAGCGTAAAGAACAGCAACAAAAACAAGATGCTGAGCTAAGAGAAAAGCAAGAGCAGGAACAAAAACGTCTGCAAAAACTTGAAGAAGAACGGATTCAAACTCAGCGAGAAACGGAACAACAGCAGAAACAAGCTGAAGAGCAGAAAAAGCAAGCCTTAGACGCAGCTAAAAAAGCGAAGGAAGAGCAAAAAATAGCGGAAGAAGCCGCTGCTCAAGCCAAAGCTGAAAAAGAAAAACTCGTGAAAGAACAAGCGGCAGCGAAAGAAAAAGCTGACGCACAAGCTAAGAAAGAAGCTGAAGCTGCTAAGGCTAAGGCAGAAAAAGAAGCTAAAGAAAAAGCGGAAGCGGACGCTAAAGCTAAAGCAGACAAAGAAGCTAAAGCCAAAGCGGATGCTGATGCTAAAGCAAAAGCTGAAAAAGAAGCTAAAGCTAAGGCAGATAAAGAAGCTAAAGAAAAAGCAGACAAAGAAGCGAAAGCAAAAGCTGCGAAAGCCAAAGCTGAAGCTGCGAAAAGCGCATCATCGGTTGATGATTTGCTGGGTGATTTAACTGCATCAGGACCAAGCAAGCAAGGTGGACAAACGGCTGCGGGTAGCGGTGGTGGTAAAAAATCAGGCGCATCGAATGCTGATGTTGATAGTTATGCCGGTAAAATTAAGGCTGCAGTTCAAAGTAAATTCTATGATTCAGAAAGTTATCGTGGACGTACTTGTGAATTGCAATTGAAGTTAGCACCAGATGGATTATTGGTGAATATTTCACCAAAAAATAATCCAGCAAATGATCCTGCGTTATGTGAGGCGGCAATGAGAGCAGCAAAACTTGCGACTATGCCAAAACCACCTAGCAGAGAGGTCTATGATACGTTTAATAAATCGGGTAGCACATTGGTATTTAAGCCTTGATTTTCAATAACTCAGAGCAGTCTGTATTGTAAATTTTGAGGCAATGTAATAAATAGTTTGTGTGCTATCTAGTTTTGTTAGTATACCTTTGTTAAAATTCAGCGAATTATTGCGGTGGTGAATATCGCAGTAAGGGAGATTAGGATGAAGCATGCGTTTAAAATAGTTCTCGGGTTCTTAATGCTATGGGCTACCGTTGCTCAGGCAGAGATCCGTATTGAGATTACTGAAGGTGTTAACTCAGCTCAGCCAATCGGCGTTGTCCCATTTAAGTGGGCTGGCGCGGGTGCACCACCACAAGAAGTGGGCGGAATTGTTGGTGCTGATTTACGCAATAGCGGTAAATTTAACCCTATTGAACCAAGTCGCATGCCTCAGCAACCAGGCACGGCTTCAGAAGTGACGCCAGAGGCCTGGACTGCGTTAGGTATTAACGCTGTTGTTGTTGGTCAAGTTCAACCAGCAGCTGATGGTAGCTTTGTTGTTAGCTATCAGTTAGTGGATGTTGCCGCTAACCCAGGTGCAGTTTTAGCGCAAAACCAATTTAAAGTGACCAAAGATTGGTTACGCTATGCAGCGCATACTGCAAGTGATGAAGTATTTGAGAAATTGACTGGTATCCGTGGTGCTTTCCGTACGCGTATTGCTTACGTGGTGAAGACCAATGGAGGTCAATATCCGTTTGAATTACGAGTTTCTGACTATGACGGTTTTAACCAATTTACGGTTCACCGTTCACCAGAACCTTTAATGTCGCCAGCTTGGTCACCAGATGGCCAAAAGATTGCGTACGTAACGTTTGAAAGTGGTAGTTCTGCGCTAGTTATCCAGACTCTATCAAGTGGTGCCGTTCGTCAGGTTGCATCATTCCCACGTCATAATGGGGCACCTGCATTCTCACCAGATGGGACTAAACTAGCTTTTGCTCTGTCTAAGACAGGCAGCCTGAATTTATATGTGATGGACTTAGGTAGTGGTCAAATTCGTCAAGTAACAGATGGTCGTAGTAACAATACTGAACCAAGCTGGATGCCGGATAGCCAAACTTTAGTTTATACCTCTGATCAGGCAGGACGTCCGCAGATTTATAAAATGAATATTAATGGTGGTAGTCCTGTGCGTGTTTCCTATGAAGGATCGCAAAATCAGGATGCTGATGTAAGCCCGGATGGAACTTTCTTAGTGATGGTCAGCTCCGGGGGCGGTCAGCAGCATATCGCCAAACAGGATCTGGCAACGGGTAACGTTGAATATTTAACGTCAACGTTTCTAGATGAAACGCCGAGTATCGCACCTAACGGCACTATGGTAATTTATAGCTCCTCTCAAGGCTTGGGGACTATATTGCAGCTAGTTTCGACCGACGGGCGTTTCAAAGCGCGTCTTCCGGCAACCGATGGACAGGTTAAATTCCCTGCCTGGTCGCCGTATCTGTGATGCATAATAATAATGTGTGGCAAAAATATTAAGGATCAAAACGATGCAACTGAATAAAGTGCTTAAAGGGCTGATGATCGCATTACCAATCATGGCAGTCGCAGCTTGTAGCTCTAACAAAAACAACGACCAAACTGGTGACGATTCTTCTATGAATCAAACTAACACTGGTCTGTCTGCGGAAGAGCTGGCACGTCAGCAAATGGAACAACTGCAACAGAACAACACTGTTTACTTTGGTTTCGATAAATACAACGTATCTCCAGAGTACGCTGAAATGTTAGATGCACACGCAGCATTCCTGCGTAGCAACCCATCTGTACGTGTTGTTGTTGAAGGCCATGCGGATGAGCGCGGTACTCCAGAATACAACATCGCACTGGGCGAGCGTCGTGCTAACGCAGTTAAAATGTATCTGCAAAGCAAAGGTGTTTCAGGTGACCAAGTTTCACTGGTTTCTTACGGTAAAGAAAAACCAGCTGTGTTAGGTCACACTGAAGCAGACTACGCGAAAAACCGTCGTGCAGTCATTGCATACTAATAGATAAGCGAAATTATCTATTATGAACAGTAACTTCAGACAATTACTAGTTGGTCTGTCGTTATTGGTTGGCGTAGCGGCCCCTTGGGCCGCTATTGCCCAAGCGCCAATCAACAATGTCGGATCGGGTTCTTCCGCAGACCGCCTCACTCAACTTGAGACAGCTGTTAGCTCTCAAGGTCAAATGATTTATCAAATCCAGCAGCAATTAGCCGATAACCAACGTGATATTGATATGTTACGTGGACAGATTCAAGAAAGTGAATACAAATTGAATCAGGTTGTTGAGCGCCAAAAAGATTTGTATATGCAATTAGACAAAGCGAGTGGTGGTGATTCTTCAAGCTCTTCAGATGCAACTGATACTAGTGCATCAAATGCGCAATCATCTTCTTCAGATACGCCAGCTGCAAGCTCCGGCGGTAATGAAAAAGATGATTACAATGCAGCTGTTAAACTGGCGATGGAAAGTAAGTCCAAAGCACAGATTGACGAAGCGATTGGTGCATTGCAAGGGTTTATCAAAGCATATCCAAAATCTGGATATCAATCGAATGCCAACTATTGGCTAGGACAGTTAAACTACAACAAAGGTAGCAAGGATGACGCCGCATTCTACTTTGCGACTGTAGTTAAGCAGTATCCGAAGTCTCAAAAAAGCAGTGAAGCCTTATTTAAAGTGGGCTTGATCATGCAAGATAAGGGACAGAAAGATAAAGCGAAGGCTGTTTACCAGCAGGTATTACAACAATACCCAAATAGTTCTGGTGCAAAACTTGCAGAGAAGAAGCTCAGTACACTGTAATTGATAACCCCGAAGCGATGTAGCCGAATATTTCGGGGTTATCCGTATATTTAGTGTGCACTTAATCTCTTTTTTTAAAAAAAGCATTGCACCCTCGTCAGAAATCAGTAATATAAGCCGCCGTTGATACGAGAAAGCACGGGTTGATAAATCCGAGTCATATCAGCAAGAATCGATTAAACATTGATTCTAAAAACATTTAGATGGGTCGTTAGCTCAGTTGGTAGAGCAGTTGACTTTTAATCAATTGGTCGCAGGTTCGAATCCTGCACGACCCACCATCTAAAAGCAGTAAATAGTTCAAGCAGTTCAGATGGGCCGTTAGCTCAGTTGATAGAATTGTTAACTGTTAATAAGATGGTTGCAGGTTCAGCCCGTAGGGTGAGACCGAAGGTCGAAGAATCCTGTACGTTCTCGGCATTATATTAGTACAAAAAAGCAAGAAATTAGATGGGTCGTTAGCTCAGTTGGTAGAGCAGTTGACTTTTAATCAATTGGTCGCAGGTTCGAATCCTGCACGACCCACCATCTAAAAGTAGTAAACAATTCAAGTATTTCAGATGGGTCGTTAGCTCAGTTGGTAGAGCAGTTGACTTTTAATCAATTGGTCGCAGGTTCGAATCCTGCACGACCCACCATCTCAAGAAAACTCCTCAATCACAAACAACTCTGTCATTTGCATATTGTACGTTGAGTGCGGGTGAGAAGCTGCGTTCAGGTTCGAGCCGAGCGAAGCGAGACAGCGTTGCGCTTGCCGCAACGACCCGAAGGGCGAGGGCAAAGCCCGAGTAATCCTGCACGACCCACCATCTCAAAAATCCCTTCAATAAAATCCCATTAGCATTCAGTCTTAACTCCAACTATTCCTAATTTAGTCAAAGAACAATTTACGCTAATACCGACACTCAACTCTCATCCCCAAAAAACCAGCATTCCCTCGCCAGCCTAATACCATTTATTCCAGATTTTCAGGAATTAACCCATTATCCTTTAAGATCCCGATAACGATTTCTTGCACTTTTAGACCCACCGCACGGTTATCTTGATAACCAAACAGTTCAATGGCCTCAGTCATCGCTTCCATAAAATGGCCCATCAAGCAATGTAGAGATAATGCAGCTTTTTGCGCAGTACCGCAGTCAAAAATCGTTTCAGTGGCTTGGATAACATGCTCTGGCATCCATTGTTGGTAATGTTTACCGTTATACCAAACATCGTGTTGTGTATTTCCATGAGCAACAGTTTGCTCAAGTAAGCTGAGAAAGAAACGTTTCATGTCAGTACTTCTTGACCAAGCGCTCCATAGCTCATTACGCGTTAATGCAATTGCCACTTGGTGAGCTTCAAACCAAAAATCCGTAATCAGCTCATTAAACTGATGCCCACTCAACGGCGCGGGCTTTAATGCGCTAGGGTTGGGTGACGGTAGTGCATCTGTGATCCCAGTTTTATCTAATAGCACCATAAAACCACGTGAGTAAGTACTATCTAACCCTTGTTGCTGCATTTTGAGTAATCGAGAAGGTTCTGCAAATGTAAAATCAACTTTGCGTCCTTCTTCATAAATCACTAAACAGGTGGGATTTTCTGGCTCATTTTCACCACCATTTTCTAAATGTAATGCGATTAATGGATTGGCAATAAGGCTAACCCATTGCTTATCATTGAAAAGTGCAGTCACACCATGACCAATAAGTTCAATATCAATGTCTGAATAGCCATCGATGTCTAATTCTCGTCCTCTAGAGCCCGTCAGTATGACGGCTTCAATTCTAGGTTCGAGTAATGAAATAGAAATTATTTTATTTAATAGCGTTGCAGGTGATTCCATAACTAACCTATTGGAGTTAACAGAAGCCGCTAAGATACCGACAAATGAAGAGAAAAGCGAAAAACAAATCGTGAAAAAGGGCGCTACGGTAAAATCATTCGCTCATTGATGAAAAGGTTGGAGACATCTTAGCCAAATAAGCGTATCGTGTTTAGTATATAAAACAAAAATATGCAGAATCAGGGGTTTTATGAATATTTTTAAGCATAAAATAACTTTCTGCTAAACAGAGGCGAGAAATGAGCGAGTTTATCGATTTTGACCATGCTGTTTATCCTTTTCCTCCTAAACCAGCACCGTTAAATACCGATCAGAAAGCGTTTTACCGTGAGCGCATTAAACAATTATTGGTCGAAAAAAATGCGGTGATTGTCGCGCATTACTATACCGATCCTGAAATACAAGCATTAGCGGAAGAAACCGGCGGCTGTGTTGCTGATTCTCTTGAAATGGCGCGCTTTGGCGCTCGGCATGATGCATCAACCCTGGTTGTTGCTGGCGTACGATTTATGGGGGAAACAGCCAAAATCCTAAGCCCAGAAAAAAATGTCTTGATGCCAACACTCGACGCACAATGCTCGTTGGATATTGGCTGTCCAGATGAAGAATTTACCCGCTTTTGTGATGCTCACCCAGATAGAACAGTGGTGGTTTATGCGAATACCTCCGCAGCGGTAAAAGCCCGTGCAGACTGGGTTGTGACATCCAGTATTGCAGTAGAGCTGATTGAGCACTTAGACAGCCTCGGAGAAAAGATTATTTGGGCGCCGGATAAGCACTTAGGGCGCTATGTTCAGCAACAAACGGGCGCGGATATTCTGTGCTGGCAAGGGGCCTGTATCGTTCACGATGAATTTAAGACCCAATCATTAGAGAAAATGAAAGCCATGTACCCAGATGCGGCGGTACTGGTTCACCCTGAGTCACCCCAAGCTGTTGTTGATTTGGCGGATGCGGTTGGTTCCACGAGCCAACTAATTAAAGCTGCACAAACATTACCGAATCCATCCATGATAGTGGCGACTGATAAGGGCATTTTTTATAAAATGCAGCAAGCATGTCCAGATAAGTCACTGTATATCGCTCCAACGGCAGGTGAGGGGGCCACATGCCGTACTTGTGCTCATTGTCCTTGGATGGCGATGAATGGCTTACAGGCAATTACAGAGGCCTTAGAAGGCAATGGTATCGAGCATCAAATACATGTAGATGCACAGTTGCGTGAAAAAGCCCTATTACCATTGGATAAAATGTTAAAGTTTGCAGAAAGTCTAAAATAACAACCAAGAATACGCGGTTTAATTTCAAATAAGTTAACCGTGTGATATTGATGAGCAATGCTATTTTAACTATGAATGATAAATAGGATTTAAAAATGGAGTTTTTTAGCACCGCAAATACGTTAGTGCAGATCCCTGTATGGGGTTCTGTGTATGATCTGTCTTATATTGAAGCCGTAGGGACGATCGCGGGTTTATTGTGTATTTTATTGGCAAGCTTCGAAAAAACCATTAACTACTTATTTGGTCTGATTAACGTGACCTTATTCGCAGTGATTTTCTTTCAAATTCAGTTATATGCTAATTTGCTTTTACAGGTGTTTTTCTTTGGTGCCAATATTTATGGTTGGTATGCTTGGAGTCGAGTATCAAACTCTCAAGAAGCCGAGTTGAAAATCCGCTGGCTAAGCCTTCCTAAAGCGTTAACAACGCTAGTCATCTCTGTGTTAGCTATCATTTTCCTCACCTTTAATATTGATGCGGTATTTGGACGCCTTGCGACTTGGGCCGTTGAATTATTAAACCTCTTTGGTGCTAATTTAACCTTACCAACAATAGACCCAGATGCTTTCCCATTCTGGGATTCCACGATGACGGTGTTATCTGTGGTTGCGATGATTTTAATGACCCGCAAGTATGTCGAAAACTGGCTACTCTGGGTGGTGATTAACGTTATTAGCATTGTGATTTTCTTTATCCAAGGCGTGTATGCAATGTCACTGGAATATTTAATTCTGCTTGGCATTGCATTGAATGGTTCTCGGTTGTGGATCAAATCCGCGAAAGAAAATGGCTCAACGGCGTTATCTCGTGACTAAGCCTCTTGTTGGGTCAGTTACTCAATAGGAAAAAATGCAAAAAACGGCTAAAGTAACATCATCGTTATTTAGCCGTTTCTTTATATTTTTACTCTGTATTATCCCTCAACTGTTTAGCTATTGTGCTAGATATCACAGTTTCACCTCATTTTATAATTGGAAGCGGAATAATGAGTGATTATCTCGCCATTTTGGCTGTTTACAGATGACTGGGGAACAGTTAGATTGAAATTTCGATACCTGTCGCATTTTAAGTTAATTGTTAGCTATTGAGACTCAAAAAGGTATGTAACTCAACTTTAGGAAAAATAATAAACATTGGATATACCAGTATGAACTATCAGAACGATGACGTCAGAGTAAAACAAATAAAAGAATTATTACCCCCTATTGCACTGCTTGAAAAATTTCCAGCAACCGATAAAGCGGCGTTTACCGTTCATGAAGCTCGTCATGCTATTCATAATATCCTAGTAGGGAAAGATGACCGTCTTGTGGTTGTTATTGGCCCTTGTTCGATTCACGATACAAAAGCGGCTTTAGAGTATGCCGAGCGCTTGAAAAAATTACGCGAAGAGCTAAAAGGTTCTTTAGAAATCGTGATGCGAGTTTATTTTGAAAAACCGCGTACTACCGTCGGTTGGAAAGGGTTAATTAACGATCCTCATATGGATCACAGCTTTGATATTAACGAAGGCTTACGTATTGCGCGTGAATTGCTGTTAACAATCAATGACCAGGGTTTACCAACGGCAGGTGAATTCCTTGATGTGATCAGCCCACAATATGTGGCCGACTTAATGAGTTGGGGCGCTATTGGTGCGCGTACGACTGAATCGCAAATTCACCGTGAATTAGCTTCTGGCTTGTCTTGCCCGGTTGGGTTTAAAAACGGAACTGATGGCACGATTAAAATTGCGATTGATGCGATTAACTCTGCGCGTTCAGCACACAGTTTCTTATCCGTTACTAAATGGGGGCATTCAGCTATCGTGAATACCAGCGGAAACCCTGACTGCCATATTATTTTACGTGGTGGTAAAACGCCAAATTACAGTGCTGAACATGTTAAAGAAGTACGCGAAGGACTGTCGAATGCAGGGCTCATCCCAAGCATTATGATCGACTTTAGCCATGCTAACAGTAGCAAGAAGTTTGAAAAACAGATGGAAGTTGCAACGGATGTCAGTGCACAGCTGAGCAATGGTGACCGTTCAATTACGGGCGTTATGATTGAAAGCCATTTAGTTGAAGGTAATCAGAATTTAGAATCTGGCGAGCCTTTGGTTTACGGCAAAAGTGTCACGGATGCATGTATTGGCTGGGATGATACGGAAAAAGTTTTACGACAGTTATCCGATGCAGTAATTGCACGTCGCCAAAAGTAATTAATAAAAAACGCGTTTAAAATCTGAAAAAAGCCAGTTCGTTAATTTAGGAACTGGCTTTTTTGTGATTATTTCTGCACTCGGCTTAATAATTTTTCAATGTTTGCCTGATCTTCAGGTGCCATATTTGCAGGATTAGCAGAGAGCTGAATATCTGAACCATCCACTTTGGCTATGAAAAATAATTTTCCTTTTTCACTTTTTACGTAGAACACATCTTTGAGTGGAATACGGTAGCAATAAGCAAAGATATTCGGGCGAATATAAAAATGCGCATCTTTAATTGCTAAGTAGGTACTAGTGCTGGCTTTTTTACCAAAGAAACCTAAGAAAACGGCCAGTACGAATAAAAACATACCTAGGCTTTGGCTTAATATAATCAATACAATACCTAAAATCGCAATCGGGAATACCATCATTGTATTGCTGCGTTTATTCATCGGGATACTGACGTCGAAAGGGACATTGATGGTGGTATCAAATGGCGTGAGTTGGTGGTAACGCCAGCGAATGGCAGAAAAGACCATCCCCATCGCAAATACAATAGTAATTGGCATGAGTGCGACGCTGCTGATCACGGCAAGAACAATGGCGAATGTAGGTTTATAATTGAGTACCATCATACTGACGATTTGCAGTGGGAAGCTGACACACGCAATAATCATCAATGTTTTCATCAGCTCAGGATTTGCACTCCCCGCAGGTCCTTCAAGGGTCATTTCCCCCGTTTGTAACATATACAGTAGCGCACCTAAAATACTGGCGCTGAGGATTAACCCCACCCAGACATAAAGATTAAACTTATTCATTTTCTTGATTTATCAACCTTTCAGTGAATTTTTCCCTATGATAGTCGGTTATCGGTATTTTCGACACTCCGAGGTGATGGATTTTATAATCAAACTCGAAAAATAAAGAAAAATGCCAATAAAAAAGGGCTAAGCCATTGGCTTAACCCTCAATAGGCATAAAGAAAAGTTAGTAATTACTTCGCTTTACCTTGGTTTGCAACCGCGGCTTGTTTTGCTGCGATTTCATCTTGGTTACCCAGATAGTAGCGTTTGATTGGTTTCATGTTCTCATCGAACTCATAAACCAGTGGCACTGCTGTTGGGATGTTCAGGTTCAGAATCTCTTCTTCACCCATGTTGTCCAAGTATTTAACCAGTGCACGCAGTGAGTTACCGTGAGCTGCGATGATCACTTTCTCGCCTTTTTCAACACGTGGTTTAATCACTTCTTCCCAGTAAGGAACAACACGGTCGATAGTGGTTGCTAAGCTTTCAGTGACTGGCAGTTCAGATGGTTTCAAGTTTGCGTAACGTGGGTCATGACCAGGGAAACGCTCATCATCTTTAGTCAGGTCTGGTGGAGTGATAGCAAAACCGCGACGCCACAGTTTTACTTGCTCATCACCGTATTTTGCAGCAGTTTCTGATTTATCTAAACCTTGCAGTGCACCGTAGTGACGCTCGTTTAGTTTCCAGCTTTTTTCAACTGGCAGCCATTGCTGTTCAACTTGATCCAGAATGTTCCATAAGGTGTGGATAGCACGTTTTAGAACGGAGGTATAAGCGAAATCAAAAACAAAGCCTTCTTTTTTCAGCAGTTGACCTGCATTTTTGGCTTCTTCACGACCTTTTTCTGACAGTTCTACATCAGTCCAACCGGTGAAGCGGTTTTCTTTGTTCCACTCACTCTCACCGTGTCTTACTAAAACCAGTTTAGTTACAGCCATAGCTAAAACTCCTATCAGTACATTCAAATTAGAAATGAATTATTGCTGACCTACATTATAGGGATAGTCGCCCCGAACGCTAGTGACAACATGACGTTTTCTCAGTTTTAAGCCAAAAAAATCAATAATATCTAGGGATTAGTGATTTTAATTTAACTTAAGGTTAGGCGAAACGATTTAGTTTATTAGGTGTTTTAGCACCGTGTCACTGACTCAGTAAATCAGAAGGTATGGCATAGATTTAACCCTAAGTGAATCGATACAGCAAGTGAAAAATTTAATAATAATATGTGCTGGATTAATTTATTGGGGAATTTGATAAGCGGTAATAAATGATGCTGGTAAGTAAATACTTACCAGCAAGATAACGGGGTTATAGTTCTGAGACGACTTCAATATCGTAGTGGTATTTATCCCCATCAGGAACAAATTTCAGTCGATGGGTAATACACGATGGAGCATCTTCTTGGTGATGTGAAACAAACAATAGCTGAGTATTTCCTCGGCTAAGCATAATATCGATAAAACGCAGAACCAGCAGGCGATTTAGCCCATCAAGCCCTTGAAGAGGTTCATCCAAAATAAGCATGGTAGGGTGTTTAACCAAAGCGCGAGCAATCAGAATTAATCGCTGTTGACCCCACGATAAGCTATGAAATGGTTGTTGAGCCGTTTGTGGCGCAAATCCAAGTAGTGCTAGCCATTCATAAGCTAATTGAACTTGGCGGTCTGAAGGTGTTTGATACAGACCAATGGAGTCATGGAAACCGGAAATAATGACGTTGAGTACACTGGTTGCCACTCGATATTCTTGATGAATACTGTTACTGACATAGCCAATATGGCGCTTAATATCCCAAATCGTTTCTCCACTGCCGCGACGGCGTCCAAACAAGGTTAAATCATTACTATAACCTTGAGGATGGTCACCAGTGATCAGGCTTAATAGCGTGGATTTACCTGCACCATTTTCACCAATGATCTGCCAGTGTTCTCCGGGATTAACTTGCCAGCTTAGCCCATGCAAAATGGGTTTATCGTTGTAGCTAACGACGCCATTATTTAAAACAATACGTGGTGTCTCTTTATCAAGCGTATCTTCAAGAGTTGGGTCTTCTTGTTCAGGAATAGTAAGTTGCTTGATTTTTTCGCTGTGCTGTAGCTGGTGGATCAGCGTGTTAGCAAGCACTGACTCTCTCTCGCCACTTAGAGTGAGTTTACAGTCAGCGACAACACCAATGTGCTCAACAAAATCGGGGATCTCATCAAAGCGGTTGAGCACCAATACGACAGTGAGTCCTTTATCATGCAGGCTAAAGAGCAGTTCGCTAAGGTTGCTTCGTGAATAAATATCTAAGCCATCAAAGGGTTCATCGAGGATCAGTAAGTCTGGAGAACCCATCAACGTTTGGCACAGTAGGACTTTGCGAGTTTCCCCCGTAGACAGGTATTTAAAGCGACGTGATAGCAAATCGCTGATACCAAATCTAGCCGCAAGCTCTAAGCACAATTCATTATCTTTATGATGAAGTTGAATAATCTCCGCGGCAGTAAAGCCAGTATCTTCTTCATCGTCACTGAGTAAGTCGGTATTATTACGTTGCCACTCTTCTGCGATGATTTTTTGTAGCTGCTCAAAAGAGAGGCGAATAGGGGATTTGAAGCCGCTTTGGGTGATACCGGAAAGGGATTGCAACTCCTCAGAGAGTACGCGTGCTAGCGATGACTTTCCGCTACCATTGGCACCAATAAAAGCCCAGCTTTCACCCGAATGAATTTCGAGATGAGGAATATCGAGCGTTTGGGTTTCGCTCAGTTTAAAGCACCCATTTTGTATTGTTATCGAGCTCATTTAGCTTCCTTATCATTGACCTGCCTGCTATCACAAATAATCAGGTTTACAAGTAAAGTCAATAAGTCGACATGAGAGGAAGCTAAAAAATAGTGAATCAGGGACAATATTAGGGGCATTAACCCCTAAAAATCTAGCAAAGTGTAGCGATAATCACTTGATCAGCATTAAATAGCGCTGTAATTGGATCGTTAATCGCCAGCTTTAACGCATCAACTTCTTGATTTGATAAGGTGGAGCAGAGTGTTTCTCCACCCGCTAAAGTGACAAGGATTTCGCTGTTTTCAGGGCCTCTTTCGAGGGTTGAAACGGTGCCTGAGAGTTGATTATCAAAATGGGTTTCGCTTGGTTTCTTGGTCAGTTTGACCCACGGCGCTTTAATCAGGGCGAGGACTTCTTTTCCTTCAACTAAGCCAAGGCGGTTAGCGCTAGATTCGGTGAGTGCGGCGTTAATGACGGTTTTCTTGTCGGCCAGTTTCACTTGAACGTGCTGTAAAACATGGTTGTGATCTCGTGCAATCAGAGTGCCGAAAAACTGGTTGCGGGCACTGGTTTGTAATGAAAAGCGAGAAATTGCAGCGAGCAGGCTATCAAGAGGAAGGCTATCATCTTTGAGCACATCAAAAGCTTTTTGTTGAATTTGCCCCAGTAAATCATAGAGCTGGATTAATCTTTCCCCATACTGGGTGAGCGTGGTTCCGCCACCACCTTTGCCTCCGGTTGATCTATCCAACAGAATGTCATCAGTGAGTTGGTTCATTTCATTGATGGCATCCCACGCACTTTTATAGCTGATCCCTGCAAGTTTAGCACCTTGGCTAATTGATCCTGTCGCTTTTATTTGTTTTAGTAAAGCAATTCGGCGAGGGTCGGCAAATAAACTTCCCTGTAGCTTCAATGTAAGTAAGATTTCGGCCTGCATTGTTAAGATCTCCCTGCTAGGATTGTGGCGGCAAAGGCAAAAAGCACGTTTCGTATCTTGCTAGTATAATAATTTGTCTAAAATAGTATGCAATATAATGCTATTGTGCGTTATTATTTTCATTGTATCGATTTTCCCTCGTCAGCGTATCAGAATGCTGGTGAGCACAGTATCACTGAAGAGGCTTAGATGTTAGAACTTATCAAAAGTTTGGGCTTTGCCCTGTTAATGGTTCCGGTTGTAATGGTAATGATCATGGGTCTGATCTATGGCTTAGGTTCATTCTTTAACCTATTGTCTAAAGCGCACGTCCCACATCACCATCATGAAGAAAGAAAATAACCTTTTATAGGTTTATTTTCGTGCTAATTATTGCCCTCTGGCTATTCCATAGTCGGGGGGCAAGTCATTTTTATCCCCTAAAAATCTGCCTGTTAACACCTTGTCATACTAGTCAACTTAAAACACTAATGTTGTCTATCCTCCTGTCGATATTATTGTTATGAGTTCGTAAATTCATCAATTATTGAGCTAGCACACCTTTATGCATTGTTTGACTTTAAGTTAACGCTATATCTTGATATATATAGCGTGTTAAATAATACAATGGTGGATTAATATGAAAAAAGGTTTGATATCTCTGGTTGCGGGTGCCACGTTAACACTGACTATGGCGGGTAATAGCTTCGCAGCTGAAAAAATTACCGTGTTTGCAGCAGCGTCACTGACTAACGCACTGAATGAAATTTCAGAGCAATATAAGAAAGAAACGAATGTTGAAGTGGTGGCTTCTTATGCTTCCTCTTCAACGCTGGCTCGCCAGATTGAGCAAGGTGCACCGGCAAATATGTTTATCTCTGCTGATCAGCAGTGGATGGACTTTGCGATTGATAAAAATCTGATGGTTAAAGACACCCGTTATACTTTATTAGGTAATGAGTTAGTGTTGATTGCACCGAAAGATTCAAAAATCGATAAAGTGGAAATTAACAAACAGACAGATTGGAAAAAACTGTTAGATGGCGGCCGCTTAGCAGTCGGCGACCCTGACCACGTTCCTGTTGGGATCTATGCGAAAGAAGCATTAACCTATTTAGGGGCTTGGGAAACGGTTGACCCATTATTAGCGCGTACTAACAACGTACGTAGCGGCATGGCGCTAGTTGAGCGTCAAGAAGCACCATTAGGTATTGTGTACGGCTCCGATGCTGTTGCAAGCCAAAAAGTAAAAGTAGTGGGTATTTTCCCTGCTGACACTCATAAACCTGTTGAATATCCAATGGGAATTGTGAAAGATCAGGATAATAAAGCGACCCGTGACTACTATGAATACCTGAAAACCCCTGCGGCTTCAGAAATATTCAAGCGTTACGGCTTCACTCCAAATCAAAAATAATTAAGAGATCATATCGTTGCAGATGTTAAGTCCTTATGAATGGGAAGCGATTTACCTCAGTTTAAAAGTTTCCAGCGTGGCGGTGCTATTTAGCTTACCGTTTGGTATTTTGATGGCTTGGGTATTAGTCCGCTGCCATTTTCCTGGCAAAACATTGCTCGACAGTATTATCCACTTACCACTGGTGCTGCCACCAGTGGTAGTGGGATATTTGCTACTCGTCAGTATGGGAAAGCGAGGGTTCATTGGCGAATGGCTGTATGACTGGTTTGGTTTCAGTTTTACATTCAGTTGGCGAGGAGCCGCATTAGCATCGGCGGTGGTTGCATTTCCATTAATGGTGAGAGCGATACGCTTAGCGTTAGAAGCCGTAGATAAAAAGCTGGAACAAGCAGCACGAACCCTTGGTGCGAGCCCATTAAGAGTTTTTTTCACGATCACCATCCCATTATCGTTACCGGGAATTATCGTCGGTACGGTTTTAGCGTTTGCACGTTCTCTTGGCGAATTTGGGGCAACCATTACGTTTGTGTCTAATATTCCAGGGGAAACTCAGACAATCCCACTTGCTATGTATACGTTGATAGAAACGCCAGGAGCAGAAACCGATGCGGCGCGTTTGTGTATTATTGCGATTGTCTTAGCCTTAATTTCGTTATTAATTTCAGAATGGCTGACCCGTTGGGGCAAGAAGCGTCTGGGGGTAGCCTAATATGTTAGAACTAAATTTCGCTCAAAGATTGGGTGATTTACAAATGGAAGTGAATACCCAGTTACCCACGGAGAGCATCACGGCAGTTTTTGGATTATCCGGTGCGGGAAAAACATCACTAATCAATGTGATAGGCGGATTAACTAAGCCAAATAAAGGGCGGATAGTCCTAAATGGACGTACGCTGGTGGATATCGAAAAAGGCATCTGTCTACCCCCAGAAAAGCGCCATATTGGCTATGTTTTCCAAGATGCTCGGTTATTTCCTCACTACCGCGTAAAAAGTAATTTACGTTACGGTATGGCGCCGCAAATGAAAGAGCGATTCGACGATATCGTTGAATTGCTGGGAATTGAAAAATTACTAAATCGCTTTCCAATGACCCTCTCCGGTGGGGAAAAACAGCGGGTGGCGATTGGGCGCGCATTATTAACAGCGCCTGAAATTCTGTTGATGGACGAGCCATTAGCCTCCCTTGATCTCCCACGTAAGCGTGAATTATTGCCTTACTTAGAAAAGCTTTCCCAAGACGTTAAAATCCCAATTTTGTATGTCAGTCATAGCCTCGATGAAATCCTGCGTTTGGCTGATAAAGTTATCGTCATGGCGCAAGGTAAAGTGAAGGCATTTGGCCCCCTAGAAGAGGTGTGGGCAAGTAGCGCTCTGCGACCTTGGTTGCAGCAAGAAACCTTGAGTAGCGTGCTGAGTGTGGAAGTGCATAGCCAGCATCCAGATTATCAGATGACGGCGGTGATGGTTGGCAATCAAAAATTGTGGATCCCCCGCATCGATGTAGATAAAAACAGTGCGTTGCGGTTACGCATTGATGCGTCTGATGTCTCTTTAGTGCTTGAAAAACCGCAAGTTAGTAGTATCCGAAATATTCTATCTGCGGAAGTGGTGGAGTGGATAGAAGATGGCGAGCAAGTGGATGTGAAGTTAGATTTGGGTGATGAACACTATCTGTGGGCGAGGATCACGCGCTGGGCTAGGGATGAACTTTCGATCCGTAAGGGGCGGAAGGTGTTTGCGCAGGTTAAGTCGGCATCACTTTCTAAAACATTCTAAAGGATTGTCGTTCTTCATACCGCCATGTTAAGGCTCGTCATTCTTCACACCGCAGCGTTGTTGCCTTCATTAACTCACCCTAGTCACATACTTGTGTATGCTCCTAGGGATGAGTGAATTCGTCGCCTAGCTGCAATGCGAATAACTTAGAGCCTTGCTCCGAGTTATGCATTTATCTATGCGACAGTACTTCTTACAAAACATATTTGCGGATCACTTCGGCGATACCCGGTTCGGTATTCACGCGAGTGACAAGCTTCGCTTGCTGCTTGATTTCATCAACAGCATTGCCCATAGCAACTCCTAGGCCTGCAGTCGTTAGCATACTTAAATCATTGAAATTATCGCCGAAAGCAACCACATCATTCATGCTCATGCCTTGGGATTCGACCCATTCTTTCAGGCGCTGGCCTTTGCTATTGCCTTTGCGACCCACATCCACTTGATCTTCCCACGACCATTCGCAATCTAAGTCTAATTCTGACTCAATTTCACGAACAACATCGTGCAGGCGTTGATGGTCTGGGGAGGTGACAGCAAATTTCCAAATATACTCATATTGATTGAGCGCATGAGCGAAGTCTTCGATAAATTCGAAAGTTGGACGCTGGTGTTGAGGTAAAGATTGCGCCCAATTTAATGTCCGCGTCACACCTTCAGTTTTCGTGTGATATAGCATCGCATTATCAACATACATTAAATGTTGAATATCAGAGCCGCGCAGTTTTTCAATCAGTAAAGCAGCGGAATCCACCGTCATTGGGTTGGACTCTAAGACTTTTTTACCTAAATAGTCATACAGATAGGTACCGTTACAGCAAATTGCAGGGGTATCTAAGTCAAGTGTCTGATAAAACGGATGAATGGCCACATGGTGGCGACCTGTCACAATGATGACTTTGACCCCTTGTCGACGGGCTTCATTCAGGACTTCTAAAGATTCGGGCAGAATTTTTTTCTGGTGATCAAGTAGCGTTCCATCGAGATCAAGGGCAATAACACGGTATGACATAAACGACTCCATATGATTTTTTCGGATTCATTTTAGGGCTTTATGATAACTGAAGTTGATTAGTGTTTATACACTAAACTGTGCTGCGTAGGTTTTTAGTGGTGATTGGGTTTTTAACCGTAATTTGGTTTTTTAGCGGCAATTTGATTTTTTTTCGGTATAGTCAGTCCATCATTTCATTCGATGATTTTACTATCAATCAAGGAGTCAGGATGGATCAGGTTGTTTATGTTGCCAGCCCAGAAACCCAACAAATTCACGTTTGGGCGATGAATCAAGTGGGTGAACTCTCACTGTTGCAAACCGTGAATACGCCGGGGCAAGTGCAGCCAATGGTGGTGAGCCACGATAAAAAGCATCTGTATATCGGGATCGGGCCTCACCTGAGTGTTGTGACCTATAATATTGAACCTCAAGGTACATTACGTTTTAAAGCACAAACCTGCGTGCCAGGAAAACCTGTGCATTTATCGCTGGATAATAGCGGTAAATTTCTATTTGTTCCTTCTTACCACCAGCATAATTTAACGGTATTACCGATTGGTAGTGACGGCGTTGCAGGGGCACCAATTCAAGTTATCGAAGGATTACGCCATCCGCATTCATCCCATATGGACGCTGATAATCAGCAGCTGTGGGTGCCATGTTTAGGCGAAGATCATATTCGTTTATTTGATCTGGCAAACAATGGTTATTTAACCGAAGCTACAGCGGATCAAATTACAACGGCACCAAAAGCAGGTCCTCGCCATTTAGCGCTACACCCTCAAGAAAAAGTGATTTACTGCTTGAATGAACTAGATTCCACGATCAACGTTTATCATAAATTTACGCGTTACCGTGAAATGCAGAATGTCGCGTTGTACCCTGCGGGTAATCTGAGCCAGCGTTGGGCAGCGGATATTCATATCACGCCAAATGGTCGTCATTTATATGCGAGTGAACGCTCAGAAAGTTACTTAGCTCACTATCAAGTGTCTGAGAATGGGCGCGAGTTAAGTTTAGTTGGACGCTACCCAACGCAAGCGCAGCCTCGTGGTTTTAATATTGACCCATCAGGGCGTTTCTTGGTGTCGAGTGGACAAAAATCTGATCATATTTCAGTGTCAGAGATTGATTCTATCACTGGAAAATTGACTGAATTAGCGCGTTATAAAGCCTCTGCGGGCTGTATGTGGGTGACATTCCGTTAAAGGTTGAGCAAATGTCGCTGAGTGGATAGCTCAGCGACATTTTACGTTAAGCGGCGAGCACTTTTTCCATTACTTGAGTTATTTTACTCAGCTGCTCAGGGGTAATAATATACGGCAGCATCACATAAATAAGCTTACCAAATGGGCGTACCCATACCCCTTCAGCCACAAAAACTTTCTGCAATTCGGCCGTATTGACCGGCTGCTTCATCTCAATCACACCAATAGTGCCTAACACCCGAACATCCTGAACACTTGAATAACGGGCAAGGGGAAGTAACTCTGTTCTTAGTTGCAGTTCAATGTTGGCAACAGTTTCTTGCCATGGGCTTTCTAGCAATAATTTCAAACTGGCATTGGCAACGGCGCAGGCCAATGGGTTCCCCATAAAGGTCGGTCCGTGCATAAAGCAGCCAGCTTCCCCATTACTGATGGTTTCCGCGACATGGCGAGTGGCAATGGTGGCCGAGAGTGTCATATAGCCTCCCGTCAAACCTTTTCCTAGGCACATGATATCAGGAGAAATTTCCGCATGCTGGCAAGCAAATAACTTTCCGGTACGACCAAACCCTGTGGCGATTTCATCCGCAATCAGCAGTAATCCGTAATGGTCGCAAAGTTCACGAACGCCTTTAAGGTAATTAGGATGATAGAAACGCATTCCGCCCGCACCTTGTACGATAGGTTCGAGGATGATCGCAGCAATATCTTGATGGTTTTCGGCAAGTTGATGCTTGAGTGGCTGAAGATCATTTTCATTCCATTCATCATGGAAACCACATTGAGGCGCGTCGACAAAAATATGAGGCGGCAAATAACCTTTGTATAAACCGTGCATGGAATTGTCAGGATCACACACCGCCATCGCACCAAAAGTATCCCCATGATAACCATGACGTAACGTGAGAATTCGCTGGCGCTTTTCACCACGAGCTTGCCAGTATTGCAGCGCCATTTTTAAGGAAACTTCCACGGCGACGGAGCCTGAATCTGCAAGGAAAACACACTCTAATGGCTCAGGGGTGATGGCAACCAGTTGTTTGCATAATGCAATGGCAGGTGGATGGGTAATACCCCCGAACATCACGTGGGACATTTTCGCCAGTTGGTCGGTGACTGCTTGATTGAGTACCGGGTGATTATAGCCATGAATGGTTGCCCACCATGATGACATTCCATCCACCAGCCTTCTACCATCTTCCATAATCAGCTCCGCACCTTCTGCGGCAACGATTGGGTAGGCAGGAATAGGGTGGCTCATTGAGGTGTAAGGATGCCAAATGTGCTTGGCATCAAAAGCAATATCACAGATGTCCATAATCATTTTTCGTCAACTTTTTTTAGATCATTTAGTTGACATGATAATCGCAATATTTAAACTGGCAACAACTTTTTCAACTGGAGAGTTCCCGTGAGCCAACTAAAACAGTGGACAATAAAACAAGCTAACGAACTGTTTTCAATGCCGTTTTTTGAATTATTATTTCAAGCACAGCAAGTACATCGCCAACATTTTGACCCGCAACAAGTGCAAGTGAGCACGCTGCTATCTATCAAAACAGGGGCATGTCCTGAAGATTGTAAGTATTGCGCTCAGAGTGCGCGGTATAAAACGGGCTTAGAAACTGAACGCTTGATGGAAGTCCAGCAAGTGGTTGAATCGGCGAAGAAAGCGAAAAATGCCGGTTCTACGCGTTTTTGTATGGGGGCTGCGTGGCGTAACCCGAAAGAGCGTGATATGCCTTACCTTGAAATGATGGTCAAGGAAGTGAAAGCGCTAGGCATGGAAACGTGCATGACGCTGGGAATGATTGACGATTCGCAAGCAGGTCGCTTAGCGGATGCGGGTTTGGATTACTATAACCATAACCTTGATACCTCACCGGAATATTACGGCAATATTATCACCACGCGAACTTACCAAGACCGTTTAGATACGCTGGATAACGTACGTAATGCGGGAATTAAAGTCTGTTCAGGTGGCATTTTGGGCCTAGGTGAAAAAGTCAGTGACCGTGCGGCATTACTCGTGCAGCTGGCGAACTTACCAAAGCCACCAGAAAGTGTGCCTATCAATATGTTGATGAAGGTTGAAGGCACGCCAATGGCAGATAACGACGATGTCGATCCCTTTGATTTTATTCGTACTATTGCTGTGGCGCGGATTATGATGCCAAGCTCCTACGTGCGTTTATCCGCAGGGCGTGAGCATATGAACGAGCAAACCCAAGCGTTGTGCTTTATGGCAGGTGCGAACTCTGTTTTCTATGGCTGCAAATTGTTAACCACACCAAACCCGGATGAAAATAAAGATATTGCGCTGTTTAAAAAGCTGAATATCAACCCTGAGCGTATTGAAATGGAAGACGGGGAAGACCTACAAGCAGCGAAACTGGCAGAAACACTGTTAACCGCTGACAATCCGCAATTCTATAATGCGGCAGTCTGATGGGCTGGACATCGTTTATCGATAGCCAATTGCAGAAGCGTAAAGACGCTTCTGCATGGCGCGAGCGCAGATGTATTGAAAAAAGCTCTGGTCGGGAACTCCATTTTCAAGGCAAAAGCTACCTGAATTTTTCGTCAAATGATTATTTAGGGCTGAGCCAACACCCCGAAATTATCCGTGCTTGGCAGCAAGGTGCGCAAGAGTATGGGGTTGGAAGTGGTGGCTCTGGGCATATCACGGGGTTCACTCACGCTCATTACCAAGCGGAGCAGAAGCTAGCGGATTGGCTAGGTTATCCACGTGCCATTTTGTTTATCTCTGGCTTTGCCGCTAACCATGCTTTGATCACCGCGTTAATGACGGCGGAAGACCGTATTTTGGCTGATAAACTCAGCCATGCTTCTTTGTTAGAAGGGGCGATGCATTCCCAAGCCCAGTTACGACGCTTTAGCCACAATAGTGTTGATTCCTTAAAAAAACTAATCAGCAAACCCCATACAGCGAAAACGTTAGTGGTGACGGAAGGGGTGTTCAGCATGGATGGGGACAGTGCACCACTTGATGAACTGCAAACACTGGCTCGCGCCCACGATGCATGGTTGATGGTGGATGATGCTCATGGACTTGGGATCTGGGGCAAGCAAGGGCGTGGTAGTTGTGATGAATATGGTATTAAGCCCGATATTCTCGTGGCCACCTTTGGTAAAGCCGTTGGCGTTAGCGGGGCAGCGGTGTTGTGTGATGAACGCACTGCGGACTTTTTAATTCAAGCGGCTCGCCACCTTATTTACAGCACCTCAATGCCTCCGGCTCAAGCCGTTGCTATCTCGGCGGCGGTAGGAGAAATTCAACAAGCGGACGAGCAGCGAGCTCAATTACAGCGCAATATTCACTATTTTAAGCGCCAGCTTAATTTACCGGATATGCATCTAGTGGATTCGAATACGGCTATCCAACCGCTGATTGTCGGGGATAACGAAAAGAGTTTGCAGTTATCACAATTTTTGCGCGAGAAAGGCATTTGGGTTCAAGCTATTAGACCACCGACGGTTCCACCGGGTAGTGCCAGATTACGCATGACATTAAGCGCTGCTCATCAGCAAGACGATATCGACAAATTATTGGAGGCACTCAATGAGTTTGTCTTTGTATCATGATGAGGCGAGTTTATCGCGAAATACTCGAGAAAAAGCCAAGATAGCGTCGGCATTTGGGCGTGCAGCTTCCCGTTATGATTCTCTGGCTAGCTATCAACAAAATAGCGGTAAGCAGCTGCTTAGCTTGTTAGAAAGCCACGGGGCAATAGAGACTTCTATGTTTTCTCAACAGGTATTAGATGCAGGTTGTGGAACAGGATTTTTTAGCCAAATTATCAAACAGATGGGAGCGCATGTGACGGCGCTTGACCTCTCCGCGGGCATGCTGGATGTCGCGCGAAGCAAGCAAGCGGCGCACCGTTATGTGTGTGGGGATATGGACACACTTCCTTTTGAGGATGCCAGTTTTGATTGGGTATTTTCGAATTTAGCCATTCAGTGGTGCGATGATCTATCTCATGCTCTAAGCGAGTTATATCGTGTGACCAAGCCTGGTGGCATTATCGGGTTCACCACATTAGCGGAGCACTCCCTTGGTGAACTCTCGACGGCTTGGAAAGCGTTAGATGACTCCCCTCATGTTAACCGTTTTTTACCCTACTCAAAGATTATTAAGAGCTGTCAGGCGTGGCGTAGCCAACTTTATCAACAAGCGGATACGCTCTATTTTTCTAACCTCATTGAATTGCTTAATTCGGTGAAGGGGATCGGCGCAACTCACTTAACTGCGGGTCGCCAAGCGGGGCTGATGACACGTCAGCGTTTGCAGCAACTCATCGAGGTATACCCAAATACCGAGAAAGGGCTGCCATTAACCTATCAAACTGTATTTGGAATTATTTATCGTGACTAAAACGTATTTTGTAACCGGAACCGATACTGAAATCGGCAAAACGATGTCGAGTTGTGCATTGTTGCAAGCGGCTAATCTGCAAGGGCTGAAAACCGTAGGGTATAAGCCAGTTGCTTCAGGTAGCGAAATGACGGCTCAAGGTTTGCGTAATAGCGATGCACTACAACTGCAAGCTAATAGCCGCGTTACAGTGCCTTATGAGCAAATCAATCCCATCATTTTTGAAGTGCCGACATCACCACACATTGTTAGTGAAAAAACAGGTCAGCCCATTGAATTTTCTGTGATGACTCAAGGGCTAAAACAGTTACAGAAGCAGGCTGAATGGGTACTAGTGGAAGGTGCTGGCGGCTGGTATACCCCATTATCTGCCGAACAAACCTACGCAGATTGGGTGGTTGAGCAGCAGTTACCCGTGATTTTGGTGGTTGGTGTGAAGCTTGGATGTATTAACCATGCGGTATTAACCGCGCAAGCTGTGAAAGCCTCTGGGTTATCTTTAGTTGGCTGGGTTGCGAATGAAGTGGAGCCTGCGGGCACATATCAACAAGAATATCTCACTGCATTGAAGCGTATGATCGATGCGCCATGCTTAGGGATCATCCCGCATATCGAAAGCCAATCTACCGATTGTTTAGGGCAATATTTAGACCTTTCCTTCCTTTAAGATCCCTTAAAAATCGTCATAAACCCGCTATACAATTAGCTATGGCGGGAATACGCCTTTGACTTGTTTTCGCCGATCTTTTTTAACGTTAATGATCCTTTTTTTGTCAAGTTTCATCGGGAAAATACTAAGTAGTTTCCGTAAAAAAACAGAATATTTTTCTTTTGTCGCGAATGGAGAGTAAAAACACTTTCACCATTTCGCCATATTTCTGTCATTTTATTGCCAAACCGTAAAATGAGCATGTTACGGGAGTGCATGAGGCGGAAGGGCTTCCAGAGTTATCCACTATTTCTGTGGATAACCTTGTGAATTAACATTCAAAAACCATTCTGATGCTAGGTGACAAGCGGCTTTGCCTTTATTTGATGTGATTCTGGGCTTTTATATAATTTTATTTAAATACAATTAGTTAAATAAAAGCAAGCGTTCTATTTAGATTTGCGTTAAAGCCAAAAAGTCTAAAAGCATAAAATATCCACTTTCGAAAAGGTCAAGTTTTATTTTGGGGATAACATTTTCGTAAACAGATTTCAACCTCATAAAAAGGAAATTTATCGCCAGCACTTGAAGCTGGTTTTTTATCCAGTATCATAGGCGAGAGATTATTAAAGAGGCATAACTATGAGCAAGGATTTTAAACTGTATTCTGATTTTCAGCCGGGAGGCGATCAGCCTGAGGCGATTCGTAAATTAAGAGAAGGGTTAGAAGATGGTCTTGCTCATCAAACCTTGTTAGGGGTTACGGGGTCGGGTAAAACTTTTACAATTGCCAACGTTATCGCGCAAGAAAATCGCCCAACGATGTTGATGGCACATAACAAAACTTTGGCGGCGCAACTCTACAGCGAAATGAAAGCCTTCTTTCCTGAGAACGCAGTGGAGTATTTCGTTTCTTACTACGACTATTATCAGCCTGAAGCGTATGTCCCCAGCTCGGATACCTTTATTGAGAAAGATGCCTCGGTAAACGAACATATCGAGCAGATGCGTTTGTCTGCAACCAAAGCTTTACTTGAGCGCCGTGATGTCATTGTAGTGGCATCGGTCTCTGCAATTTATGGGTTGGGTGATCCAGATAGCTACTTAAAAATGATGCTGCACTTGACTGACGGCATGATCATTGACCAGCGCTCTATTTTGCGCCGCCTTGCAGACTTGCAGTATACCCGTAATGACCAAGCATTCACGCGAGGAACATTCCGCGTTCGTGGCGAAGTGATTGATATTTTCCCAGCAGAATCCGATGAGTATGCATTAAGAGTTGAACTTTTTGATGACGAAGTGGAGCGATTATCATTGTTCGACCCGTTAACCGGAGCTATTCAACATCGCGTACCACGCTTTACCGTGTACCCTAAAACTCACTATGTGACGCCAAGAGAACGAATTCTTGAGGCGATGGAAAATATCAAAGTCGAGTTAGCTGATAGGCGAAAAGTGTTGTTAGAGAATCATAAGCTACTGGAAGAGCAGCGGATCACTCAGCGCACCCAATTTGACTTGGAAATGATGAATGAGTTGGGCTACTGCTCTGGTATTGAAAACTATTCACGTTATCTTTCGGGTCGCGCACCGGGCGAGCCACCGCCAACATTATTTGATTATTTGCCCGCTGATGGATTGCTGGTTGTGGATGAGTCTCACGTCACCATCCCTCAAATTGGTGCGATGTATAAAGGTGACCGTTCTCGTAAAGAGACTCTCGTCGAGTATGGTTTCCGGCTGCCTTCTGCCCTCGATAACCGCCCAATGCGTTTTGAAGAATTTGAAGCTTTAGCGCCTCAAACTATCTATGTCTCTGCGACACCGGGTAATTACGAGTTGGATAAATCAGGGCAGGAAGTGATTGAGCAGGTAGTTAGACCTACTGGGCTGCTTGATCCGCTGATTGAAGTGCGTCCGGTGGCAACGCAGGTGGATGATTTGCTATCCGAAATTCGTATTCGCGTCCAGAAACAGGAGCGTGTGCTGGTCACCACCTTAACCAAACGCATGGCGGAAGATCTCACCGAATATTTAGAAGAGCATGGGGAGCGTGTGCGTTATTTGCACTCGGATATTGATACGGTTGAGCGTGTCGAAATTATTCGTGATTTACGCCTCGGCGAGTTTGATGTACTGGTTGGGATCAACTTATTGCGAGAAGGTTTGGATATGCCAGAGGTTTCGCTGGTGGCTATCCTTGATGCTGATAAAGAAGGTTTCTTACGTTCAGAACGTTCACTGATCCAAACCATCGGTCGTGCAGCGCGTAACTTGAACGGTAAAGCCATTTTGTATGGGGATAGGATCACTAACTCCATGGAAAAAGCCATTGCTGAGACAGAACGACGTCGTGCCAAACAGATGGCGTTTAACGAAGCCCATGGCATCACGCCTAAAGGCTTGAACAAGAAAGTGGGGGATATCCTCCAGATTGGTCACAAAGTGGGTGGCAAAGGGAAAGGGCGCAGCAAAGAGAGCATCAAAGATGAATCTCTGCTTAATGTTCAATCCATGTCAACGAAAGAGCTGGAGCAGCGTATTTCTCAATTGGAAGCACAGATGTACAAACATGCTCAAGATCTGGAATTTGAAGCCGCTGCTCGAGTACGTGACGAATTACAAACATTACGAAACCAATTTATCGCCAATTCGTAATTCACGATAATCGTTAAAAACGTAGTAATTTATTAAGCGCCTCTTAGCACTGCAACATGCAGGTTAAGGGGCTTTTTTTATGAATGAAATAAGTAAATAATTCGATTAAAAGCAAAGAGTTAATCTGTCAAGGAATTATCGTAAATTAGGACTAACTTTTTATCACTCTCCCAAAAATATTGGTTAGTATCTCGTCATCTTATGAACCAAGACGAGGCCGAGATGGTGACCCAATCAATTGTAGCTCCTCATGATTCAACCTTTAAAGGCTTTATGAGCAAAGTGGATAATGCGCGGGATTTTTTTGAAGTCCATCTTCCTAATCGCATTAAACACCTTTGCAATTTTGATACGTTGAAGTTAGCCAGCGCTTCATTTGTGGATAAAACATTGCGCTCTCGTTTCTCGGACATGCTCTATTCCGTTCAAACGCTCAAGGGTAAGGGATATTTTTATTTCTTGGTGGAGCACCAATCTTCCCCCGATAAGCTGATGGGTTGGCGGCTGATGCATTACGCATTTTGCGCGATGAATCAGCATTTGCAGCAGGGGCACCAAACTTTGCCGCTGGTGGTTCCCATCCTGTTTTATCATGGAAATCAATCCCCTTATCCCTATTCCCAATCATGGACGGATTGCTTTGAGTGGTCTGATTTAGCTCATAGTTTGTACTGTAATCCATTGCCTTTAGTGGATGTGACAGTGGCAAGTGACGATGAACTGGTGAATCACCGAAAAGTCGCGGCGATGGAGTTAGTTCTCAAACAT
>NZ_WLUN01000001.1:0-1041 GCF_009706645.1 Providencia sp. wls1914
CACCTTCACAGGCTTACAGAACGCTCCCCTACCCAACAATATTTACATATCGCTGCCGCAGCTTCGGTGCATAGTTTAGCCCCGTTACATCTTCCGCGCAGGCCGACTCGACCAGTGAGCTATTACGCTTTCTTTAAATGATGGCTGCTTCTAAGCCAACATCCTGGCTGTCTGAGCCTTCCCACTTCGTTTCCCACTTAACTATGACTTTGGGACCTTAGCTGGCGGTCTGGGTTGTTTCCCTCTTCACGACGAACGTTAGCACCCGCCGTGTGTCTCCCGTGATAACATTCTTCGGTATTCGTAGTTTGCATCGAGTTGGTAAGTCGGGATGACCCCCTAGTCGAAACAGTGCTCTACCCCCGAAGATGAGTTCACGAGGCGCTACCTAAATAGCTTTCGGGGAGAACCAGCTATCTCCCGGTTTGATTGGCCTTTCACCCCCAGCCACAAGTCATCCGCTAATTTTTCAACATTAGTCGGTTCGGTCCTCCAGTTAGTGTTACCCAACCTTCAACCTGCCCATGGCTAGATCACCGGGTTTCGGGTCTATACCCTGCAACTCATTCGCCCAGTTAAGACTCGGTTTCCCTACGGCTCCCCTATACGGTTAACCTTGCTACAGAATATAAGTCGCTGACCCATTATACAAAAGGTACGCAGTCACACCACAAGGGTGCTCCCACTGCTTGTACGTACACGGTTTCAGGTTCTATTTCACTCCCCTCGCCGGGGTTCTTTTCGCCTTTCCCTCACGGTACTGGTTCACTATCGGTCAATCAGGAGTATTTAGCCTTGGAGGATGGTCCCCCCATATTCAGACAGGATAACACGTGTCCCGCCCTACTCGTCGAGTTCACAACACTAACACCTTCGGATACGGGGCTATCACCCTTTACTGCCGGCCTTTCCAGACCGTTCTCCTGATGCTAATGCTGATTAAGACTCTGGGCTGCTCCCCGTTCGCTCGCCGCTACTAGGGGAATCTCGGTTGATTTCTTTTCCTCGAGGTACTGAGATGTTTCAGTTCCCTCGGTTCGC